>DASTPZ010000219.1:0-10954 GCA_035761965.1 Flavisolibacter sp. | reverse complement strand
TACAGTACAGGAGTTTGGACAGGGTGGGGTGGGGAGGGTGAGAAATTGCAGGGTCTTGGATATTTCTATTGGATGTTTAGTGACGATCTACTTGCTCGCCTTCTGTCATCAGTCTGGAATCCTGTATTTTTCTTTTAAAGCTGGCAGCTGCAACCGGCGAGAATATTTTTAAGTCGGCGGATTTGGGTTGTATTCGGTTTGAAGAATTGAGATAGCTATCTTACGAGCCAAATCAGCCTTGGTAACGTTGAATGCCTTCATCTCTCTTGAATATGTAAATCCCAGGCGTAGTATTGTTTCGAGATCATTGCGTACTA
This sequence comes from Flavisolibacter sp., assembly GCA_035761965.1. Lineage (GTDB taxonomy): Bacteria > Bacteroidota > Bacteroidia > Chitinophagales > Chitinophagaceae > Flavisolibacter. The sequence goes on along the minus strand of DASTPZ010000219.1, from coordinate 10,637 downwards.
TTTTGTATCAAAATAGAATACATGGTTTTGTGCAAGACGCGGGGTCGAAATTTTCGTGATGGGGTATAAAGAGCAGCGTTATGGCCGCCCCTGCTAGCGCCTTGTTAATTCGGTTGCAGGCCCCGCTGGCAAAGGGAAGTTTTGAATTATTTTCGAGTCTCATACTTCAATGATACTGACGGATATAGTGGCAGCTTGCTATAGACGTACAATAACTCTCCATACTTCCGTGTCGAAAGTGATCGAGCTTTTTGTTTAGATATTAAACGCTATATTTATAAATATATGATTTTATTCATTGCAGATGCTTTACCTGTTTTGTAGCTAGACGGTTTGTGAGTAAAGCTGCTTATATAGCTGCTGTTTAGGCACTGCTTCTAGGCCGCATTAACCATAACTAACTATATGTTTCTTCAAAAGACAAAGCTTTATTTGCTTTGCTGTTGTTTAGTTTTGTCATTTGCTTTGCAGGTAACACACAAGGCCTCGATTCTTCCGCGAGGGCAATTGAAATAGGTAGTTTAAAGCAGTTAATAAGAAGGGCTTTTGTTTTTGACAAAGCCGAGTATGACAGAATATCAACAGAGCTACATGTTTTCGACTTGCGTTTTGAGGAATCTGTTGTTGCAAGGATTGAAGTCAGTTCTAATGACTCTGCTATTTTAGGCAAGCGTTTGTTAACGAACCCTGAGAAGGTGTTAAAAGGTGTTAATAGGACACCGTTTTTCCAGCCAAGTGCCAGGGAACATATATTTTACCGTTGTTTTAATGAATCCTTTCACAATAAGGCGATTCAATAGTCAGTTGGAGCTCTATGAATTAGTTCTTGAAAGAGTTGGCGATGTCTTAGAAGAGCGGCGTTGGTTTTTGAGAACATTTTTCGTCGCTAAGGGTATCGAGGGCTTGAACAGAGAAGAGTATAGGCGCACTTTGAATCATCACTAGAATCATTAGTGGATTGCAAAGCCTTGCTTGGCGAGGAGGGCTTGCGGGAACATCTGCATGGAAATGCCTATTCCAGGGAAAGATACTTGCCAGATCAAGGCTGATCTTTTATCAGCTGGTCGGGCGAATGGCCCATCTTTCTTCTATTCAAACAGCGGTTGTTCAGTCTTTTCGCATCTTATGGATTAAAAACCAGTCAACCATGTCATTGAAGCTCGTCATCAAGAAAGTGATCGCTCTAGTGATACTAGCGCATGTTTCTTTGGGCGCTTATTGCCAAACACCTGATTCTTCATCATTTATCAATCAGATCGACAGTCTCAATCGAGCGGCACGCAAGGCCTTTGTATTCGATAGAGGCGAATATGACAAGGTGTCGACGGAGCTTCACATCATCGACTTGTATTGTAAGGCTGCAAAAGTGGTAGACATACACATTAATTCAGTTGATTCTTCAGTTTTAGGCAAACCATTGCTGGCCAACTTGAAACGGGAGCTGCTCGGGTATACTTTTTCTCTTACGGTCCCAGAGCATATTTATTTTAGCGTTGCTCTCATAAATCCTTTTTCGACGAGGAAGTTTAATAGCCAACATGCACTTTTTAATGTTCTTAAATGCGCGCCAGATGTACTGCAAAGCAATTTTTGGTTTTTGGGGCCACTATTGTATGCGTATGGGATGGAGAGTTGGAAGCGGAGGAGTATTTGAAATCTCTCGAGCAGTTTTATAGATAGCTTATTTATTGGAGAGCGGCCTCAGTATGGGGCCGCTCTCTATTTATTTACGGAGATATGTGAAAGACAGAGCTGGCATGTTCAATTGTTATTGGCAGAAAGACGGCTTCTAAGGTCTTTGATCTCCGCATCCTGCTGTTCGTTCCTCTTATTTAGCTCGATCACATACAAGGTTAGCTCTTCAATTTTCTTTAGAAGAACGGCTTGATTGTCGGTAACATCAATACCGTTGTTCTTTACTTCTTGTGCAGAGGGTACGCCAGGCAGATGGTGGTTCTTTTGAATAAATGTTTCCACTTCTTTGAGCGATGGCAGCCGGTAATTGCTGCTAAAAACATAGTCCGGCCAGTTAGTGCCATATGCCTTCACTTTGATCTTTGTGAAGATGGCATCACCATTAACCGCCAGCATGTAGCTGCCAGGATTATCGGTACCAATGGCCAGTTTTCCTCTGAAATAGCAGGCGTTTACCGAGTTCAGAGCAACTCTTATCGTACCATCGCCGGCAAAAACATTCATATAGTTATCACCTCCTTCGGATCCTCCCAGTTGTATCATATCCTTAGTGCCATTGGGACTGCTGCGCTGAAATTTGAAGTGCTGCGCCCAGCGAATTCCCTGGAAGTAAGCCCAGACCTGGCCGCTGAAGTCATAAGTGGCAATCTGTAAAGCCGGCACCAACTGGGGATCGTCCAGCTTGCCAATCAACAGGGAAGGCACGGTTGAGCTATTGTGGCTGGCGCCTGTCCAGGTACGTGCTTCAACGGTTGACGACCCATTTACATGCAGTAAACTAAGGGGGTTGGTTGTACCCAGACCCACAAAGCCGCTGTTTGTATTGTGAATATGTGTTCCCGAAGAGGACCATTGTGCTTTTGCTGAAAAAATTGCCGCGGTGGCGAATAAGGATAAAAAAATTTTTTTCATGATGGTGGTGGTTTCTTATAAAAATATTTAATTCCTTTTATTTTTATACTATTTGTTTCCTGCTTGGTTCTTCCTGGATTATAGACTAATGATGTTTCTATCCTGTATCGGCCGACCAGGTTTTTCTAGTTGATTCTGATAAAATTGAGCGCGCTGTTAGCTAAGTCATTGCATTTTAACAAGGTTGCTGATCCCAAATGAAATGAGCAAGTCTGGCGTTCATTCCAATCTCCTTGTATCCAAGCCAGCCGTTCTTTTGAATGACACCTCAGGCAATCTGCAGGTTTTCGGCATCTACCTCCTGCATTCTGCCAGTATTTTCTTTACGAATTCGCTGGAGGCATTCTCTTTCCTTTTTTGGATAGTCATTGAGTGAACAACGATACTGTTGATCCCTGGTGAGCAAAGAATCGAAAATCGGTAGCAAGTGTCTCAACAAGTCAGGGACCCTGGCAGCAGTAGGGTCCGGCAGTTATAATACTGTCTTCCAGTCCCTGCTCAGATCTATTGTATTGGTCCTGCAGCCCGCAAATACCAAGAAGATGAATGCGGGGCATGGAATAAATTTCATGGTTTTCCCACCCCTCAAATTTTCTCAAGCTTCAAATACCCCAACTGCATCTCGTCCTCTCTCAAGCCTTCGTTTCTCTCGAGCCGTATCATATACATTTCTTTCACCCTTTCCGGCAGAATGTCCTCTATCTCATGCACCTCATCCACGTCTACTCCATACTTGTCGTCGATATGGGCTTCGGCGCCCTTAAAGCCGGTATGCTTGTAAAAAGCGGTCTGTCGCGCTGCCTTTATCGCATCCGCCTTGCCGGTGCCGGCGCTGAGCATTTTATAGTGGTATTCCTCGAACTCTCCCGGCTTGTAGCCACCGAGGTTAAGAAAGAAAAGGCGGTGTGTCTGGTCCTTATCCATCGAGCCATCCCGCTTCACCACTTTTACCGCAAAACCATCTACCTGGCTTACTTCCCGCCAGGCATCTATATGCACTTTGCCTTTGGCCTCAGGCCAGAACCGGAGGATGTCTTCTTTCAGGCTGCCAAGACTGGGGCCAATGGAAAAGAATATATCGTGCTGCTCCGTATTTCGCCCTGGTGGCCTGCAGCCAAGCAGCAGCATGAATAGTTTTTCTGTTGACATGTGTTTGTTTTTTTGATCAGCCGCAGTAGACCGCGGAGGTTTTTCCTTTTGAACGGTTGGGAGGAAAGATAATCAGCCGGGGGCAATTTTGCCGCTTTCATGATCCGGTTGTATGCGAACCGGTCAGCCGGCTCTGCAATAGAGCCGTATTAACGCGGGAAACCGGCACCAATCTGGCACTATAATTTATTACCCTCTTACGCCAATATGCCGCCCATCATGCGCAATTATATTTTATACAGGGCCTTCGACCCCGCGGAAATCCACGGGTGCGCTTATGCCCTCCTCAAATACCTGGCTGCCTATAATCTCAAGCCGCCTGCCAGCCACGCTGTTGTTATTTATACCAGCCAGCCGGCAGCCCTCGAAGTGTTTGGCAGCTTCTTTAATGAATTTGAGCTGAAAGAGCTTAGTCCCGGGGGGAGCGGCAGCGGTTTGCAGACCGTCAGGGATTTTGCCTGTTCACACGAGGGTAACCTGCTTTATATGGATTCGGCCACTTACCCGGTAAAGGGACTGGATGAAGTATTTGCAGGCATCAGGCAGGGACAGGTCTATGCCGATGCAAAGACCATCCCTGAGGGCAGTATGGGGAGCGGCCTGTCTGTACTCGGACTTAAGGCACCCGCGCCGGTCCAGCTGGAAAAGCTCATAACAGCCGGCAGCAAAAAAAGCACCCGGGAGTATATTGCACAATACGGGGATTTCAAGGAGTTCGGGGTTCTGCTCAGGAATTTTTTCAACCGTTACCAGGAGGAAAGCATCCCGAATCTTGTCAAATTGATCCATCCTATCGATGCCGTAAGGATCAGGGCTCAGAAGGCCGCCTTCGAGCAACTTCCCTTTTATTTGCGCTGGGCCAGGAAAGCGGTGGGAAGGGGCTGGAGCATCGGCAATTATATAAAGGCCTGAAGGCGCTGAGCCCGACCCAGCCTGTTTTCTTCAAGCATGTAAAGCGAGCGGCCGCTTGTCTTTTTTCCGCAGAAAAACGCCATCCTGCCGGTGCCCGGATCCAGGACGGTGCTATTGAGCCCTTCTTGCCGGTCGGGCTTTTAATAGTAACTTGTAGGCTTATTTGAGGACTGACAGAACATGAAAATACTCTTACATTACCTGCGGCCGCACCGTGGACTGGTTGTTATGGTGCTGCTACTGGCCGCGGTCAACATAAGCTTCTCTCTCGCAGACCCTATCATTTTCGGAAAGCTCATCGACCTGGCTACCCATCATGAGAAAGTGGCGTCCTTCGACGAGCACGATTTCTTTTTCGGAAAAAACACCATCATCAGCAAGGGCAAACCTGAAATGCTCTATGGGGTAGTATGGTTGCTGCTCGCTTCCATTACTGTGGCGATGATCAGCCGGATTGCCAAGAATTTCCAGGACTATTTCCTGAACGTAGTGGTGCAGAAATTCGGGGCCAGGGTATTTACGGACGGGCTCCAGCATGCCATGAAGCTGCCTTACCAGGAGTTCGAGGACCAGCGCAGCGGCGAGACCCTGAGCGTGCTCCAGAAGGTAAGGGTGGATACCGAAAAGTTCATGAACTATTTCATCAATGTGCTCTTTGGCGTGCTTGTGGGGGTTGTCTTTGTATTTGTGTACGCGGGCGTCAAGATACACTGGTCCATTCCCATCGCCTATCTCGTAGGCATCACCATGCTTACCTGGATCAGCAATGTGCTCAGCAAAAAGATCAAGGTCATTCAAAAAGATATTGTAAGCCAGACCACCTCCCTTGCCGGTACTACCACGGAGTCGCTGCGCAATATAGAGCTGGTGAAAAGTCTCGGGCTTACGCAGCAGGAGGTAGGCCGCCTGAACAAGAACACCTACAAGATCCTAGGCCTGGAGCTCACCAAGGTAAAGCGCATCCGGAGCATCAGCTTTATCCAGGGCACTTTTGTAAATACGCTCAGGCAGGTGATCCTCTTTATTCTCATGTACCTCATTTTTGGCGACCAGATGGATGCCGGCGACCTGGTAACCATGCAGATCTTTTCTTTTTTTGTATTCGGGCCTTTGCAGGATATAGGGAACATCATTCTTTCCTACCGCGAGGCGGAAGCTTCGCTTAACAATTTCCAGACGCTGATGTCGAAAAAGCCCGAACCCCACCCGGCCAATCCACAGCCCCTGGGAGAGATCCATACCCTTGCCTTTGAGCAGGTGGGCTTTCAGCACCAAACGGCCCAGCAGAGCGCGATCAACAAGATCAGCTTCTCTGCCAGGCAGGGTGAGACCATTGCTTTCGTGGGCCCTTCCGGCTCGGGCAAGACCACGCTCATGAAGCTGCTGGTGGGCCTTTACCGGCCAAAGACCGGCAGGATATTGTATAATGGCATCGATGAGAACTCCATCAATTTCGAAGACCTCCGCAACCAGATCGGTTTTGTTACGCAGGATACGCAACTTTTCTCCGGCACCATTCGCGAGAACCTGACCTTTGTAAATGCCTCGGCTTCCGAAGCCGACCTGCTCGATGCTCTTAACAAGGCCAGTTGCCAGAACCTGCTGGCCAGGGCGGAAAAAGGGCTGGAGACCATGATCGGTGAGGGCGGACTTAAGCTATCCGGCGGCGAAAAACAACGTCTTTCCATAGCCAGGGCCCTGCTTCGCAAGCCAAAGCTGCTTATTTTCGATGAGGCCACCTCGGCCCTCGATTCGCTTACCGAAGAAGACATTACGCAGACCATCAGGGAGGTGTCTTCCGAGCGCAGCCAGGTAACTATCCTTATCGCCCACAGACTATCGACCATCATGCATGCCGACAGGATCTATGTGCTCGAAAAAGGGGATGTAGTGGAAACGGGTACCCATGATGCACTGCTGGAAGAGAAGGGCCTTTATTATGCCATGTGGCGCCAGCAGATCGGGGAAAGAAAGATCGCGAAGCCAATGGGCGACAAGCTTACGGCTGCTCCATAACATAAGGTTCGAGCGTGCGCACTATATCCTGCCATTCGCTATAGGTATCGGGCTTGGTAAGAAAAACGGAGGCGCCCAGCCGCTGGCATACTTCGCGGTCGATCTTGCTCGAAGAGGTGGTAACAACGGCTACTGGTATGCGCTGGTAAGACACATGCTCCTTGAGGGCTTTTAGTGTTTGTCTTCCGTCCAGCTCGGGCATATTGAGATCAAGCACGATCAATGAAGGCATTTCGCCAGGCAGCATGCCCGAAAGATAATCGAGTACTTCCCTGCCATTGCCCACAAACTTCATTTCCAGGGAGCTGTTGGCAGCCTTGCAAGCTTCGTTTACCCAGGTTTTGTCGTCTATATCGTCGTCTGCATAAAGTACTATCTTCAGTGGATTCACTTGTGCCGGTTTGGTTGAGATGAGGCTAGATTTTTACGAGAGGCATGCAGCTTTTCACTACTTCCTTGTAGCCGTCATAATGAAAAGGTTTTTGAAAATAAGAAGCCGCACCCAGCCTCGAGCATACCTCTTTGTCCATCCTGTTCTCCGAAGTCGACAGGATCACCACTGGTATAGAAGAAAGAGAAGGGTCGGATTTGATATAGTTGAGCGTTTGCTTTCCATCCCATCCCGGCATATTAAGGTCAAGGATGATGAGCGAGGGCAGGGCCCCTGTTTCTACGGAATGAAGATATTTGATGGCTGTTTGTCCGTCTGAGGCACATACCAGGTCGGCACTGGCCGATGCAAAGGATTCCGTCAGCAGGATGCAGTCATCGCTGTCGTCGTCGACATAAAGAATTTTTGGGAGGGCGTTGGGCTGGCTCATAGGTCCGTTAAATTTTGGTGGTGAACAAATTTAAAATTTTAGACCGTTTATATCAAATTTTTATGTCATGAATTGTTCACAATTTAACAGCCTTTACCTGCTTTTACTCAGCCGATGTGCTCTATGATGCCTGCAATGCCCTGTCCACCGCCCACACAGGCCGTTACCATGCCGTATTTTTTGTTCAGTCTTTTCATGTCGTGCAGGATCTGGATGGTGAGCTTGCCGCCGGTACAGCCCAGCGGATGCCCAAGAGCAATGGCCCCGCCATTGATATTTACCCTGGCAGGGTCAAGACCCGCTTCGCGGATGACGGCAATGGATTGAGAAGCAAAGGCTTCATTAAGCTCTACCAGGTCTATTTGCCCCAGGCTCATGCCGGATTGCTTCAGTACTTTGGGAATGGCCGCCACTGGTCCGATGCCCATGATGCGGGGATTAACGCCTGCCGATGCACAGGCTACGAGCCTTCCTATTGGCTTTAAGCCCAACTGGTTAACCAGGCGCTCGCTCATAACGATCACAAATGCAGCGCCATCGCTGGTTTGCGAGGAGTTGCCGGCAGTGACCATGCCATTTGCCGCGAAAGCCGGCTTTAGCTTGGCAAGCACTTCCCGGCTGGTATCGGCCCTTGGTCCCTCATCCGTATCAACAACAAAATTTCTTTTCTGCTTCTTGCCCTTCTCGTCAAGGTAAATCTCTTCCACCGTCATGGGCAGGATGCCATCCTTGAAATAACCATTGGTAATGGCATGCAGGGCCTTTTGATGGGAATGATAGGAAAACTCATCCTGCTCTTCGCGGCTCACCTTGTACTCTTTGGCCACAGCTTCCGCCGTGAGACCCATGCTCAGGTAGTAGTCAGGGTCATCCTTTGCGATGGAGTAGGCCGGAACTGTTTTCCAGCCCGCGGTAGGCACCATGCTCATGCTTTCAGTACCGCCCGCTATGATGCAGTCGGCCATGCCCATCCTGATCTTTGCCGTTGCAATAGCGATCGTTTCAAGACCGGAAGCACAATAACGGTTCACCGTCATGCCCGGCACATCGTAGCCAATGGCCCTGGCTGCAATGATGCGGCCGATCTGCAGTCCCTGCTCCGCTTCGGGCACGGCATTGCCCACGATCACGTCATCTACGAGCTGCTTGTCCAGTTGGGGCACAGAATCCAGCAAACCCCTGATAAGGTCGATGGCCAGGTCGTCGGGCCTGTAGAACCTGAACCCGCCGCGTTTTGCTTTGCCTACGGCTGTCCTGTATCCTGCTACGATATAAGCTTCCTGCATATGCTCAGATTGTTCCTTGAAGTTAAGTATTTTTCTATTTGGTTGCATCAACAACTAATTTGAAAATGGTTAAAACCGGCGGGACCCGAAAGGCGGGCTTACGGGTTAAGCTGCATCGGCATTAAGGTAGAAAAGACCGGAGGATGGATTCTTCCGCTTCCATTTATCTCCTTCCTTTTAACTTCGCAGCCCATGTACAGTTTTTTCCGGAACCTGCTGTTCCTTTTGCCGGCGGAAACAGCCCACTATGTATCGATGAACCTGCTCAAGGCGGCCTGCTCGGTCGGCCTTTGCAGAAGTCTTATCGCCCGGTCGTTTTCCCCGAAGGCTGTCCCAACATCGCTGCTCGGACTGCAATTCAGGAATCCTGTAGGCCTCGGTGCCGGGTTTGACAAGAACGCCCGCTACCTTCGTGAGCTCGAAGCCCTGGGCTTTGGCTTCGTGGAGATCGGCACGGTAACACCCAGGCCGCAGGCAGGGAATGATAAGCCCCGGCTATTCCGCCTTCCCAAGGATGGCGCCCTGGTCAACCGGATGGGATTCAATAACGATGGCGTAGACCAGGTAACAAGAAGGCTAAAGGCCTGGAGAAAGAGCCGGAAGGCAGAAAGCGGGCAGGCTTCCTTTCTGGTAGGCGGCAACATCGGCAAGAACAAGTCGACCCCTAACGAAGAAGCGTGGAAGGATTATGAGATCTGCTTCCGGGCCCTTCATCCCTATGTTGATTTTTTTGTGGTGAACGTGAGCTCTCCCAATACACCCGGGCTGCGGGAACTACAGGAAAAAGATGCACTTAAGAAAATATTGGTGCACCTCCAGGAACAGAACAAAAGTTTCGATAGGGCCAAGCCTATCCTCCTGAAGATCGCACCGGATCTTACCAATACCCAGGTGGATGATGTGATCGCGCTCGCCCGCGAGATCCGCCTCGACGGGCTTGTAGCCTCCAATACCACCATCAGCAGGGAGGGGCTGAAAACAGGCCATCCGGAGGTTGAGGCTATCGGAGCCGGCGGACTTAGCGGCAAGCCCCTGAAGCAAAAAGCCACGGAGCTTATCCGCTACATCAGCAAACAAACAGGTGGCAGCCTTCCGCTCATTGGCAGCGGCGGCATCTTTACTGCAGAAGATGCGGTAGAAAAAAAGGCCGCCGGTGCCAACCTTGTGGAGGTTTGGACCGGCTTTATCTATGAAGGCCCGTCGGTTGCCAGGCGTATCTGCAAAGGTTGGAACAGCGGCCGCAGTTAATTGAAAATTTATCTAACAGCTTTATTTTTTTATGGAACATCTTTTTACGACCGAAAGTATCATCAGCTTTATTGTTCTCGTTATCCTTGAAGTAGTGCTGGGTATCGATAACGTGATCTTCGTAAGCATCATCATCAACCGGGTGGAAGAGGCCAACAAAAAAAGGGCACGAAGGGCCTGGATGATTGTGGGCATCATTACCCGCAGTATCCTGCTCATGGGTTTAAGCTGGTTGCTTTCGCAGAGGGGAAAACCGGTTCTCACTGCTTTCGGCAAGGGCTTTGACCTGGCCAGCATCGTAATGCTTGCGGGCGGCCTGTTCCTGATCTATAAATCGGTAAAAGAGATCCATGAGAAGCTGGAAGGAGAAGACCCCAGCGCAGCGGCAGGTAAGGCCAACTATCTCTCATTGGGTAAGGCCATTGCCCAGATCATGCTGATCGATGCCGTGTTTTCTTTCGATAGCGTGATCACCGCGGGAGGTACGGCTGAACATGTGGAGATCATGATCGCGGCCGTTGTAATCGCCATGACCATCATGTTCCTGTTCAGTCCAAAAATATCTTCCTTCATCCACCAGCATCCCACGCTCAAGATG
>DASTPZ010000218.1:0-6677 GCA_035761965.1 Flavisolibacter sp. | reverse complement strand
GATTGCTTATCCCATTACCTTGATCAACCTTAGTGATATGCAGCAGGGAAGATGGAAAGAATATGATGTGCTGATCATGCCCAATGGCAATTATCGCTTCCTTGGTGACAAGGGCCAGGCAGAAGCGCTGCGTACCTGGGTAGAGTCGGGAGGACACCTGGTGGCCATGGAGAATGCAGTGGCGCAGCTTTCGAGGCTCGACTGGGCCATCAAACCGAAGAAGCAGGAAGGAGAGGAGTCTAAGGAGCCTTATGCCGCGCTCAAGCGGTACGAAGAAAGAGAAAGGGATTTTATACCTGAAATGACCCCGGGCTCCATCTATCGCGTGGAGCTGGATAATACCCATCCGCTGGGCTTTGGTTATCCTTCTTATTATTATACCCTGAAGCAGGATGCTAATATCTATGATTTCATCCGCGACGGCGGATGGAATGTAGGCGTGATCAAGAAAGACAGGCAGGTAGCCGGCTTTGTTGGATCCAGGCTGAGGGAGCGCCTTCAGGACGGGCTGCTGTTCGGAGTGCAGGAGATCGGCCAGGGCACGATAACGCACCTGGGCGATAATTTACTGTTCCGCAGCTTTTGGGAGAATGGAAAGCTGATGTTCTCAAACGCGGTTTTCCTGGTAGGAGACTAAAATTTTTGTAATTCCAAAGGAGGGTGAATTAGTTTTCACCCTTTTTCTTTTATTTGAACATCCAACCGACCGTTTAACGAAAAGGAATGAAAAGAGTTTTTTTATTTTCTGCTGCCTGCCTTGTGGTGCTTGCGCTTCGCAGCCAGCAGCCCGCTTCGGGCTCGGCTAACATCTTTCTCGGACTCAAGAAAATGAATGTGCTTGGCAGTGTGCTCTATATTGCCGCTCACCCCGACGATGAAAATACAAGGTTGCTGACCTATCTGTCCAAGGATAAATTATACCGTACAGGTTATCTCTCGCTAACGCGCGGTGATGGCGGACAAAACCTGATCGGGGACGAGCAGGGCATAGCCCTCGGGCTGATCCGCACTCAGGAGCTGCTTGCAGCCCGCCGGGTGGACGGAGCCGAACAATTCTTTACCCGAGCTTTCGACTTCGGTTATTCGAAAACACCCGCGGAAACTTTTGCGAAATGGGATAAGGAAAAAATACTTGCCGACGTAGTATGGGTGATCAGGAAGTTTCAGCCCGACGTGATCATTACCAGGTTTCCAACAACCGGCGAGGGAGGTCATGGCCATCATACCGGTTCCGCTATTCTTGCGAACGAGGCGTTCTCAGCTGCCGCCGATCCCAATCGCTTTCCGGAACAGCTGCGGTATGTTAAGGCATGGCAGGCAAAACGCATTCTTTGGAACAGTTTCGGAGCCAGCACACAAACCGATATTTTTAAGTTAGATGTAGGCGGGTTTAATCCCGTACTGGGCAGAAGCTATGGAGAGATTGCTGCAGAAAGCCGCAGCCAGCATAAGAGCCAGGGATTTGGTGTTGCCAGCAGCAGGGGCGAGGCCTTTGAACAGTTTCGAACTACAGGGGGCACGCCTCCTGTACAGGACCTCATGGATAGCGTGAACACGAGCTGGAGCAGGGTGCCGGGTGCGCAAGGCACAGAACGTATGGTCGCCAGCCTGATCGATTCTTTTTCATTTGAACGGCCTTATCGATCTGTTCCGGGTCTCATTAAATTATACACGGCTATCAGGCAGCTTCCCGACGGATACTGGAAGACCCAGAAGATCGCTGAGGTACGCACCCTGATAGAACAGGCAAGCGGGATTTGGCTGGAGTGCTATGCTTCGCAGCCCTATGTTGCGCAGGGCGATTCGCTCCGGCTCAATTTTTGGGTGAACGACCGGGCAGCGATCGGGATCAGGCTTGATGGCATCGGCGTTGAAACCTTCGACAGCAGCTTTGCCTTAAGGCTTCAGCCCAACAGGAATTTCAGCTTCAGCCGGGAGGTGAGCCTCTTCCCGGCAACACCTATCACACAGCCATACTGGCTGCAAAAGCCCATGCGGGAAGGATATTTCGATATTGCTGACCAGATGCAGGTAGGCCAGCCGGATGTAGAACCATCGCTCACCGCTTTCTTCAGGCTGACCATCCTGAATGAAGAATTCCTTATTTCGCGCCCCGTGCGGTATAAATTCACCGACCAGGTAAAGGGCGAACAGAACCAGCCGCTTACCGTTGTACCGGCTGTTTCGGTATATGCCCATCCCGAGCTGCTCCTGCTGAAAAAATCGGAACAGGAGCAAAAGGCGTTGAGGGTTCAGGCAACTGCAAATAAGGTCATTGATTATAACCAGGCGTTGATCCAGGTGGAGCTGCCTGCGGACAAGCGTTCGGGCTCACATGGAAAGGGCTTGTTGAATAAGGGTCAGTCCCTGAACCATGATTTTACGCTCAAGGCGGGTGAGTTTGCGCGGGATCCGGTGCGGGCCCTGCCTTCGATAAAGATCGATACGGCGCCGGTCAACAACCTTGCGCTGGCTAACATACGCTACGACCATATTCCTTACATCAACTATTTCTATACCGACTGGGTAAAGCTTGTGCCGGTCGACCTTCAGACAAAAGGCAGGCGTATAGGATATATCACAGGAGCCGGAGATAGAGTTCCCGAAGCATTGGAGCAAATGGGTTATGAGGTAACCCTTCTTACCGAAAAGGAAATGGAGAGAGTTGACCTTAAATCCTTCGATGCCGTCTTATCCGGGGTACGTGCTTTCAATACAAATGAGTGGATGAGCAGGTATCATGAAAAGCTCATGAAATATGTGGAGGGCGGTGGAAACTACATCGTACAATACAGCCAGGCCAATAATCTCCGGGCAAAGATGGGGCCTTATCCATTCTCTCTTTCTTCAAAGCGCATCACCGACGAGAATGCACCGGTAAGCTTCCTGGTGCCTGATCATCCCATACTCAATTATCCCAACAAGATCGGTCCGGACGATTTCAAGGGCTGGGTACAGGAGCGGAGCATCTATCATGCAGGCAGCCTCGATGCAAACTATCAGCCCATCCTGCGCATGAGCGATCCCGGCGAGCAGCCTGATGACGGCGCCTTGGTGGTCAGCCGCTACGGCAAAGGATATTTTACCTATACAGGGCTGGCTTTCTTCAGGCAGCTGCCTTCCGGTGTGCCCGGCGCCTACCGCCTGCTGGCCAACCTGATCGCCCTCAACCAAAAGAAAACACTATGACGAAAGAAAGAAGGCCAGACGGAAAGCGTGGCGCGGTGGGCTTTGCCTTTGCCATCATGATCGGGCTTGTTATCGGCATCTTTATCAAACGGGTTCATTTCGGGCTTATCATCGGCCTCGTGCTGGGCCTGCTCAGCTCCAGCCTGCTGCGCAGAAGATAAAGCGGACCGGCGATATAAGAAACGCGGGCGATCAAAACGAAAATGCAAACTATGGATGAAGAGAAGGAAAAAGTTCCCTTGTTCAAAACATGGACACACTGGTATGTGCTGGTGATCGGTTTCCTGGCGGTGCTGATCGTTCTCTTTTACCTGTTCACCAAAACCTTTTCATGAACACGACCGATTGGCTTGTTATCACATTGGTGCTGGCGGGGATAGTGCTGTACGGGCTCTATAAAAGCCGTACGACCAGGAACCTCGAGGGTTATTTTCTTTCAAACAATTCCATGCCCTGGTACCTTGTGCTGCTCAGCATCATGGGTACGCAGGCCAGCGCCATCACCTTTCTTTCCGGACCTGGGCAGGCCTATGCCGATGGCATGCGCTTTATTCAATACTATTTCGGCATACCGCTGGCCATGGTGGTGATCTGCATCACCTTTGTGCCGCTTTACAGAAAGCTCAGGGTCTATACGGCATACGAATTCCTCGAAAAAAGATTCGACAGGAAAACAAGGACCTTCACTTCCTTTCTTTTTCTGCTGCAGAGGGGCCTGTCTACAGGCATCAGCATATACGCGCCATCCATCATCCTCTCTTCGCTGTTCGGGTGGGATATATTCTGGACCAATATCATTATGGGCGGCTTGCTGGTGATCTATACCGTAACCGGAGGCGCCAAGGCCGTGGCCTATACTCAAACCCTGCAGATCCTGATCATATTCATCGCCATTGCTCTCGCTGCGGTTTTTATCGTGCGGCTGCTGCCACAGGGCGTAGGCACTTTCGAAGCCCTGCATGTGGGAGGGAAGCTGGGGAAGCTTAATGTGATTACAAGCGGACAAACCGAGTCGGGCTTTGACTGGAGCGACAGGTACAATATCTGGAGCGGTGTCATAGGTGGATTTTTTCTTTCGCTGTCTTATTTCGGTACCGACCAGTCGCAGGTAGGTAGGTATCTTACCGCAAAGAGCAATACCGAAAGCAGGCTCGGACTGTTGATGAATGGGTTGGTGAAGGTGCCCATGCAATTCTTTATCCTGCTGATCGGTGTACTGGTGTTTACCTTTTACCAGTTCAATAAGGCGCCGCTTTCATTCAACGACAGCCTGCTTACGGCCGTAACTGCAGGAAAGCAGGCCGATTCGGTGCGTATGCTGCAGTCGGGTTATGATTCCGTAAACCTACTCAAGCAGGAAGCGACCAAAAGGTTCACGCAGGCTTTAAAGAATGGCGATGAAAGCGGTGCCGAAGCCATAGCAGCTGAGCTGAAAAGCCTGAACACCGAGTCGGAGGCCTATCGTGGACAGTTCAGGCGCATATCTGCACAGGAAACCGGTGGCGACACCAACGATACCAATTATGTGTTTCTTTCATTTGTCAAAAATTACCTGCCTGCCGGATTGAAAGGCCTGCTCATTGCCGTCATATTCCTGGCTGCCTGGGGCTCCATTGCGGCGGCGCTCAATTCGCTGGCCGCGAGTACGGTCTGCGATTTTCACCAGCAATTCAGGGGGCGCGACAACCCGGCGGCTGAATACCGTATTTCAAGATTGTATACATTGGGATGGGGGATATTTTCCATATTGGTTGCACAGTTTTCAAGCAAGCTCGGACAAAGCCTGATAGAAGCCGTTAACGTGCTTGGCTCCTTGTTTTATGGTGTGATCCTCGGCATCTTCCTGGTGGCATTTTACCTCAAAAAGATCGGGGGAACTGCAACATTTACCGCCGCGCTAATCGTAGAGGTATTTGTTATACTGCTTTTTTTCAATGAACAGATAGCTGGCCTTTCCTGGCTGCCGGATATCAGCTTTTTATGGCTCAATGCCATCGGTGCAGTAGGGCTGATGCTGACGGCTGCGCTGATACAGGCTGTGACAGGGCGTAAGCCGGTTCAATAAGCTTTGCGCCGGTTCTTGCAAAGGGCTTATGATGGACTGGGGTTGATGCCTTGCCTTTGCAAAGAAAAGAGTTTGGGCTAAATGGGAAGAGCCGCCAGGCGCCAAACTCTAGGACAATCTCTATACATTTGTGCCAAAATCGAAATCTATGTTGAAGAAAATGATTGCTTTCGGTAGTCTTTGCCTGATGTTGAACATGGCCGAGGCCCAGACAGTAAAAACACCCCAGCCAAGTCCGACGCAAACCATCCGCCAGGATTTTGGTATCGGAAACATTGAGCTTACCTATTCCAGGCCAGGCATGAAAGGCCGTAAGGTTTTTGGTGATCTTGTTCCTTATGGAAAGGTCTGGCGCACGGGCGCCAACCAGGCAACCACGCTGACTTTCTCCGACACGGTGATCATTGGCGGAACAAGGATCGCGCCCGGGAAGTATGGGTTGTTGAGCATCCCGGATAAGGACCAGTGGACGATGATCGTAACCAAGCAACTCGACGTGACCAGCCCCGTGGCATATAAGCAGGAGAACGATGTGGCCAGGGTATCGGTAAAGCCGGTAAAGATGAACGAGACAGTTGAAACCTTTACCATGCAGTTTGCCGATGTAAAGCCTAACAGCGCCCAACTGCAGATCATGTGGGAAAACCTCGCGGTTAGCCTGCCTATTGCAACTGAATACGACAGGAAGGTTGTTGCCGATATCAACAGGGCGCTCAGGGACAGCCGTCCCTACTTCCAGGCAGCCATGTATTATATGGAAACAGGCAAGGATCTTAACCAGGCCATAACCTGGTTCGACAAGGCCATCGAGCAAAATCCCAAGGCATTCTGGGTGTATCACCAAAAGGCCAACGCACTAGCCAAGCTCGGCAAAAAAGAGGAGGCCCGCGCAACAGCTCAGAAATCTATGGAACTGGCAAAGGCGGAGCCTAATGAAGACTATGTGAAGCTGAACGAAAAGCTGCTTGAGTCCTTGAAATAAGCTTATATACCGGCACCTGTATCAGCAGTTGCCCAAAAGAAAAAGAGCCTGCATCGCAAGGCTCTTTTTTTATGTGTGGATGTGAAATAAAGGTTGTTGTTTTTATTGGATCTTTTTCAACTTACGAAATATCCCCGGATCATGCGAGGCCGATGTTGGCGGCCTCAGAACCTGATCGTCACCTTTCCTTTCCCTTTTTTGTTCTTTTTCCATTTAGGTCCTTCCTTGAGCAGCCTTATGGCTTCCTCATCGCATTCGTTACAAAGGGATTTTACAACCGTGATGTTAACAGGCTCACCGTTCTTGTTTACATCGAAGGCGAGCTCCACTTCGCCGGACAGCGGCCTTTTGGTTTTGAATTCTTCCGGTGTTTTGAGATTGGAGGCCACATAATCGTCGAAATGCGCCCAACCCTTTGCCGGTTCCAGGCTATCGAGGACC
>DASTPZ010000217.1:0-16322 GCA_035761965.1 Flavisolibacter sp. | reverse complement strand
GGGCACCCGATGGCTTTGGGGATGCAGGGAAGCGCTGCTGATGATCGATGCGGTGAGCGGAAAGCTGCTGACCATCTATCCCTATGCCAATGCCTGGGCGCTGTGCAAGGTGAGTGATAGCACCTATCTCTGCGGGAGCTTTTCACGCGATGAGGTAGGCGTGCTCAATACGCATACGGGCAGGGTAGAGGTTATTAACAGCTGGAAAACCGATGATGGCAGCGCGATCGGAGGTTATGCAGGCACCATAAGAAAAGTGGATGAAGACCGCTATGCCATGGCGAGCCGATATTTTGGTGTCTATATCATCGACGTCCGTCAAAAAACGGCCGTCCACCTCACCAGCAATCCCGATGATGCCGCTACCATCCGCAGCAATTATTGCAGAAGCCTTTACATCACGCGAAACGGCACACTGCTGGTGCATAGCAAGGGGCTTTCCTTTGCTTCGCTGCAGCCGGTCGCATTCAGGTTTGTTACCAGCCTCTCCGATGGGACTCAGAAATACAGGGATGTGATCAATTGTTTTCTGGAAACATCCCCTGGCAAGCTATGGATCGGTACCAATATCGGGCTTGCCCTGAAAGACAGCAGGACCGGGCTTACAAAATTCTACGCTTTTTACGATAGCAGCGCAAGCCTTCAAAAGCTGCGCACCGTCAGGGCATTGGCAAAGGATGCAGATAACCGGGTATGGGCAGGCACCTTTGGCGGCGGTATCGGCCTGCTGAAAAAAGACGGCAGCTTCGAGCAGATAAGAGCGCCAGATAAAGACCCTGCTCATGCAAAGACGATCATAGACATCTGGTCGATGGTAAACCTCCCTGGTAATAAGCTACTGCTTTGCGCCAATGGGGGCTTCTCCCTTTTCGATCCTGCGCGCCGCAGCTTCCGGTTGTTCGATACCCACCCTGTTCTAAAGGATATTGCCACCAACACAACCTATCATGCGCTAGCCGAAGGACAAAACTGGTGGCTGGCCCAGGCGGGCGGTCTTTACTGCTATAATACGCAGGCACAAAGTCTTCGCCGCATCAGCATACCTGCTGAGGTTTCAGGTACCGTCCAGTGCCTTGCGAGGGATGCGAACGGCAATATCTATGCAGGCGGACTGAATGGCGTTCACCTTATTTCGAAAAGCAGCCACAAGGTGATAAAAACGATCAGCAAAGCCGAGGGACTGGCCAGCGGAAATATCGTTGGCCTCCTTGCCGATGACAGGGGCATCTGGATCATCGGCAACCGCGGGCTTTCACGTTATCTTCCCGGAGAGGACAGGATAGAAGGTTTTGATGCCAGAGAAGGCGTGCTGCAGGGCAATCACAAAACCTCCTCTTACTACCGGGCTGCTGATGGTACCATCTATATTGGGAGCGAGAACGGGTATAACTATTTCAATCCGGATGATATCAGAAAACAGGAATACCCCTTGCCGGTTTACATTACCGGGCTGCAGGTGAAAGGCGCAACCGCCGGCCCTTTTGCCGGCGACCTCAGGCTGGCGCATGATGAGAACAACCTGAGCTTTTCCTACCTGGCCGTGGACTACAAAACCGGGCCTTACCTTCAATACCGGTATCGCCTGGAGGGCTTCGACACCAATTACGTATACGCAGGCAAACAAAGAGTGGCGCGGTATACCAACCTGCCAGCAGGTAAATACCATTTCTCGGTTGAAGCCTCTACCAATGGAAAGGATTGGTCGGCAGCAGCAAAGGCAGGCAGCTTTATCATTACAAAAGCCTACTGGCAGAAATTGTGGTTCCAGGCGCTGGTTCTGCTGGCCCTGGCCTGTGCGGGCTATGCGGCTTACCGCTACAGGGTTCGCCGCATCAGGCAGGCCGCCCGGTACCGGTCCGATTACGAGATCAAGCTGAATGAGCTCGAGAACAGTGCCCTGCGCACGCAGATGAACCCGCACTTCATCTTTAATTCGCTCAATACGATCAATTCTTTTATCAGCCGCAACGAAACGGTGCAGGCCAACCAGTATATAAGCAAGTTCTCGAGGCTCATCCGGTTTATTCTGGATCACTCGAGACAAAGAAGGATCCTGCTGTCCGACGAGCTGGAAGTACTCGACCTTTATATCCAGATAGAGCAGATCCGCTTTGCAGGCAAGTTCAGCTACGAGCTCAGGATAAGCGAGGAGATCGATACATCGATCATGGAGCTGCCTCCGCTCATCATACAACCCTTTGTGGAAAATGCCATCCTGCATGGGCTGCTGCCTTTACAATCGGGTGGCAAGCTACGGATAGGCATCGACCGCCGCGAGCATTGGCTTTGGTGTATCGTGGAAGATAATGGCATCGGCAGGGCAAAAGCAAAGGATATGAGCAAGGACCTGATCTACAAAAGAAAATCGCATGGTATCGACATTACGCTCAAGCGCATAGAACTCTTTAACCGCGAGAGCGGCTTCAATGCTTCTGTAGTGATCACCGATCTTTACGATGCCGATGGCAACCCCTCGGGTACGAGGGTAGAAATCCCGATCGCCTGGCAGGAGAGCTTTTAGCATCGACGACGTAAACCCGGCTCCATCATCTGTTCAGTCATTACCCCTCTTCGTTAACTCTGCTCTTTTTTACCCCGGTTCCCCGCTTAGCTTGCCTTAAAATATACTTGTATGAAACACATCGGTATCATAGGCGCGGGTGTAAGCGGACTTACCACAGCCAAGGCCTTTCTTGAAGCAGGTTATGCTGTCACTGTTCTCGAAAAATCAGGCTCTCTTGGCGGTGTCTGGGAAAAGAGCCGTTCTTACGTGGGTGTAGCCACACAGACAACAAGAGACGAATATGCTTTTTCCGATTTTCCCATGCCCAAGGATTATCCCCTATGGCCTTCGGGCGAACAGGTACAGCGATACCTTTATGACTATGCCGACCATTTCGGTATCCTGCCATACATCCGCTTCAATACAGAGGTGAGCGATATGCATTTCGACGGTTTGAACTGGAAAGTCACCATTCAACAGGCAAATGCCTCCCGTACGCTTGTATTCGCTTTTGTAGCGGTATGTACGGGTACTTTCCACCAGCCCTATATACCCAAGGTGGAAGGGATGGAATCCTTCCTTCAGGCAGGCGGGCAGGTGCTGCATTCCTCCCAGGTAAAATCGGATGAGCTGCTGCGGAATAAAAAAGTGGCCATCGTTGGATTTGCCAAGTCGGCTACCGATATCGCCACCAGGGCGGCTGCCTTGAGCAGGGGATGCACGCTGCTTTATAGAAAAGCCCAATGGAAGGTGCCGCGGTATTTCGGCAACAGGGTGAACATGCGCTACCTGCTTTTCTCACGGTTCTCCGAAGCATTCTTCAGTGCGCGGAAAAAAACATTTTTTGAATCGCTGCTTCATACAATCGGCAGACCATTGGTATGGCTGCAGTGGCGCGGCCTGGAAGCATTGCTGAAAAAGCAGTTCAGGCTAAAAGAATGTGGTATGGTGCCGGCGCACAGGATAGAGGACCAGATCAGCTGCAGCCTCGGCGTAGAGCCTTCTGGCTTTTACGAGCTGGTCCGCTCCAAAAAGATAAGGGCTTTTCAAACCGAGATCAGGGCCTTTAAAGGACAGAACGTTTTACTCAAGGATGGGAGCCAGATCAGCCCCGATCTTGTTATATTCGGCACCGGCTTCAGGCAGCACCTGCCCTTTCTCCATAAATACGAGCCCCTGCTAAAGGACGATCAGGGGCTTTTCAGCCTTTACCGCAACATCCTTCATCCCGACCTGCCGCAAATGGGTTTTGTCGGATTCAACAGCAGCTTTTTCAGTCCGCTTACCTCCGAGGTAGCCGCCAACTGGCTCGTGGCCTGCATGGCAGGTGATCTGAAGCTGCCGGCAAAGGAGGAGATGAAGGCCATCATGCAGCAGGAAGCAGATTGGAGAAAAAAGGTTCGTCCTATTGCCGCCGAATTCAGCGGGCTCTGTGTGGCGCCTTTCAATTTTCAGCACCTGGATCAGCTGATGAAGGACATGGGTCTGCGCACAAGGGCCACCCGTATGCTGCTCTATGAGCTGTTCAAGCCCATCAACCCCGCAGATTATGCGAAGCTATTAAGGGCAAGAAAATGGAAGGTGCTGGAAGATAATTTTCACTCACGCGGAAAAAAAGAGATCGTGCCCGACGCAAAACGCATTATCGAAGCCGAACAGGTTCTGTAATAGAAGCGCAGCACTATTTACTCATAGCTTTTGCAAGGTAGGGAGCCGTACGGCTATGCGGGTTCATTGCCAGCTCACCCGGCGGTCCTGCGGCCACTACCTTGCCTCCTTCCTCACCGGCACCAGGACCAATGTCGATGATCCAATCGCAGGCTGCGGCCACCTGCATATCGTGCTCGACCAGGATCACCGTATTGCCCGATGCAACAAGTCCCTGCAGCTGCCGCAGCAACTTCTCCACGTCAGAGGGATGAAGGCCGGTGGTAGGCTCGTCGAGGATGTAAAGGCCATCACCCTTACCGGCGCGCTGCAGCTCGGTGGCAAGCTTGATGCGCTGCGCCTCGCCTCCCGAAAGCTCGGTAGCAGGCTGTCCGAGCCGCAGGTAGCCCAGGCCCACTTCGCGGAGTACGGTGAGTGAGCGCCGGACCTGCACATCGTTCTCAAAAAAAGTCCATGCCGCATCAACCGTCATGTTGAGTACTTCAGCTATGTTCTTTTCTTCATATTTTATTTCGAGTGTCTTCGCATTATAGCGCGTGCCTTCACAAACGGGACAGGGTGCATACACGCTGGGCAGAAAGAGCAGCTCCACCATCACAAAACCTTCGCCTTCGCAATTGGCGCAGCGGCCTTTGGCAATATTGAAGGAAAAGCGGCCTGCGTCATAACGCCTGGCCTTGGCTTGTTTGGTGGAGGCAAATAGCCTTCTTACATGATCAAACAGCCCGGTATACGTGGCAAGGTTGGATCGGGGCGTCCGGCCTATGGGCTTTTGATCCACACGCACCAGTCTCCGGATATTTTCCAGCCCGCTTTTTATGCTGCCTCCGGTAACGGCGGGCATGAGCTTTTCAAGATCTTCGCCTTCTTCATCCGTCCTGTCGACCTGGTGTCCCAACTGCGCTGCAACCAGCTCTACCAGCGCCTGGCTGACGAGGCTGGATTTGCCCGAGCCCGAAATGCCGGTAACAACGGTAAGTACGCGAAGCGGGAAATCCACGTCGAGCCCGTGCAGGTTATTGCGCGATATGCCTCTCAACTTCAGCCACCCTGCAGGCTCACGGGGATCAGTAACCGAAGTTTTTGCGTGCCCGAAGAAATAAGGTCTTGTTTGCGAAGCTTCGATGTTTGCCAGTCCTTCGGGTGGACCGCTGTACAATACCTGTCCGCCAAGCTCGCCGGCGGCAGGACCTACATCTACGATCCAGTCGGCCTCGCGGATCACATC
This sequence comes from Flavisolibacter sp., assembly GCA_035761965.1. Classification (GTDB taxonomy): domain Bacteria; phylum Bacteroidota; class Bacteroidia; order Chitinophagales; family Chitinophagaceae; genus Flavisolibacter. Next base: position 10,923 of record DASTPZ010000217.1, on the reverse strand, counting down.
AAGCTCGTGTTCCACCACAAAAAGAGAATTGCCTGAAGCCTTGAGCTTTTGCAAGGCCGCGAGCAGGGCCTCAGTGTCGGCAGGATGAAGACCGGCCGAAGGCTCGTCAAGCACATACACAACGCCAAACAGGTTCGACCGCACCTGGGTGGCCAGGCGCAGCCTTTGCAGCTCGCCCGGCGAAAGGGTAGGTGTGCTCCGCTCGAGCGAGAGATAGCCGAGCCCGAGGTCAAGCAATACTTCCAGCCGGGCTACAAGATCCTGTACAATACGCTGGGTTACTATCAGCTTTTCCGGATGCGCTTCTTTTTGGGCAGGGCTGCCCGGCGAACCTGTTTCGGCATAAGGCAGAACAGTAGCGTGCAGTTTTGCCAGCGGCAGGGCTGATATATCGGCGATATTAAAGCCGGCAAAGCCAACGGAGAGCGAGGCCTGCTTCAGCCTCTTACCCTTGCATAGCGGGCAAAGGCTGCTGATCATATACTGCATCGCTCTTTTTTTCATCATCGGGCTTTGCGTATTGGCAAAGCTGTGGAGCACATGCCGGCGGGCACTCGTGAAAGTACCCATGTAGGCAGGATCTTCCTTTGCCCTGATCGCCTTCCTTACTTCCTCATGGCTATAGCCAGGATACACCGGCACCACTGGCTGCTCTTCGGTAAAGAGGATCCATTCGCGGTCTTTTTTTGCAAGCTCTTTCCAGGGCTTGTCAACATCGTAACCCAGGGTAATGAGTATATCCCTCAGGTTCTGTCCATGCCAGGCTACGGGCCAGGCGGCCACTGCTCTTTCGCGAATGGTGAGCCGGTTATCGGGTACCATGGAGGCTTCGGTCACTTCATAAACATTTCCAAGGCCATGGCACTGCGGACAGGCGCCTTCGGGCGTATTGGGAGAAAAAGCCTCGGCATACAGCAGGGGCTGGTTGCGTGGGTAGTCGCCGGCCCGTGAATAAAGCATGCGCAGCAGGTTCGAAAGCGTGGTAACACTGCCTACTGAAGATCGTGTAGTGGGTGCGCCGCGCTGCTGCTGAAGCGCAACGGCGGGTGGCAGGCCCTCGATCTCGTCTACTTCGGGCACCGGCATCTGGTGAAACAGGCGTCTTGCATAGGGCGAAACCGATTCGAGGTAACGGCGCTGCGCCTCGGCATAGAGGGTGCCAAAGGCAAGAGAGGACTTGCCCGATCCTGATACACCGGTGAATACTACCAGTGCATCTCTTGGAATATAGAGGTCGACGTTCTTGAGGTTATGCTCACGGGCGCCCCTCACGCGAACATAACCCGGACCGGGGTCCTTGGCAGGCTTAAGCATGAATGATCAGCGGCAAAGACCATGCCCTGGCAGGCTTCCCGGTCAATCCTTCCCGTTTTATGATGAGATGGATTTTTTGCCGCTGCCTTAAACAGGATAAAGAGGTGGAGTTCAGGAGAAAGATCTCCGTCTCCAAGCCCTGCCACCAACGGGCCGGCCCGCTTATGATGCGACAGGCAAAAAATAGGATATGAATATTATCGATGAAAAATATATAAATACCGTATAATTACGGTTGTTTTTTATGAGAAATAGATGGAACTTGCTCTGACCTGCAGCACTGGCCCCTTGCAGGACGTATAGATTGCCTAATGGAATAATGAACCTGCCGGGTATACTTCCCGGTCAGCCTTGCCCGGTCTATCCCCCTATAAACGCGTCTCAACACCTAAAACAACGTATATGAAACGCAAATTCACACTGCTCACCTCGATCGCCGTCATGGCATCTTTTTGTACCCTGCACGCACAGGATGATGTGATGATGCAGGCCTTTTACTGGAATGTACCGGTAAATGAAGCCGGCAAGAACGGCTTCTGGTACGATACCGTAAGAGCCAAGATACCCGCAATGAAAACCGCCGGCATCAGGGCGCTATGGATGCCACCGCCATCCAAGGGAAACTGGGGCATCGGTGATATGGGCTACGGGCTTTTCGATCACTATGACCTTGGCAACTATAACCAGAAAGGAAGCACTGAAACGCGCTTCGGCTCAAGGGCCGAGCTCGTGAGCCTTATGAACGAGGCTCATTCGACTTCCGGCGGCGTGCCCTATATGGATATCTATGCCGATATCCTTCTGAACCATATGTACTCCAATAATACCGATGCAGAGGAAAGCGGCGACAACCCGGCTGTCAAGGGTTATGTTTTTGCCAAGGCCGTAGTAGGCGGCACGCAACGTGTTCCCTTTCCCACCAACGAGATCAGGTGGATCATTCCCAATGCCGCAGCAGGCGATTATTTCATCCAGATAGGCGGCTATTTTCTCAATTACGCAGGCCTCCTGGGAGAACGGGGCTATGATGTAAAGATCAAGTTCACGAACAGCGCGCCGCCGGTACAGAATTCACAGCTTTGGGAATCGGAGCCCAACAATGGCAGCGGCCAGTTCAATACTGCCCTCGATCAACGCACTTACAGTGGCCATATGCAAAACTCTACGGATGTGGACGAATACAAGATCACTCTCTCATCGGTTGCCAATATCGAAATAACCCTTACTGCCCGGAAGGAGGGTACCAATCCCGCCACCAGTGCCTGGGAGTGGCAGTGGGCTGCGCAGACGAATGGCTACTACCCCGTGGCCGTCTGGCACAATGGGAACAACCTCGCCAACTCAACGCTTAAAGCTTATACCGCCACTTCCGTGGATTATGTAACCCATACAGGAACGGGCGAACCCAATCTTACCTGGTCCTACAATCATTTTCACCCGGTTGACCAGTTCGACTACCTTGGCGATGGCGGCAGCACCGATGGGGGTTATGAAGACCAGCTTGTGCCAAATACCCGCTGGTTCGGCAACGACCTCAATACCTATGATGTAACGGTGCAGAACAGGCTAAAGGACTGGGGCGTCTGGCTCACAAATACCATCGGCTTCGACGGGTACCGCCTCGATTTTGTACGCGGTTTCCAAAAAGAGCTGGTCTCTGCCTGGGTCAACAACCTTCCGCTCAAATCGGGCGCGCAGCGCTTTATCGTGGCCGAGTATTTCACGGGCTTTAAATACAGGCTCAAGAACTGGGTGAACGACCTTGCCGCACAGGGTTCCGACGTTGACGTGTTCGACTTCCCCCTCAAGAATACGCTTACCGAAATGACGAACGGAACAGGCTCCAGTTTTAATATGGCCTGGCTCAATCATGCCGGTATGGTAAGGGACAATGCAGGCAATTCGCTGCCAGGGCCAGCAGTGGTCACTTTTCTCGAGAACCACGATACCGGCAAGGAGCATGATAAATGGGTGACCAAGGACTGGAAGATGGGTTATGCCTACATACTTTTTGCCGAAGGAAGGCCCTGTCTTTTTTATCCGCAGTATTATGGCGTAAAGCAAATCGATAACCACGATACCTCTATCCATGTTACGCCTCCCGGCTCTCTTCATACCGATATCAATAAGCTCATGCACATCAGGAGGACTTATCTCAATGGCTCCATGATCGTGCTTACCCAGCAGGGCAACCCGGTTACAGAGCCCAGTCCCAATGGCACCAACCGTTTTGCCGGCGATACCTATAATGTATACGCCGCACGAAGGCAGGGAAATGCCACCAAAAGCGGCGCCATCCTCGTTATCAATAATAACGACAACCTCACAAGGGGTATCTGGGTAGACAACGACGGCTCTCCCAACGGAACCGCAACAGCTGGTTATGCCGACTGGAAGAACCAGGTGCTGGTGAATGCGCTGAATACTTCGGAGACTACCACCGTTGCTGCGGACGGAAGGGTGCATGTATGGGCGCCGGCAAGAGGATATGCCGTATGGGTATTGCAGTCCGAATATGTGGCTGCAAGAACGGCCGCGCCGCCGGTAACAGAAGTTGTCGAGCCGGTGGCGGAGCCGGCCAGGCCTGTTGCGGCTACACGCGTGAATGTATATCCCAATCCATCTTCCGCGCAAACCACGATCGAATTCAGCCTGGCGGAAAAATCCCAGGTAAGGCTCGAGGTATATGATGCCAACGGAAGGATGGTGAATGTGTTGGTCAATGGCTTGCTTTCAAAGGGCAGGCATACAAGGATATTCAATGCGCCTGCAAGCGGCGTGTTCACCTATAAATACAGCGCCGGCGGCGAAGTGGAAACCGGCAGGATGGTAATCCAACGCTAACAGGCAAGATAAAACCGAAGCTGTGAATGATGGGAATACACCACCCTTCTTTCACAGCTTTTTTGCTTTCAAGAGTTAATTTGCACCCGGCAGGCCGGCGGCACCGGTGACGCTGAAAAAACCTGTTAACCAAAAATGACGCTTACCGCTGCATCGCTTGTCCGGCACCTTGGGCTCAGCCAACATCCCGAAGGAGGCTATTATAAGGAAACCTATCGCTCGGCCGGGGAGATCCCAGCATCTGCCTTGCCTGGGATCGCAGGCAACCGCCAATACGCCACCGCTATTTACTACCTGCTGGAGAAAGGAGATTTCTCGGCTTTTCATCGCATACAAAGCGATGAAGGCTGGCATTTTTATGCAGGTGGAACCCTTCTCGTTCATGTGCTGTCCGAAAGCGGAGACTACAGCTGCGTTAAATTGGGAGCCCGTCTTGAAGAAGGCGAGACCTTCCAGTTTGTAGTGCCCGCCCGTGCCTGGTTTGCTTCGGAACTTGCGCCGGGTACTGAGTTTTGTCTCGCAGGCTGCACCGTTTCTCCAGGCTTTGACTTTGCCGATTTTGAGCTGGCCGGGCGTGCAGCCCTTATCGCTCAGTATCCCCAACATGCTGACATCATTGGGCGACTAACGAGATAGCGCAGTTGCTGACAGACCTTGCTTCTTCTCCTGGAACATTCTTACGGTATCAAAGATTCCTTTTTCATACGCAGTCGGCTGCAGACCGAAATGATGCTCGAACTTAGAGCTGTTAAAATCATAGTCGTAGCGGTATTGATAATAGAGCTCAACGGATTCGGCGATCATGGGCTTGAACAGACCGAGGGTTTGCAGCATCAGCTTCGATACCCTGGTGAACTTCCCTTCGGCGCCGGCAGCACGCGCGGCAAGAGAAAGGATGGTTCTGCCACTCAGGGCCGGTGCGGTTGGCAGGTGCCAGACCTGGTTATCGGATGAGGCATCCTGTCCCAGCAGGTACATGGCCTTGCCGGCATCGGGTACATAGGTAAAAGAATGAAGTCTTTCAGGATCACCCAGCCAAAGTGCTTTCTCCTTCGATGCAAATTTCTGGAGCACCATCAAATCCAGAAATGAATTCATGGATTCGGCCCCGTAAAAATCGGCGGCCCTTGCTATGCTGGCACGGATGCTGCCTTTTGCGGCGGCTTCCATCAGCTGCGTAGCGATCCTGGCGCGCACTTCACCCTTTACCGATGCAGGTCGGTAAGGCGATTTCTCGGTCATGGGTCCTTTTACATGTCCATACATGTATACATTATCAAAGAAGATCAGCCTGGCCCCGGTATCTTTTGCGGCGGCAATGAGGTTTTGCATAATGAGCGGCCATTCTTCCTTCCAAACCTTTTTATTGTAAACAAGTCCGGCGGTCATATAAATGACACTGGCATTCCTCACCGCAGCCATTACGGCCTTGCTGTCCTTAAGGTCTGCGCGGGTCCATTCCGCACCCGCAAATTGCGTTACGGGTCGTCTGCTGACTAGCTGTACGGGTTCGTTCCTGTTGGTAAGCTCCTTGGTGAGGGCATTGGCAATTGGGCCGCCTGCTCCGAGTATTGTATGCATAATATCTGGTTTATGGGTGCAAGCTAGCCTGGCCAACAGCTTTGCGGCGTTAACAAAAGATAAGAAGACTCAGGAAGCCATTTTTTGTTTGGCAGCGGTACTGTAGATACGCTTGCGTATCCTCGACAGCGAGACCGGTGTAATACCCAGGTAATTGGCCAGGTAGTGCTGCGGGACCTTCTGCGCCAGGTCGGGCTGCTGCTCGATAAGGCTGCGGTAGCGTTCTTCGGGACTGCTGAATACAAAAGAAAACAGCCGCTCTTCATAACAGCAGATCAGGTATTCGGCGATCGTCCGGCCAAGCTGCTCCATCCTGTAAGCGGTGCGGCCGTCGGCAAGCAGGGTTTGAAGTGAGGTATGTGAGAAGCAGATGAGCGATGAATTTTCCATGGCATCTACCGCGATCTCGCTGGGGGCTTGTTTCAGGAATGAGCGATAGGAAGAGATGAGATCGTTCTCGAAGCAGAAATAACTTGAAAGCTCGATGCCGTCCTTCGTATAATAGAACCTGAAAGATCCGCCGAGTATGAAGCCTACCTCTTTGCAAACCTTTCCGCTTGGTGTAAAATGCTCTTTTTTTGCCAGCTTGCGGGTATAAAGATGGGTGGCGAACAGGTCCCATTCTTCGTCGGTGAAATCGGCATATTTTTTCAGTTGCTGCCTGAATTTGAGCAGCTCCAGCGGCAGGGGTGTATCCATGATCTAAAGATAAAAAAAAGACTGGCCAAAGGTTTTCCGGCCTCCTCGAATTTGTCGCAATCAACCCCGCATTTGACGGATTCAAACCCCTTTCATCATTTTTATGCCAATTAGATTTGTATCAATTTAAACAACACGATATGGTAGAGGTGTTTAAAACAAATGTGAGCAGCCAGGGTGATGCACACCTGGTGGTGGCCTGGTTAAAGGAGCATTTCCCCGATACAAGGATCAATTTTGACCTGCAGGACTGCGACAGGATATTAAGAGTTGAGGGAAAAGAGCTAAGTCCGCTACAGATCATGATGCGCATGCAGGAGAGGGGCTATTGCTGCACGGTGTTGGAGTAGTGCAGAGAGACCGCCACGCCCGATGGCCGGGCAAAATATGCCCTTGCATGAACCCTTTGCTTCACTGGGCAAAAATTGTTTCGTTTCACGCTGTCTTCGGCTGGCAACTAAGAAAATCAGCCGGTATAACGGTCATCCATATCTTTTTTGAAGAAATCCTCAGGCAGGATCATTTCCCGCAGCCTTGCACACTATGCATTAGGTAGATTATATCGAAGGAAGATAAATAGTCAACCCTGTTTTTAGCGTTTTCAACGGGCGATTTGCCGACTTTGCCTGAGCCCTACCCGCTAAGCTTGCTTTGGCAATAAATTTGTCCTGATATTCATTGGTTAAACATCGGACACATTGAACAATCAGCAATTCATCAAAGATCAGCTGTACGAACAGGATATCGAGCTTGATGGAATGATCGTGCCCGGTGAAAATGGCCTGATGAAAATGGAAGTCCTCAAGCTTTACCCTGTGGCGTCCGTTGAAGCCGAGCCTATTTATATGGCCATACCACTGGTGATAGAGGCTGCTGTGGACGATGCAGGGCTTATCAGCAGCTTATCGGGTACCGAGCCTTCAGGTCCTGTGCTTGAGGAGGCCCGCCGCTTTCTCGAACAGCTCATTGCCACCAACGAGCTGAATGGCTTCCGCAACATGTATCTGCCCAAGGCCAGCCACAAGCTGGTAAAGGATCAGAAAGGACGAAAGGTCGTACGGCGCCAGCTCTTCCATGGCTATGGTCTTTAAAAGGCCGCCATCTTCGATACTGCATACCAACCCCAACTGTTTGCACGCATTGTTTCTAAGGTCCATTGGATCGCATTTCGATTTCCTTCCTGCATTTATTTACATTTACGAAAAATAGTTCTGCAGATGCGAAAACTATCCCTGTCACTCGTCCCGGTCCTTTTTCTCTTCCTCTATAGCGCTCACAGATCTCCGGCATCCTTGTCTTATCCGGAGGCTAAGTCAATACAGACCGGTGCGGAACAAACCGCGAAATACCTGCCTTACCTCAAAGGAAAAAGAGTGGGTATCCTGAGCAATCCTACGTCGGTGATTGGAACGCGACACCTGGTGGACAGCCTGCACAGCCTGGGGATCAGGATCACGAGGGTGTTTGGTCCCGAGCATGGCTTTCGCGGCAATGCCAGTGCCGGCATACATGTAAAGGACGAGCTGGATAGTGCTACGGGCATTCCCATCGTATCGCTTTACGGCCCGAAAAGGAAGCCGTCGAAACAGGATATGGCGGATGTTGACCTGATGATCTATGATATACAGGATGTGGGCTGCAGGTTCTATACCAACATCAACAGCCTGGCCGATGTTATGGAAGCTTGTGCAGAGAATGGGAAGGAACTGCTCATTCTCGACCGGCCCAATCCCAATGGCTATTTTGTTGATGGACCCGTGCTCGACATGAAGCTCAAGTCCGGCATCGGCCGGTTTCCCATACCCATTACGCATGGCATGACCATTGGCGAGTTTGCACAGATGATCAATGGCGAGGGCTGGTTGCCCAACAAGGCCAAATGCAAGATCAGGATCATACCCGTTGCCAACTACAACCACGATATGCCCTATGTGCTGCCAGTAAAGCCATCGCCCAACCTCAACACACAGCAATCGGTGATGCTATATCCTTCGCTTTGTCTTTTCGAAGGCACCGTGATCAGCCAGGGACGCGGCACTTATTTTCCCTTTACAGTGCTGGGCAATCCTTTGCTGAAGGGACAATACAGCTTCTCCTTTACGCCAACCGGCATCAAGGGCATGGCAGAAACACCGCTCCATATGAACGAGGCCTGTTATGGGCTCGATCTCAGGAATTATGACCTCACCGGCTTGATCAGGAGCAAAAAGATCAATATCCAGTGGATGATGGAAATGTACAAGGCTTACCCGCACAAGGAAAAATTCTTCGACTATAGGCAAAGTAAGGAAATGGGCAATATCGATTTCCGCACGGGCGATTCGCGCTTCAAAGAGCAGATCGCCGCCGGCTGGTCCGAGGAAGCCATTCGCAAAACCTGGGAGCCCGGTCTCAGCAAGTACAAGGCCATGCGCAAGAAATACCTGCTCTACCCCTAGGTTCAGATACCCCTGCGGGGCTGGTTTGTCAGGGGCCTTTTATTCATTATCATAATCGGTAAGCAGGTAATGTGCTATGGCCAGGGCCAGGAAGGCCAGGTGAAAGCCTCTTGCCTTCTTACCGCGGCGGATAAAGCCCGCAAAGCTGAGCACGGAAAGTCCGGCAAGGAACCCGGCATCGGCCTTTTTATGTGTTTTGAAGGAAAGGGCAGGCCTGAGTCCGGCTGGCGTATCGGAAAGCGCATTGGTGCCGAGAAAGACCGAGCCAAGGATGCGGTAGGTTCTTATGGCCGTGCTGTTCAGTCCCAGTGTTCCCGGTGCGGTCATAAGCACACCGGAAAATATATAGTCGATGATGCCGTGCATGGCAGGGCTTACAGGTTTGCTGCTCATTTGCATTTTTTGGTGGGAGATCAAACTTCATTCCTTTCTGCCGATGGCTTTCTTAAAGCTGGTGGTCCCCAGTACTCCTGCTCTCCGTCTAAATTCATTGCCTGCATTCCCCAATTGTCCAGGATACGACGGCCTCCCTTGTATAGTACTTGAACAAGCGCAGTGCATTGTAGCCATTCCTGTACAAAGCAGTGAGACATAACCGGAACCGAAATTGCAGTGATGTGGAAAATGCAACTATGCTCAAAAAAATCTCGTGCCTGGCCGCCCTGGCCTTTATCCTGCACACCGGCTGTTCGGAAGGTCCTGTTAAGCCTGCCCGGCAGTCGCCTGAGCCAGCTCCGGCACCGGAGCGTATACGGCTGGTAATCAGCATTGCCGATAGGCAGCTTTCTGTTTTGCGCGGGCGGGATACGCTTCGTTCCTACCCGGTGGCAGTGGGACAAGCAGAATATCCTACGCCCAGGGGCGAGTTCAAGATACACCAGATCGACTGGAATCCAGACTGGACGCCGCCTGAGAGTGACTGGACGGAGAACAAGGAATATACGCCTCCGGCCGACCCTGAGAACCCAATGGGAAAAGCAAGGATCATCTACCAGATGCCCTACACGATACATGGTACAAAAGACCTCGAGTCGTTGGGCGGCGCTGAATCACATGGTTCGATACGCATGGCGAACAGGGATGTAGTGGAACTGGCCAGGCTGATCATGGAAGAATCAGGCTCCGGTAAGCCTGCCGAATGGTACAGCCAGGTACTGGCAGACTCGGCAAAAATGGTATCGGTAAAGCTGCGTGATTCCATTCCCCTTACGAACAAATAGGTAAGGCTTATTTGACGATCGGTATAAGATCCAAGGCCGTAAAAATAAATTGCAGGTTTTCCTTTGCATTCCTGATATTATGGATGGCAATGCCACAAGCCTTGCTGAGCCTGTCTTGCGCAAAAGGTCATCCATTCTGGCAGCATTTTGGCTAGGCAAGATTGTACCAGATTTCTTCATAAAAAAATGATGTTATGAAAAGATTATTGAGTGTGATCGCAACAGTGGTAGTTCTGGCATCCTGCAGCACGAGGTCAACAACTTCAACTTCGGCCAACAATGCATATGGTGTGCCCGGAACCATCCAGAACGGATTTGCCGCCCAGTACCCTTCGGCAACTGATGTAGTATGGGGACCTTATGATGTAGCTACCACGCCCATCGACTGGGAGCTTTCCGGATGGTCGGCCCTGGATGCAAATGACTATGTTGTGCAGTTCAACCTCGGCAGCGACCGGTACTATGCCTGGTATGACGCCGACGGCACCTGGATTGGCTCGGCTTATGCCATGCCCAATGCATCAGGACTTCCTTATGCTGTAAACCGCACCATCAGCTCACAGTTTGCCGGCTACAATATCGAATCCGTGCAAAGGGAGATGTGGAAGGACCGCACTGCCTACGAGATCAAGCTGAAGAACGGCGACAACAAGGTAAAGCTGCTCGTCGACAGCAATGGAAATATACTTAAGCAAAAGAACAAGGACTAGCAGGCTATACCTGCTGTAAAGTTTTCGAGGCAAGCATTGGCGGGGGTTGAAAGACCTTTGTCAGTGCTTTTTTTGTAAAATAGCAAATTGCAACATGAGTTTTTGATTTAACTTGGT
>DASTPZ010000216.1:0-10190 GCA_035761965.1 Flavisolibacter sp. | reverse complement strand
TGGCCCATCGGATAAACTCATTGCTGCAGTCGCTGATCATGACCCTCAGCATGGCCTTATCTTCGGAAGTTTCGCGTGTAAAAAGACGTTTGAGCCTTGATGCATTCTTCAGGATAGAAACAGGCAGAAACTGATGGAGGCGCGATCTGGCGATCAGCCTGAAATAGCGAGGCAGATGGGCTGAAAGGGGAACGCTGGAGATGAGAATAACCCGCCTGACCGGACGATGATTGGCAATTTCTACAGCGATCATTCCACCAAGGGAAAGTCCTACCAGGGTAAACTCCTCCTCTTTATCGATCCGCGCCGACATTCTTAGCGCGTAGGCTCTTAGCGATTCACCTAGATGTGGAGTTATCCAGCCCAGGCAGGTTATTTCGGACCGGGGCGGAAACCGCAGGTTCCTGAAAACCCTTTCATCTGCACCAAGCCCCGGGATAAGATAATAACGCATAGGCTATTGATTGAGCCAGATGAACAGATGACCAATACATCTATCCTTATTCGATCACAAAGCTCTGCTTCATTTTTTTTGCCACAGGTTTGTCGTTGAGAATGGCAGGCTGCCAGGTAGGCATTTGTTCCAGCACGGTAATGAGCTCATCATCGAAATCCTCATTCACACCTTTCAAAACCTTGAAATTGGTGGGAACACCGTCAGAATCGACAATAAATTCGATCATTACATTGGCTTTTTTCACACCCTGCGGAAGAGAGCTTACGAGGGCCTTGCCCATCTTATCGAGGTATTTGAGGAAAGACTCACCACCCCCGGGAAACTGTGGCCACTGCTGCACGGCATCAGGCGTTTCGGTAATGTTCCGCACGCGGTGCTGTACCGGGATTTTTTTTGGCTTTTCGACCGGTGGCGGCGTCACTACTACTTTTTTTGAAAGACCGTCGAAAACATATTCGCCGGTATTGCTGGTCATGATCACCGGCAGCTGGCGGGTAACCTCGAAATGATCGTAAACATTTTCGAGCCGTTCTGCAAATTTTTTGAGCTCCGCATCATTCTTGGTCAGGCCAGCCAGGTAGTCAACGCTTTTTTTATTGCTGTAGCGGATGGGAAAGATATGTACGGGAATATAGTCCTGGCCGGAATTCTTTGCATATGCCGCCAGTATATAGATCTCGTCTATCTGCTGGTCGGTAACAGGTATACAGCCTACGGTTACACAGCTGCCATGGATATAGATGTCGCCACCGGGCTTTTCCGTATCGCTTAAGATCCTGTCCGATGGATTGGGATAATTGAGCCCGAGAGAGAGGTAGTAATTGCTGTTCGGGTTGAATTCATTGATGTAATAAAAACCTTCGGGCACCTGGTAATCGCCCTGCATGCGCTTGGGTCCGAGTGTACCGGCAAGAGCACAGACCTTATAAGTTTTAAAAAGCTTGAAGGCTTCCTTCCTGTCGTTCTTTACCCAGATCTCAAGCTGCCCATCGTATTTAAAGGAGCGGATATAAAGATATTTTGCCGGCCACGCGAGTCCTTTGGCCTCGAACTGCTTTTGAAGCGTATCGCCTTTTTTCTTCATGGCATCGCCGGGTCTTGGCAGCGTACGCTGGAAGTCGACGAAGGAAGGATTAGGACCCTGCGCCAGTGCAGAGCCCGCTATCAACACAGTAATCAGGGCGATAAAAAGGTTTTTCATTGAATGATAGCTTTTGACAATTGAAATTCCAGAAATTATTGCAAAGAAAACGACAAAATCGGTCAAAGATTGCCTCTTGCCGCCTGTTCCCGCTCGATTGCTTCAAATAAGGCCTTGAAATTTCCTTTGCCAAAGCTTTTAGCGCCCTTTCGCTGGATGATCTCGAAGAACAGCGTAGGCCGGTCCTGAACAGGCTTGGAGAACAGTTGCAAGAGGTAACCTTCATTATCCCTGTCAACTAGTATACCCAATTCCTTCAGGGGCTCAAGGTCTTCGTCGATATGTCCTACCCTATCCAAAAGATCGTCATAATAAGAGCTCGGCACCTTTAAAAATTCAACGCCCCTGCTCATGAGGTCCCTTACTGTGGTTACGATATCGGCTGTTGCCAGTGCCACATGCTGCACTCCTTCCCCGTTATAAAACTCCAGGTATTCCTCAACCTGGGATTTTTTCTTTCCTTCTGCGGGCTCATTGATGGGGAATTTCACAAAGCCGTTGCCATTGCTCATCACCTTGCTCATCAGGGCCGAGTACTCGGTTGAAATGTCTTCATCATCAAAAGAGAGGATGTTCTTAAAACCCATGACTTCTTCATAAAACTTCACCCATGGGTTCATCTGGTTCCAACCTACGTTGCCTACGCAGTGGTCTACATAGAGCAGGCCGGTATCCGCAGGCTTGAAATAAGGATTTGACCAGGCCCTGTAGCCGGGCATGAAAGGCCCATTATAGTTCTTACGTTCTATGAAAAGGTGAACCGTATCGCCATAGGTATGAATGCCGCTGATCACCACTTCGCCGTCCTTATCCTGGAGCCGCTCAGGCGCCTTGTATGAGCGCCCGCCGCGACGGGTAGTCTGTTCCCATGCATCGGTGGCGTCATCCACCCGGAGTGCCAGCACCTTTACGCCGTCGCCATGACGGTAGATATGATCTGCCAGCTCATTGCCTTCGCGGATGGGAGTGGTAAGCACAAAAGTGAGCTTGTGCTGGCGCACCACGTAACTTGCCCGATCCTTGACGCCCGTTTCCGGTCCTGCATAAGCGAGGGCCTGGAAGCCAAAAGCACTCATATAGTAATGCGCCGCCTGCTTGGCATTACCAACATAAAACTCTACGTAGTCGGTGCCCTGCAGGGGAAGGAAATCTGTTTGCTGCTGTACGGCCGTCTGTTTAGCGGTAGCTGTAGACATATGATTTATTTTTTCCTGGTTTGCGGGCTGGCATTTTGCGGGACCAAGGCCGCAAACCTTCGGGTATTCTGCAAATTTAAAAAACCTTGGAGAAATACTCTTTTGATTATTAGCCGCCACAGGGTATTTTTAAGCTATAAACACAGTCAGATGGAAGTTGAGAAAACCATTTACCAGACCTGTCCTTCTCAGCTGAGGAATTTTCAGCCTTTCTTTTTCGGTATCGTTGCGGCCGCTGCGATCGTCATTACCGCAGTGCTATCGGGCAACAACCTGTTTCTTATCGGCCTGATCCTGCCTGTTATTTACCTTTTCTGGAAATGGCTGGAGATCAAAACCACCAGGCTCACGATCACCGATCAGCGGATCATTGTATCGCAGGGTGTGCTCAACAAGGAAACCAATGAAACGGAACTATACAGGGTGCGCGACACGTCCATAGAAGAACCCATCCTCTACCGCCTGTTTGGACTCGGCACAGTGATCGTTTATACGACAGACGAGGCCAAGGCAACCCATCGCTTTGTAGGATATCGCAAACCACACTGGGTCAAGGACCAGATCAGGAACTATGCGGAAGTCTGCAGGCAGAAGAAACGCTGGGGCAACGACAATGTGCTGCTCCAGGATCATGTGGAATAGGCAGCTGCCATCAGCCATCTTCTTTGCCCCGTATCGCGGGGATCAGCCTTTGTGCGGGAAAAGCTGTATAGAAAATCATTCCTCTCCCGCTTTACAGGCCAAATGGATACATATCCGGCATCTTGCCGGGATCGGCTGTAAGCTGAAAGGGATGAAGCGCGCTGGTTTCATTCAAAAAAACAAAAGCATTGTAACGGTTACCTATATCCGAAGCAACATAGTTGCGGTAGCGGTCTGTTGCAGGGTCATAAACCACGCCAACAGCCCTGTGTGGAAACTTGCCCTGCCAGCGCCGGTCTTCGCCGGTGTTCATAAGCAGGTAATGATCGGTGCCCTGGTAACGGTGAAGAAGCCCCTCGATACTGTCTTCCCTCGCGGGAGGAAGCTTCATCTTTTGCATGGGCGCGCCCCACTCGCCGGCAGCGATCACCGTACCGGAGTAAGAGCCAAAACCCACCAGGTAAACTTTATTGATGCCATAAGCTTCGCGGGCGAGCTGTCCAAGGTTCACCATGCCGGCCCGTTGCATACCGGTGGCCCTGGCATCGCCTATATGCGTATTGTGCGCCCATACGATGGCCTTTGACCCCGGCCCGTAAAAGCGCAGAAGGCGATCAAGACTTTCCATCATATGTCCATCCCTTATGTTCCAGCTTTCATTGTCGAACCGTATCATACTGCTATAGTATTTCTCGGCATTTACCGCGATCAGCGCATTCTGCTCGGCATTGAATGCCGATTCTTTATTTACTTCCTCCCGGGAGGCTGCCGACCTTACTTCCCGGAGCAGGTTGAGCACTTTATCGCGGCAGGAATGATCGGTCAGCGAATACCTCGCATAGAGGTGTTCATTGCCTTCGTAAGGCTCGAAGCAGCTCAATGCGTTTCTTATTGCGTTGAAGGCCGGGGCATCCTCCTTTTCCAGGTAATGCATCATGGCTTTCATGGAGTCCCAAAGGCTATAAACATCCAGTCCGTAAAAACCAACCCTTGTTTCTTCGTCCAGCTTCCCGTTGTAGCTCGAAAGCCAGCCGGAGAGCGCCGCTGTTTCCCAGTTGGCCCACATCCAGGTAGGCCAGCGGTCAAAGGACCGAAGCACTTCCAGCACGCTGCGGCTTGCGGGCAGGTAACCCTTTGCAAAACAGTTGAGCTCATAACAATCCGGCCAGTCGCCCTCGACCGCCACAAAACTGAATCCTTTTTCCTCTATCAGCCTTTTTGTGATCGCGGTCCGCCAGGTATAATACTCATGAGTGCCGTGCGAAGCCTCCCCGAGCATTACAACCGTTCGCTCGCCTATATCGTTGAGCAGCGCATCGAGGTCGCCGGCTTTTTTTAAACTATGCATAAGGGAAAGGGAGCAATCGGCAAGCCAAAACGCTTTCCGACAGCGGAAGACGCCGCTCAGAACAGGTTACCCGCCTGCCGAGGAGGGCTGATCCAGAATCCTTTACCCTGAACGCGAAACAAGCTTATTTTTGCGCCATGTTAAAAGTTGGTATCCTTGGCGGAGGGCAGCTAGGCAGGATGTTGTTACAGGCCGCAGCAAATTACCAGGTGGAAACCCATGTACTGGAAAACGATGATGCCTGTCCTGCCGCTCATTTGTGCCGCTATTTCACAAAAGGAGATATCAGGGATTTTGATGCCGTTTACAATTTTGGCAAGGCGCTGGACGCCATCACCATTGAGATCGAGAATGTAAATATCGACGCGCTCGACCGGCTGGAGTCGGAGGGTGTAAAAGTATACCCGAAGCCTTCGGTGCTGAGGATCATTAAAAACAAGATCGAGCAAAAGCAGTACTATGCCAGTCACCAGATCCCGACGGCAGCTTTCGCCGTGCTGCAGTCAAAGGCCGACATCAGGCAATGGCCACAGCTCCTGCCTGCCGTTCAAAAGCTCGCCGAGGGAGGCTATGATGGCAAGGGCGTAAGGCCTCTCGAAAGCATGAACGAAGCAGAAGGCGGGTTTGACGGACCAAGCGTGCTGGAGAAAAAGGTAAAGATCAAAAAAGAGATTGCCGTTATCATCGCCATCGATCAGCATGGCAAAACAGCGCTTTACCCGCCGGTCGAGATGGTATTCAACAAAGACCTCAACCTGCTCGACTACCAGATATCCCCTGCAGAGATCGGGCAGTCTATTCTATGGAAGGTAGAGGCAATTGCTCTGTCGGTTGTAAGGCATTTTCATTCACCCGGCCTGTTTGCAGTTGAGCTTTTTGTGGATACGAACGACGATGTGTTTGTGAACGAGACCGCCCCCCGGGTGCACAACAGCGGCCATCACACCATCGAAGCCCACTACAGCTCGCAATTCGATATGCTGTGGCGGATCATCCTTGGCCATCCGCTCGGCAATACGAAGGCAATTCTATCTTCCGTAATGGTCAACATCATCGGAAGCGAAGGCCATACCGGATCACCCGTTTATGAAGGGCTGAACGATGTACTGAGCATTGACAACGCGTTTGTACACCTTTATGGAAAGCTGCAAACCAAACCGGGCAGAAAAATGGGTCATGTAACCGTGCTAAGCAATGAAAAGCAAGATCTTATTCATAAGGCTAATAAGATCAGGCAGGGCATTTCCGTCATTACAAAATGATCACTGTCAAATACCGGCAGCTGTCAACCTTTTGAGGTTAATTAATGTTAATGGGGACAAGCTTAGGTTTTTTTAAAGGAGTTTTTCCTTAAGAAGGGGCTAAATTTGGCGATCTTAACACCAATCGAATACCAAGTGAAATTAGCATACCGCTTTAGTTCTACTGTATTGATCATAGCTGTTTCCGCTCTTTTCTTCTTTTCCTGCAGCAGTAAACGCAAAAAAGAAGCCGCCGCTGCTCAGAAGCAGGGAAGTGGCCAGCGTCCTCCTGCCAGGGTGGATTATTTTGTTGTGCAGGCAAGACCCATCAGCGAATCGATTGAAGTTTCCGGCTCCATAGTTGCCGATGAGTCCACGGAGATACATCCAGAAGTGTCAGGCCGTATTATCAGTCTCAACGTACGCGAAGGCGCTTACGTAAACAAGGGCGCGGTGCTTGCTAAATTATACGATGCCGATCTCCAGGCCCAGAAAAAAAAGATAGAGGTGCAATTGCAGATCGCCAGGCAGACCGAGAACCGTTACGAGCAGCTGCAGAAGATCGGGGGCATCAGCAAGCAGGATTACGATGTAACCGCGCTCGAGGTAAGCAACCTGAGGGCAGACCTTGATATCATTAATACCTCTATTGCCCGCACGGTTGTGAGGGCGCCCTTCAGCGGCAAGCTCGGGCTCAAGACTGTCAGCACCGGCGCTTTTGTAACACCAACAAGCATCATTACCACAATACAAAAAACCTCAGGACTCAGGCTTGATTTCAATGTTCCTGAAAAATACACAGGTCAGATCAGCACCGGCCAGTTCGTGAACTTCACGGTCGAGGGAAGCAGCCGCAATTATACGGCTGTGGTCATGGCCACTGAATCCGGCATTGAAGAAACAACCCGAAGCCTTACGATAAGAGCCAGGGTGAGGGGTGATGAGACGGGGCTGGTACCGGGCGGGTTTGCCAAGGTAAAGCTGGCCTTTGAGCCTGATCCCAACGCACTCATGATCCCGACCCAGGCTGTGATCCCCCAGGCGCGCGGCAAAAAAGTTTATGTATACCGTGACGGAACCGCCGATTTTATTGACGTAACCACGGGTGTGCGTGATTCTGTAATGGTGCAGGTCACCAGCGGACTCAATAAAGGCGATACCGTGATCACCACGGGACTGCTTGGCCTAAAGCCTGATGCTAAGGTCGTGCTGAAAGGCGCAAACACGCCGGCAAGACCTGCAAACAGCGGCTCGGCCGCACCCCAGGCCAAACGCTGATGCGTTGCCAGCCTTGCTTTCTGCTTTTGAGAACCTGAATCCGGCTTTTGAGAACAATTAAAGCCGATAAGAAAAAATACCCTTTATCCGCGGCTTCCCTTGCCATATGCATAGAGCCGTTATTATTGAGCGATAAAACTTCCCTCTCCAAGCGAGGGGGCCGGAGTGAGCCATATGAACATATCAGAGATCAGCTTAAGAAGACCGGTGCTTGCCATCGTACTCAACATCATCATCGTGGTGTTTGGGGTGATCGGGTTCAACTACCTGGGTGTGCGCGACTATCCCGCCATCGATCCGCCTAATATCAATGTGCGTACTTCTTACGGCGGCGCCAACCCCGATATCATCGAAACACAGATCACCGAGCCGCTCGAAAAGGCCATCAACGGTATTGCCGGTATCAAGAACATCACATCTTCCAGCAGCGCGGGCTCGAGCAATATCAACGTAGAGTTTGAGCTGGGTGTTGACCTGGAGGCGGCTGCAAACGATGTGCGCGATAAGGTCTCACAGGCTTCGCGCTCCCTGCCTACCGATCTCGAGGCGCCTCCGGTGGTTTCGAAAGCCGATGCGAGCTCCGATCCCATCCTGTCAATGACGGTGCAAAGCAATACAAGGAACCAGCTCGAGATATCCGAATGGGCGAACAATGTGCTGGTAGAAAGGATCCAAACCATTCCGGGTGTCAGCGCCGTCCAGATCTGGGGCGAGAAGCGCTATGCCATGCGCATATGGTTCAACCCCGAAAAGCTGGCGGCCTACTCGCTTACACCCAACGATGTTCAGACCGCGCTTCTGCGGGAGAACGTGGAGCTTCCCTCCGGCAAGATCTCAGGGAACGCCACCGAGCTTATTGTGCGCACTTTTGGCAGGCTCAATACAGAGGAAGAATTCAACAATATTATTATCAGGAATGTGAATGGCTCTGATGTCAGGGTCCGCGACATTGGCGAAGCCGTGCTGGGACCTGAGAACGAGGAGTCTCAGCTAAGGGAAAGCGGCATACCCATGATCGCGCTGGCCATTATCCCCCAGCCCGGTTCAAACTATGTATCGATCTCCGATGAGTTTTACAAACGATACGAACAGCTGAAAAAAGAAATGCCCGGCGACATCACCATGAACATCGCGCTTGACCAGACCAAGTTCATCAAGCGCTCGATCCTGGAGGTGGAAGAAACATTGCTGATCTCCATCGTGCTCGTTGTACTGATCATCTATCTTTTCTTCCGCGACTGGCTCATTGCCGTGAGACCGCTCATCGATATCCCCGTATCGCTCATTGGCGCGTTCTTTATCATGTATATCTGCGGATTCACCATCAACGTGCTTTCGCTGCTGGCCATTGTGCTTGCCACCGGCCTGGTGGTGGATGACGGCATCGTGGTTACAGAAAACATTTATAAGAAGATGGAGGGCGGCATGAACAAATGGCAGGCAGCCAGGGAAGGATCCAAGGAGATCTATTTTGCGGTGATCGCCACCTCTATTACACTTGCGGTGGTCTTCTTGCCCATCATCTTCCTGCAGGGATTTGTAGGGCGCCTCTTCCGTGAGTTTGGTATCGTGGTGGCCGGGGCTGTGCTGATCTCAGCCTTCGTATCGCTGACGCTCACGCCGGTGCTGAACGTAAAAATGAGCAAAAAGGATGTGCACAAGCATTCCTGGTTCTATACTAAAACAGAGCCTTTTTTCCGTGGCATGGAAAATGGCTACAAAAGATTGCTCACCCTTTTCATGAAGGTGCGCTGGATGGCTTTTGCCATCACCATCGCCTGTATCGGGCTTATTGTGCTGATCGGAAAGGATATTCCATCAGAGCTGGCACCGATGGAAGACCGTAGCCAGTTCCGCCTGCAGGTAACCGCGCCGGAAGGTACTGCCTATGACTATATGGACAGGTATGTCGACAGGCTGAGCACATTTGTGATGGATTCGATCCCTGAGCGGGAAGTGGTACTTTCGATGACGGCGCCCGGTTTTGCCGGCGGTGCCACCAACTCGGGTTTTGTAAGAGTTACGCTTATCGACCCCAAGGAAAGGGAGCGCTCGCAGAAAGAAATCGTGGACATGGTCAACCGCAACCTGCCGCGCTTTAACGAAGGAAGGGCATTTGCCATCGAGGAGCAAACGATATCGGTTAACCGCAGGGGCGGACAGCCGGTACAATTTGTTATCCAGAATAACGATTTCAATAAGCTTACACAGATCCTTCCCCGTTTCCTCGAAGAAGCAGCCAAAAGCCCTGTACTGCAGGGAGTTGATGCAGACCTAAAGTTCAATAAGCCTGAGCTGCGCATCAACGTGGACAGGCTGAAGGCCAGTGAGCTTGGCGTAAGCGTGGAAGACGTTTCGCAAACCCTGCAGCTTGCCCTCAGCAACCGCCGTCTCGGCTATTTCACCAAGGAAGGAAAACAGTACCAGGTGATGGGACAGGTGGAAAGGTCGGACAGGGACGACCCTACCGATCTCAAAACCCTTTACGTGAGGAATGCGGAGGGTGCCATGATCAGCCTCGATAACCTCGTGAGCTTTGAAGAGGCTACCACCCCATCGACCATCTATCATTTCAACCGGTATAAATCGGCAACGATCTCCTCCGGCCTTGCTCCCGGCAAAACGGTAGGCGATGGCATTGCAGCCATGCAGCAGATAGCCGACAAGCTGCTTGCCAACGATGAGAGCTTTGCCACCCAGCTTACAGGCACATCGCGCGATTACGCGGAGAGTGGATCCAATACCAACTTTGCCCTCCTGCTCGCCCTGGGACTCATCTTCCTTATCCTGGCCGCGCAGTTCGAATCTTTCATTGATCCCTTCATCA
>DASTPZ010000215.1:0-11496 GCA_035761965.1 Flavisolibacter sp. | reverse complement strand
GCCGGAACTGAGAACCGATAAGGAGCTTGTGCGCAAGCTCTACCAGCTGCTGGTAGAATCTGAGCCCTACAAGCAATACATCAGGACAAAGGAAAGGAACCCGAAAGAAGAAAAAGAAATACTGGAATACATCTTCAATGAGCTCATGCTCAATAATGAAATCTTCATTGGTCATTTGGAAGAGCAGTTCATGAACTGGGACGACGATGCCGACATGGTCGTGCAGCTCGTGCGCAACCTGTTGCAAAAACCCGGTTCGGTCGACTTCCGCCAGGTGATAAGTGCCGATAAATGGGAGTTTGCCAAAAGCCTGCTGACCACGGTCCGTGAAAAAGAAGAGCATCTTCAGGCGCTGATCGTTCCCAAGCTCAAGAACTGGGATGCAGAAAGGATCGCAGCCCTCGATATGATCATCATGAAGATGGGGGTTTCGGAATTCCTGTATTTTGAAACCATCCCGCCCAAAGTAACCATCAACGAATATATCGATATCGCCAAGGAGTACAGCACACAGCAAAGCGGCCAGTTTGTAAATGGTATCCTCGATAATATTCATAAGGACCTTGCGCAGGAAGGCAAGCTGCATAAAACAGATTTTAAAAAAGCATAACAAGCTAATTGGTTTACATTTGCATCGCAAAAAGCAAGCAATGAGATACCTCCCGTCTTTTCTGGTTCTGGCGGCAGCAGCGTTTTTTTCCTGCTCCGGCAATGATCAAACCGCAGGACCTTCGGGTCAGCAGAAAGATTCGCTGGCAAGGGTAAAGATGGCTGATACATCCAGCTATACAAGCATCGAGTGGATCGATTCGACGCACCAGGACCTGGGCAAGGTGGCGCGCGGCGGGGTGCAGGAAATATCCTGGCGTTTCCGGAATACGGGGAATACACCACTGGTATTTCAAACCGTTTCTGCCGGCTGCGGATGCACTGTAGCAGATAAGCCCGAGGAGCCCATCATGCCAAACGGTGAAGGCAGGATCGTTGCACGCTTCGACAGCAAATCGCAGCATATTGGAGAGAACAGGAAAGATGTGACAGCCATTGCCAATACAAAAGGACAGTCTGTGCATCGCCTTTCCTTTGCGATTCACCTGACAGATAAATAAAGCAAATACAATCATTCAATATGTACTTATTACAAGCAGCAGGTGGTGGCGGACTAGGCTTCACCCCTATTTTTTTTGGTCTCATGATCCTGGTCTTCTGGCTCTTCTTCATACGCCCACAGGCCAAGAAGCAAAAACAGCAGAAAACATTCCTCGAAAACCTTCAGAAAGGTGATAAGGTCGTAACCATCGCTGGTATTCATGGCTCTGTAAACAAGGTGAACGAAGACGGAACCATCAGTCTCGAGATCAACCCCGGCAGCTATATCAAGCTGGAGAAATCCGCCATCTCGATGGAATGGACGAACCAGATCAACAAGCCTGCAGCCGCACCGGTGGAAAAGAAATAAAGCCTGAAAAAGCTCACGTCTTCTGAGTGAACTGACATAATTGTTCAAACTGCCTTCGGGCAGTTTTTTTATTGAAAGGACTTATCTATTTTCAGGCCTGCTATGCTGAAAATAGGGCTCACAGGTGGAATTGGTTCGGGCAAATCAACAGTGGCCAGGCTGTTCGAGCTGCTGAACGTGCCTGTATATTATGCCGACGAGGCCTCGAAGCGGCTTTACCACACACATGCTGGTCTGATGGCCAGCCTCAGGCAGCATTTTGGCGAGGATATCTATGCCGGTAACCAGCTGAACCGGCAGGCGCTGGCCTCTATTGTATTCAACGACCCGCAAAAGCTGGCCCTGCTCAACCGCCTGGTGCACCCGCTTACCATCACCGATGCCGCTGAATGGATGGACAGGCAGCAGGCGCCGTATGTGGTTAAAGAAGCAGCCATTATTTTTGAAAGCGGGTCGGCCGCAGGACTCGATTATATTATTGGGGTATACGCACCCCGGGCGCTTCGTATCAAACGCGTCATGGACAGGGACGGGCTCACACGCGAAGAGGTCACCGGCCGCATGGACAGGCAGATCAATGAAGAGATCAAGATGAAGCTTTGCGATTTTGTGCTTACCAACAATGAGCAGGAGCTGCTGATCCCGCAGGTGCTCCGGCTGCATGCCAGGCTGGTGGAGCAAGCCATGGCCCAGTGAGGCTGAACATTTAGCCAAAGATTTTTACCTGAGCTTATGCAAGGCATCGCTGATGCGCTCGAACCCCTTTTCGATATTAGACATGCTGTTGGCGAATGAAACCCTGATGCAGCGCTCATCGCCAAAGGCCGAACCCGTTACGGTGCTCACATGACCTTTATGAAGCAGGTACATGGAGAGGTCATCGGCATTGCTGATCACATCTTCGCCATCAGACTTACCGAAATAATGATCTACACAGGGAAAGGCGTAAAAAGCGCCATCGGGCTCCGGGAACTCAAAGCCTTCAATAGCCTTCATCAGGCTTATCACTTTTTGCCTGCGCTCGCGAAACTCTTTTACCATATCAAGACTGGCATCGAGCGGTGATGTAAGCGCAACAATGGCTGTACGCTGCGTAATGGCATTGGTGCCGCTGGTGAACTGTCCCTGCAGCTTTTCGCAGGCCTTGGCGATCTCGGCGGGCGCGGCCAGGTAGCCAAGCCTCCAACCAGTCATGGCAAAGCCCTTGCTGAGTCCATTGATAACAATGGTCCTTTCCTTCATGCCATCGAATTGCGCAATGCTTTCATGTGCTCCGCTAAAGTTGATGTATTCATAGATCTCGTCTGAAATGACAAGGACTTTCGGATGCTTTTGAAAAACGGCCGCCAGTGCAGACAGCTCATCCTTTGTATAGACCGCCCCGCTGGGATTACAGGGCGAGGAGAAAATAAACAGTTTTGTTTTAGGAGTGATGGCTGCTTCGAGCTGTGCGGGGGTGATCTTGTAACCCTGCTCCAGTGTGGTTTTCAGCAGCTTGACCTCTCCCTGTGCCAGCTGCACTAGGGCGGCATAGGTTACCCAGAAAGGCGTTGGAATAATGGCCTCATCGCCGGCCTCTATCACACTGAGGATAACATTGGCAAGGCTTTGCTTGGCACCGGTTGAAACAACGATGTTCTCGGGCTTATAGTGAAGATTGTTGTCGCGGCTGAACTTATGACAGATAGCCTCGCGCAGGTCAAGGTAGCCGGCCACCGGCGTATAATGGCTCCAGTTATCATCGATTGCTTTCTTAGCAGCTTCTTTGATGTGCGCGGGCGTGTCGAAGTCGGGTTCTCCAAGACTGAGGTCAACGATATCAAAGCCCTTTGCCTTCAGTTCCCGGCCCAGTCTAGCCATCTTCAGTGTTTCCGGTTCGCTGAACCGGTTCAATAATGATGATAATAACATGCAGTGGTTTAATAGGCGATAAAAGTATGACTCTACCGGTTGTAATTTATCCTAAATTTTGAAAGATCGGGCTGGCGCTTCTTTTTTCTTGCCAGCTCATGATCGTAGATCAGCCTTCCGAGATTTTTCATAAAGGGAAAGCCTACGCTATCGTAATCGTAGCGGTTGTCGTTGAATATTTCATCGCTGTTGCAGGAAATGGTAGCAGAAAGAAAAAACTCTACTCCCCGCTCCAGGTCTACAATGTAGGCCACATCGGTCAGAAAGCCATAAGCATCCCCTGGTTTGTTGAAGATGCGGATGGCAGGATCGGGCATGGGTCCATTACCGCCGTAGAGCAGGAATTTCACATAGGCATCACTGTAACTGGAGTCGTATTGCGGGAACCTGGATTCGGCCGGCTTTCTCGACATATAGTCGTAAAGAAAGCGGTAATCTTCCTCCTTCAGCCTGAAACGCTGTGCGGCAGGCACTGCTTCGGGAAGCATGACGCTGATGAGCATATTGTGAAGGTCTTGCAGTGAGAGCCTGTTCTTCGTCGTAAAATCGAAGGGCGCATTTACCACCTGGCCTGCTTTGTAATAACCTTTGCCAAGCAGCAGCTTTTCCTGCGGGTAAACAAGATTGCTTTTTGTCAGCGGCTGGCTGTAAACAAGTTTTGCATTGCGGTCATAAAAAGAAACAGGATTTGTGTGCCGGTTCTGCTCCTCCGTCAGGCTTACCTCAAGGCGGTGAACCACGTTCGCGCTGGCATAGCCCATTTTGCGAAGGGTCTGGTTGAAATACTCCTGTCCGAGAAATTCATACAGCCGGTTAAAGGCGTCATTATCGCTGACAAGAAATATTTTTTTGATGTAGTGTGCGATCGATGGCCTTCCATCCTCCGCGGTAGGATCGTTGTACACGGGTGTAAGACCCGGGTAGCCCGCTCCGGTGATCATGGTGGTGTGCTTGTCAAGCCCCTCTATGCCAAGCTCATTGAGCTTTTGAAGCGAAAGCAGCGCTGCCGGCATTTTAACTGTTGAAGCCGGGTAGAAATACCTGGCCGGGTCGATATTGTAGCGGTAATGGGTAAGCACGGGCTCATTGCCTCCCTTACGGTCGACCTGGGTATAGATGATGCTGATGTTCCACTGCCCGTTGTTTTGCAGCAGGGAATCGAACAAGTCGGGTCTTTGCCCCAAAAGCTGTTGAATAAAACTGTCGGTTACGGGAAGGCTGTCGGGACCAGGCACGCCGACCAGGGCAGAAACCGGCTTGCGCCAGGCACAGCTCAGCAGTAGGGAAAACAGCGCAAGCAGCAGGATTTTGCGATTCATAAAGCTTAAAAAATAGCTAAATGCCTTTAAACAGGCGTTTTCAGCCGTCCAAAAGCCTTACAATTAAAGGCTGAAATTAAGGCGAAAAAACTATCTTTGCCCACTCTTAAAAAAACCGTGTATGCAACTGAAAGGCCTGGTCCGTTTCTTTACCATTCTTCTCATCCTCTATTCGATCTACGAATTATCCTTTACCTGGGTGGTTCGCAGCCACGAAAGAAAGATGGAGGCAAAGGCTAAACAATTCGTTGACCGCAACTATGCAACTGCTGACAGCGCAACCAAGGCACAGGCCTATGACGCGCGACTGAAAAGACTGCTTGACAGCACCAAGGATGAGACCGTTCACTATGGTTTTACCGGTGCCATCAGCTACGACAAAGCCAAAAGGGAAGAGCTCAACCTCGGTCTTGACCTCAAAGGCGGTATCAACGTAACCATGGAGGTTGACCTCTCCGGTCTCCTTCGCACAATGGCCAACAATTCCAAGGACCCCAACTTTCTGAAGGCGATCGAAAATGCCAATGTAAAAAAGGCAAACAGCGAGGCCGATTTCATCTCTCTTTTTGTAAGTGAATACAAGGCACTGACCAACAATGCGCCCCTCGCGCCTCTTTTTTCTGCAGCCAACCCCGACCGCATCAAGCCAAGGGATAGCGACGATAAAGTGATCAGCGAGCTGCGTGCGTCGGCAGACCAGGCTTTTGATAATACCTATCGCATACTCCGTACGCGTATCGACCAGTTTGGCGTAGCCCAGCCTAATATCAATCCTGACAAGGACCGTGATGTGATCACAGTTGAGCTGCCTGGTCTCCAGGACCGTGAGCGCGTTCGCAAGAATCTCCAGTCTTCGGCCAACCTGCAGTTCTGGGAAGTTTACAAGCCCGAAGAGCTTGCCTCTTATTGGGAGGCAGCAGACGTTGCCTACAATGCTTATGTTACCAATACGCCCATCGTAACCGATACGGCCTCGGCTGTTGCCGACACGGCATCGGGAGCAGCCGGCGATACAGTGAATACCGCTGCATCACCTAAAGCCGATACAAGCAAGAATGCGCAGCAGCGTTCACTGTTCAGGGATTATATCAAAACGGCAGTAGCCGGTCTTCCGGCTGTAGCCATCAAGGATACCGGCGCTTTCAACGATGTTATCCAGAACGTGCTGGTCAAAACTTTCCCTCCCGATGCTAAAATCCTTTATGGTGTTCCCCCGATCGGTGATGATGGAAAGCCTTCGAAGTCCCTGCCTATCTACGTGATCCGTACAAAAGGACAAAAAGCGCCGATAGAAGGCGAAGTGGTAACCCGTGCCGAGCAGCAATACGACCAGGTGACCGGCAGGCCAACCGTTTCCATGAGCATGAACGCTACCGGATCTTTCAAATGGGAAAAGCTTACCGCGCTTTCCTACCAGGAAAAACGCCCGATCGCCGTGGTGCTCGATGATTATGTTTATTCCGCCCCGGTCGCCAATAACGGTGCCATCTCTGGTGGCCAGACCGAGATCTCTGGCGGTTTTACGCTCGAGGAAGCACAGGACCTTGCCAATATCCTGAAATCAGGCCGCCTCTCCGCTCCTGCCAAGATCGTCCAGGAGCAGGTGGTAGGACCTACCCTGGGCGAAGACGCCATCCGTGGCGGTATCACAGCCTTTGCGCTTTCTTTCATTGTGATCTTCCTGCTCATGCTGGTTTATTATAATACCAGCGGTTGGGTTGCCAATATCGCTCTTATCCTTAACCTGCTGTTCACCATCGGTGTGCTTACTGGTCTTGGCGCCACGCTTACTGCGCCTGGTATCGCCGGTCTCGTACTAACCATCGGTATGGCGGTTGACACAAACGTGATCATCTATGAACGCATAAAAGAAGAGCTTACCAAGGGCAAGAGCTATGTAGCAGCGGTTAATGAAGGCTACAAGCGCTCATTGCCGCCGGTACTGGACGCGCACGTTACGACCCTGCTTACCGCCATCATCCTGTTTTCGTTTGGATTGGGTCCGGTTAAAGGCTTTGCGACTACCCAGATCATTGGTATCCTTCTTTCCCTGTTCTGCGGTATCCTGGTTAGCCGCTGGGTAACTGATTGGTTCACCAGCAAAAAGCGCCACCTGGAATATTTTACGCCCGTATCGCGCCGCATTTTCAAGCATGCCAGCTATAAATTCATCGAGTATCGCAAGGTTGCTTACGGTATCTCCTTTATAGTGCTGGCCCTTGGTATTGCAGCCATCTTCAATGGCTTTGACCAGGGTGTTGAGTTCAAGGGAGGCCGCAGCTTTGTGGTTGCATTTGACCAGCGTGTAGACAATAAGATCGAGGCGATCAGGGAAGACCTGACAAAATCCTTCGGTGAAGCCCCGGTGATCAAGACCATCGGCAACAACCGCCAGCTCGATATCACAACCTCTCACATGATCGAAAAAAGTGGCGAGAACGTTGGTGTGGAAGTGCGTACGGCGCTCATGCAGGGCTTGAAGAATTACCTGCCTGCAGGCATCAGCTACGAACAATTCGACGACAAGTACATCAAGGCATCCACTACGGTATTGCCTACCATCTCTGATGAATTGAAGCGTGATGCCAAATGGGCCACCTTCTGGTCGGTGCTGATCATCGCTCTTTATATCTTTATTCGCTTCCGTGACTGGAGATACTCCCTTGGCACCATCGTGGCCCTTGCGCACGACGTGCTTGTTACCTTGGCTGTATTCTCCTTTGCAAGAGAGATCGTTCCCTTCCCGCTTGAGCTGGACCAGCACTTTATTGCGGCCATCCTCACGGTGATCGGTTTCTCGATGAACGATACGGTGATCGTGTTCGACAGGATCAGGGAATACACCCGCCAGATGGTGGGCGCACCTAAGGAGGTGATCATCAACAAGGCTATCAACGAAACCCTCAGCCGTACGATCATGACATCGCTTACGGTGTTTCTTACCATCCTTATCCTCTTCCTGGTGGGTGGTGAAGTAACCAAGGGCTTTGCCTTTGCAATGCTGATCGGTGTGCTTACAGGTACCTACTCTTCGATCTTTGTAGCTGCACCCATCCTGGTTGACCTGGGTGGTAAAAAAGGCCTTGGACCGGCCAGCTCTTCTTCGGAAAAGCCTGAGCCCAGGAACAAGCCTGAAGTAGCCCAGCATTGATCGATCAAAATGAAATAATGACAGAGGCCCCTGCAGATGCGGGGGCCTTTTTTATTTTAGAGGATGGCAAAGGAAATAATATAGGAAGAGAAAAGGAGGACACAAAGGCTGCAGACACAGAGCCTCCCTTTTACCAACAGCACCATGCTGCCTGATCGAATTAAACGGCGAAAGAGGTACCGCAACCGCAGGTGGCCGAAGCATTCGGGTTGCTGAAGGTAAAGCCCCTGCTATTGAGCCCGCCCTGCCAGTCGATCTGCATGCCATAAAGATAGATCTCATGTGATCTTTCCATGATGAAGCGCAGGCCTTCGAATTCATGTTCAATATCCTCTTCCTTGCGGCTGTCAAAACCCAGCACATAGGACAGCCCGGAGCAACCTCCACCTTTTACACCCACCCTCAGGAACTGGCCGTTATCAAAGCCGGGTTCATTCATCAGGCGCCTGATCTCGGCAACGGCACCCTGGGTGAATTTTACCGGCGATTGTATTGTTGTTTCCATACTGCAAATTTATTTAAACAAACGACACCAGGTGTCGGCGACGGCCTTTAAACACATGGTTTGACGCGGAGATGGCAATAAGCGATAAAAGAGATAAATCCTCCCTACCCTGTTAACTGAAGAGCCTAAGGGCTACTATTGGTCCGGATGGCTGTTTACCTTTATTTTTGCCCATCAACATCTTATATGGAAGAATCGACGATCAGCATTATTATTTCAGTTGTCTCCTTGCTCGTGGCCCTTTTTGTTTATTTCCAGACCAGGTCCTGGAAAGACGATAACCAGCCGCAGGAAAATTTTTCGACCCGGCCCCTCCAGCTCCAGGCCTATGAACGGCTGGTGCTGCTTTGTGAAAGGATATCCCTCCCCAGCCTTATCAGCAGGGTGAGCCAGCCGGGTATGTCGGCAAGGGAAATGCAGCTCCACCTGATAGAGACCATCAAGCAGGAATATGAATACAATATCTCGCAGCAAGTTTATGTAAGTACCATCGCCTGGGACGCAGTTCGCAACCTGCGCGACCAGAGCATGCTCATCATCAACCAGATCTCCAGTGTATTGCCGCCCGATGCCAAGGCAAGCGAGCTGAATAAGCAGTTGCTTGAAATGATCATGGGCCAGCAGGACAAGGCCCTTCACACCATTGTTCTGGAGACCCTCAATTTCGAAGCAAAGCAATTGATGCGGTAAGATCCTCCCGGCAGAGCTTGCGGATATTCACGTGCCATTCTCTCCAAACCAATTATCATGAGCGACAAAAGATTCACCGATTCGGAGATAGAGATAAAGAACCTTTATTGCGATCCCCTGCCCATGCCCGAGCAGCCAGGGTCCTTTCCTTTTACGCGGGGCGTGCAGTCCGATATGTACCGGGGCAAGCTCTGGACCATGCGCCAGTACGCCGGGTTTTCCACGGCGGCAGAGAGCAACCAGCGTTACCACTACCTGCTGTCGCAGGGTGTAATGGGATTAAGCGTAGCCTTTGATCTTCCTACCCAGATAGGCTATGACAGCGATCACGAGCTGGCAGAAGGAGAAGTTGGAAAGGTGGGTGTAGCTATCGATTCGATAGAAGACATCGATACGCTGTTCAAGGGGATCAGGCTGGAAGATGTATCTACATCGATGACCATCAATGCCACAGCCTTCATCCTGCTTTCTTTTTATGTGGCCCAGGCCAAAAGACAGGGTGCTGACCTTGCCAAGATCTCGGGAACCATACAGAACGATATTTTAAAGGAATATGCTGCAAGAGGAACCTATATCTATCCGCCCAAGCCTTCTATGCGGATCATCACCGATATTTTTGAATGGTGCAGCCGCGAGCTTCCTAAGTGGAATACCATTTCCATTTCCGGTTATCACATCAGGGAGGCAGGCAGCACGGCAGTGCAGGAAATCGCCTTTACGCTAAGCAATGGCAAAGCTTATGTAAAAGCGGCGCTGGAAAAAGGTCTCGACATCAATGTGTTCGGCAAAAGGCTGTCTTTTTTCTTCAACGCACACAACCATCTTTTCGAGGAAGTGGCCAAGTTCAGGGCAGCCAGGAGAATGTGGGCTCGTATGATGAAGGAAATGGGAGCCACAGATCCAAAGGCCATGATGCTCCGCTTTCATACGCAAACAGGCGGCAGCACGCTTACTGCACAGCAGCCGCTCAACAATATATCCCGCGTAACCCTGCAAACACTGGCCGCCGTGCTGGGAGGCACTCAATCGCTTCATACCAACGGATACGACGAAGCGCTAAGCCTTCCCACAGAGGAAGCCGCGCGCATTGCCCTGCGTACCCAGCAGATCGTGGCATACGAGAGTGGCGCGCCCGATACGGCAGACCCGCTTGCCGGCTCATTCTTTGTAGAATCGCTTACCAACGAGATAGAAGAAAAAGCACTTGCCCTGATTGCAAAAATAGATGCCATGGGTGGCAGCGTACCAGCGATAGAGCAAGGTTTCATCCAGGACGAAATTGCCAGGAGTGCATATGATTACCAGCGCAAAATAGAAAAAGGGGAAAAGATCATCGTAGGCGTCAACAAGTTTCAATCGGCGGAAGAAAACAAGATGCCAGTATTCCGCATCGACGACAGCATTCGCGGGCAGCAGGCTGAAAGGCTAAAAAGCCTGAGACAAAGAAGAGATGCGGTTAAGGCGAAGCAGTGCCTTGAGGCCGTGAGACAAAAAGCTGTAATGAACGAGAACCTCATGCCAGCTGTGATCGAGGCAGTGGAGAACTATTGTACCCTGGGTGAAATAGCAGATGTGCTAAGGAGTGTTTTTGGAGAGTATAAATAAACAACAGCCGCCGTAGCAGCTGTTGTCGTATGATCGTCTTACATTTTCATTTTCCTGATAGCATCAATCGAGTCCTTGTGCATCTGGAGCACGGGCAGGGTCTTGCCGGCCCAGGCCTTCAATTCTGCGTCGCCGCCGCCGGTGCTTTGGTTCCTGAACTTGGTGATATCCTTATTATGGTGATCGACCATCATGCTTACATAATGCTGGTCAAATGACTTGCCGGTCATTTTACGCATGTCTTCCAGGTGCTTTTGCATATCGGGAGGCAGCGACGCAGGCAGTGTCATACCGCGGCTGGACGCAAAGCTCTTCAGCTCATCATTAGCACGTCCATGGTCGCGCACCATCATTGCGCCGTAATCTTTTACCCGCTGATTGGCACCGTTCTGCTGAGCCAGGTTGCCGGCTTCTACCTCCATCATGCCGCCGGCAGCTGCTTCCATAACAAACATGGAGTCTTCGCGGGTAATGGGCGTGCCGCTCATGGTGCTGGTATTGTTGGCACCCGCGCCGCTGCCGGTATTCATGGTATCATTCATGGCCGGGCTGCCGGCCGTGTCGGTACCGGAAGCAGTTGTATTGGCACCGTCGTTACAGGAACAAAGAACCGTGAGCAAGCAAAGGCCGAAGCCCGCAAATTTTTTTTTCATAAATGTGGTTTTGTGCGGGCAGGTATTAAAATTTTATGCCAGGAGTGGACCTAACCCTCAACTGCATCCGGCAAGCCGCTACAAAGGCGAACGTAAATTTCGCCGGGGTCGCTGCTGGCCCGGCGTTCCAAAAAATGGTTATTTTGCCAATAGAGTAATCTGTATGAAAAGGAACATATTCACCCTGCTGGTCGTCTTTCTTT
>DASTPZ010000214.1:0-20068 GCA_035761965.1 Flavisolibacter sp. | reverse complement strand
CCGATATCAACGAAGGCAGGAGCGGCTCTTCCCGTCCCGATGATCTCTCATCAGACCTGAACAGGATCAACGATGAAGACAACCTGGATACCAGGGAAATATCAAACGACATTGAGGAAGGCGACGAGGATTACGACGATGAGGAGTTGGATGATGAGGACCTGGATGATGAAGATTTTGAACTCGACGACGAAGACGAGGATGTGGATGAGGACAAGGACCGCATGTAAGGGATAAGCTGTTGGCTGATGGGTATCGGCTAGCAGCTTTTCTTTTAAGCCCGCTTTTTCTTGGTGCCTGTATCCAGGCTTTGCTTCAATACCTCCATCAGATCCTTTACAGTAGCAGCTTTCTTCTTAGGTTCCGCGATATGAATATCCTTGCCGGCTGCTTTTGCCTTGATTACTTTCTTGAGCTCCGATATATAGGTATCCTTGAAAGCGGCAGGATTAAACGTTTCAGTAAGCTGGCCGATGAGCTTTTTAGCGAGCTCCATTTCCTTAGCGGTTATTTTTTCCGACTGGGGTTGTTCTACCTCGGGCACTTCTCTTATTTCTTCCACATAACGCATCTGGTTCAGCAGCAGCACGCCATTATAGGCCTTGAGCGCGCAGATGTGCATGCGGTTCCTGAGCATGAACTCGGCCAGTCCAACGCTTTTGGTTTCCTCCAGCGCCTTTATGAGCAGGAAATACGATTTATGTGCGCCTTTGCCCGGTGTGATATAATAAGGCTTCTCGTAAAGAATGGGGTCGATCTCTTCTTCTTTGACGAATTGTACGATATCGATGGTTTTCGATTTCTCGGGACTTGCCTTTGCAAAATCTTCGTCCGATACTACTACGTACCGGCCCTTTGCATACTGGTATCCCTTTACGATCTCTTTCCAGGGTACTTCTTTCCCGGTTTTTGTGTCGATGCGCGCATAACGGATCGGGGACATGTCTGTTTTCGAGAGCAGGTCAAAGTCGAGCTCGCTACCGGCTTCTACAGCGCTGTTAAGCTTGACCGGGATATTGACCAGGCCAAAACTGATTGCCCCTGACCAGATCGACCTCATAAAACTGAATTTAGGATGCCGGGTAATAGATATCAGGCCTGTACTGGCTGTTGGAATTGCGGAACCAGGTAGACACGGCGTTTACCGCCTGCTGCCACCAGGAGTGCCGGGCTGTTTTTGTTTCATAGTATTCAGCCTTCATGATCTTGACCTTCACCAGCACCATCTCGTTGAGCGCCAGGTTCTTTGCATCTTCCGGCAGGGTAACGAAGCCGTTTACCTCTTCGGGGTCCGTCACCACCCAGCCCTTGCCATTGACCTGGAGAAAATAGCTTTTGCCTTTTTTGAAGAAATCCAGCCTTACGGGAAACTCGGCATCGAACTCCCTCAGGTGCTGCTTGGGTTTCTGTATAAAGAACCAAACAAATCCGTAGTCGTCTACCTTGAGCGTTGTAACCAGGGAAGTGGGAAGCTTGAGTACAGAATCGCTCTGGTTAAAAAAGATCGCGCTGCCGATTTCCTGAATCTTTTCCTGCAGAAAGTTTAATTGCTGATTGGTTGCCGTAGCCATAACGATTGTTTTCGTGAGTAATCAAATAGACCCACCGCTATAACTCCAAATTAGATACCATAAAAAAAATCGTATAAACCAAAATGAGCCTAGCGGCCTCTGGGTAAAAAACTCTACAGAACGCTTGACCTGTCAGGGCCTTGCAGGGCCGCCGCTGGCATCATTTTTTAAACGATAACCATGATTGTTCATTTATAAAACCTTTACTTATGCCAAGGAATACGAGTACTGCCAGGACCAAAAAGAGCACTGGCGCCTCTTCCACAAAGAGCGAAGAGACCATGTTAAAAGAGCTGTTCATAGAAGAGCTGCGGGATATCTACTGGGCAGAAAAGCACCTTACGAAAGCTTTACCCAAGATGAAAAAAGCAGCAACCTCCGAAGAGCTGGCCAGCTGCTTCGAGGAGCACCTTACTGTTACCCAGGGGCAGATCGAAAGGCTCGAAGAAGTCTTTGAAATGCTGGACATGGCACCCAGGGCCAAAAAATGCGAAGCCATGGAAGGCCTGGTAAAAGAGGCCCAGGGAATTATGGAAGAACTTCCCAGGGGTTCAGCCGTTATCGATGCCGGCCTTATCATAGCCGCTCAAAAAGTAGAGCACTACGAGATCGCTGCTTATGGCAGCCTGGTTCAACTGTCAAAGACCATGGGCGAAAACGAGATCGCCGAGCTGCTGCAGCAAACACTGGATGAAGAAAAAGAAACCGATCAGCTGCTGACCGAGCTGGCTGTAAGCGGTATCAACATAGGTGCCGACAACGAGCCGGAAGAATAATTTCGACACTGCCCGTTCAATCGAGCAGCAAAAAGCCAGGCCCGGATGGTCTGGCTTTTTCTTTGGTTAAGGATGATGAAGGATCGGCCGGCTAAGTACGCGGGACGAAACAGAACAGATCAGGCATTCATTCACCCACAACCGGCAAAGCCGGGAAATCGGCAACAGCCTATGGAAAAGCTAATAGAACTATCGCACAAGGAATTTCTCAAGATAGACAAGGACTACAGCAAGGCGGCCAGGATGGCCGACCTTACCTATGTGAGCGATAAACAGCCGGGCATCACCCGCCTCAAAAAAGGAAAGGGCTTCGTTTACCTATACGACAGCAAGCCGCTGAAGGGCGAGGAAGAGCTGGAGCGCATCCGCAAGCTGGCCATCCCTCCGGCCTGGACCAACGTATGGATCTGTCCAAAAGCCAATGGACATATCCAGGCAACCGGGTTTGACCTGAGACAGCGTAAGCAGTACCGTTACCACCAGCTTTGGCATAACCTGCGCAATGAAACAAAATTCCACCGCCTTTATGAGTTTGGGAAACTGCTTCCCTCCATGCGCCTGAAAATGGAAGAGGATCTTGCATTGAAAGATCTTTGCGAGGAAAAAGTGATCGCCACCGTTATCAGCCTGATGGAAAGGACCTATCTCCGCATCGGTAACGACGATTACGAAAAACTGTATGGGTCTTACGGCCTCACAACCCTGAAGGACAACCATGTAAAAGTGAATGGCGACACGGTTCATTTTTCATTCAAGGGCAAGAAGGGTATCTTTCACAACATCAGCCTGCGCAACCGTAAGCTGGCCAGGATGGTGAGGCAGTGCCGCGATATCCCT
Source organism: Flavisolibacter sp. (assembly GCA_035761965.1). Taxonomy (GTDB): domain Bacteria; phylum Bacteroidota; class Bacteroidia; order Chitinophagales; family Chitinophagaceae; genus Flavisolibacter. The sequence continues at coordinate 16,884 of DASTPZ010000214.1, read as the reverse complement.
GGCAAAGAGCTTTTCCAGTATTATGATGCGGAGGGAAACCGCAAGCCGATCGATTCGGGTATGGTCAACCGCTACATCAAGGATGCTACCGGTGGCGATTTTTCAGCAAAAGATTTCAGGACCTGGGCAGGCACACTCAATATCATCAGGGCTTTTAAGTCGCTAGGACTTGCAGAGTCGGAAAGCGACTGCAAAAAAAATATTCTTGCCGCGCTTGATGATGTAAGCACAAAACTGGGCAACAGCCGCACCATCTGTAAGAAATACTATGTGCATCCAGGCATCATCAAGCTATATGAAGAAAAGAACCTCCACCGCTACCTGGATGAGCTGGATGAGATAGAAAAAACAGATGCCCTGACCGGCCTTACCACCGAAGAACGGGTACTGATGAAAATCCTGAAGCAGCTTGTATAACCGGGAACCTTTATTTTTTTCTTCCCTTAGCCGCAGTTTTTTTGGAAGCAGCTTTTTTCGAAGCTGTTTTCGTCCCGGCTGTCTTTTTTGGAGCTGCTTTTTTAGAAGACGCCTTTTTTGAGGCGGATTTTTTTGATGCAGATTTTTTTGATGCAGATTTCTTGGGAGCGGCTTTTTTTGCACTGCTCTTCTTGGCCGCACCGGTTTTTTTCGCAGGCACCTTTCCTCCTTCCTTCCTGGCTTCCGATAAGCCGATGGCAATTGCCTGCTTGCGCGATGTTACTGTTTTTCCGCTACGGCCGCTCTTGAGCTTTCCACGCTTTTGTTCGTGCAATGCTTCTCCGACTTTGTCGCCCGCGCGCTTTGAATATTTTGCCATAATCGCTTTTAGTAAAAAGCATAAATCTTATACCGTGATCAACGATACATCTACCTGATGCATCCTGTACTACCCATTCTTCCCCAAACCTTTTAAAAATTGAACAAAAAGAAGATGTATCTCCCAGCCTGCAATCCGCTGTACTCCTGGCCCGGCGGTATAATTTTTTTAGGTCTTCAGCAAAACAATATTATGGCGAACGAAAAAATAACCGGATTACTGAATGACCTCATCCGCATCAATAATGACCGGGTGGTAGGCTACGAAAAAGCAATAGATGAGCTGAAGGATGAAGATGCCGATCTGAAGGTATTGTTTCAGCGCTATATTTCTGAAAGCCGGCAATATGCCCAGGAGCTTACAACGGAAGTAAGCAGGCTGGGTGGCGACCCTGCAGACGGCACAACCAATTCGGGCAAGGTGTACAGGGTATGGATGGACCTTAAGGCCGTGATCGGTGGCAAGGACAGGAAAACAATTCTCAGCAACTGCGAATTCGGTGAAGACGCCGCTCAGAAGGCTTATGACACCGCGCTCAATGCAGAGGTTGATTTTGAGCCCACCCAGCGCGACCTGATCGTTAGGCAGAAAGCCGCACTTAAAGTAGGACATGACGAGGTAAAACGCCTTCGCGATATGCAGGCCGCATCTTAACCTGCGAAGAATTTCCCCATTTGCTTAGGCCGGTTAACCTACCGGCCTCCGCTTTTGGGGAAATTACTACTCAGCCTGCATGCTAAAAGCCCTAAAATCAAGCTGTAGTAAGCGAAAATTTCTGGCAGGCTATTTACACCATAGATCAAAAGCAGTGGTATGATTGTAAACGAACACAACAGTATGCCCTATATGAAGAGCCTGGCCAACTGCTTGAACAGGATGGTAACCGAAGGATATACAGAAGATTTCAAGATCACCGAACAAGGTCTGGAATCGCTTCATAAACATACCAAGTACAGGCCCGAGCAGATCCAGGTTGTCAATTTTTTCCGTTTCGAGGGCGAATCGGACCCGGATGACAATGCCATTCTTTACGTGATCGAAACCAATGATGGCACCAAGGGAACCCTGATCGATGCCTATGGCGTTTACAATAATTCCCAGCTTGCCCAATTCATGAAGGATGTGGAGAACATCCAGAAAAAAGTAATAAAAAACTAAAACCAAGACTATGACAGTCGCAAGCTACCACACCCAGGCCTGCTTCAATGCATGGATGAACTGCGAGGACCTTCTCGTTAATCTCGCCAGCCTCAAGTTAGGTCTATCAAAAAAACTCACCAAGGTCGTAGATGAGTGCGCCATGATCTGCATGGGTACTTTTCATGCGCTCAAAACCAGCTCTCAAAATACCCGCCGGTTTGCTCTGCTTTGTGTTGGCATATGCGAGGAATGCGCAGAGTTATGCGAATCGCAGAACGCCGACTATTTCAGGGAATGTGCCAAGGTCTGCCGCAAATGCGCCGAAACCATGAGCGTGCTTGCATTTACCGATCCCCAGTAACCCGTCTGTTTTTATATGCTGCCTCAATTTTGAAGGCCTCATAATCACGCTGACCCTTTCCGGCATTGGCTTTTTGCATATCCGGACGGACACCGGCGTCTTAACTGATTCAAGCAAGCTTTTTACGTGTCGGCTATCCGCCTTCTTTTTTACCTGTCGCAAAAAAAGAGGCTACAGTGGAGAACTGTAGCCTTGCTGATAGAATGGACCGTGTATATGAGAAAGAAGATATGACTAATCTACGCTCGCCTGATGATACCCAGCAGCAGAGAGATCACTGCCAATACGATCAGGATATGGATCAGGCTTCCTGCGCCCCAGGCAAAAACACCCAGGAGCCAGCCGATGATCAGGATTACTGCTATTAAATAAAGTAGGCTTCTCATAAAAATGTTTTAATAAGTACGTCTCCATAACATAAGAAAAAATGCTGCCAACCATTTTAAGGCTTAAATGTTCTGGCTTTTGTAGAACAGGTATAATGGCTGCGGCTTTCTGTGTAGGTTTTTCTACAAGCATCCATTTGCTGATCTAAACCTTTATTTTATGGCTTATATTTCGGTCAAGGAATAAAGAACAGGATGGCATGAAAAAACTCAGGAAAGCCTTTTCCCTGCTAAAGCATACTGCTATTGCGTTTGATGATGACAATGCCTTTAAGCTCAGTGCGTCGCTTAGTTATTACACGCTGTTTGCCCTTGGGCCCCTGCTTATCATCATCATTTCGCTGGCCGGGATATTTTTCGGGAAAGACGCAGTCGAAGGCCGTATCTATGAAGAGCTGAATGGCCTTGTCGGAAGCGAGGCTGCCCTGCAGATCCAATCCATCATCGGCAATGCCGAAAGCACTCACGCCACCGGCCTGGGTGCGGCCATCGGGTTTGTGATCCTGATCATTGGCGCAACCGGTGTGTTTACAGAAATGCAAGGCTCGATCAATTTCATATGGTCGGTAAAGGCCAAACCAAAAAAAGGCTGGCTCAAATACCTGGGCAACAGGTTGCTGTCCTTTTCACTCGTGATAGGCCTGGGCTTCCTGTTACTTGTTTCACTCATTGCGAATGCCCTGCTGAACCTGCTCAGCGATAAATTGGTGAAACTCATACCAGACTATACGGTCTACCTGTTTGGCACGCTGAACACGGCCGTGATCCTGGTTGTTATCACCGGACTGTTCTCGGTGATCTATAAGGTCCTGCCCGACGCCATCATTTCCTGGAAGGATGCCCTCATCGGAGCCGGGTTTACAGCCGTGCTTTTTCTGATCGGCAAATTCCTTATAGGCATCTATCTCGGCCGGACCAACCTGGGTAGCACCTATGGCACAGCGGCCTCCATCGTGATCCTGCTTACCTGGGTCTACTACTCCTCGCTGATACTTTATTTCGGGGCGGAGTTCACAAAGATCTATGCGCTCCACTCAGGTGGAGGCATAAGACCTAAACAGACTGCTGTTTTTATCATCAAGCGCGAAGCCAAAGAGGTACCTGCTTCTTTCCTGGACACCTGAGCCGGGGGCAGCCTGGCCCTGACAGCTTTGCCTGCAGAACCCTATACCATGGATCTTCGTACACATTATCCCTATTCCCTTCTTCGTTATGGACTCATCCGCTCTTATCCTTCCCTGGATCGCTCCATCAATACCGATGTAGCCATTATCGGGGCGGGCATTACCGGCGCACTGGTAGCCTGGCACCTGTTGAAAAACGGTATAAAATGCACGGTCCTCGACAAAAGACATGTAGCCATGGGCAGCACGGCGGCCTCCACCTCACTCATTCAATATGAGATCGACCAATCACTGCACCGACTTATTGACCTGCATGGCCATTCGAAGGCCACAAGGTGTTACAAGCTCTGTTACGAAGCCATAGGGCAATTGCAGGAAATTTGCAAGGCTACCGGAAACAATGATAATTTTCAAAAACAATACAGCCTGCAGTTTGCCTCCTACAAAAAAGACGTTGCCGCACTTGAAATAGAATACGGCCTGAGAAAAAAGCTTGGCTTTCCGGTAGACCTGCTCGGGAAAAATGACCTGGAGAAACAGTTTGGGTTTTCTGCACCCGCCGCGCTCCTGTCGGGGGAGGCTGCGCAGACGGATGCTTACCTGCTTACGCATGCCCTGCTCCGATCGGCCCAATCAGAAGGCGCTGCCATATACGATCACACAGAGATCGACCGCGTAAGCAGGAATAAAAAAATGATCGTTCTTACCACGAACGAGGGCCATACGGTGAGGGCAAAAAAGCTGGTCATTGCCTGCGGGTATGAGTCGGGCGGATACATAAACAAAAAGCTCGAGGACCTGCGCTGTACCTATGCCTTTGCCAGCGAACCCCTGCAGCAATCATGGGTCAAAAACTGCCTTATCTGGGAAACCTCCGACCCTTATATCTATATACGCTCCACACCTGACAACCGCGTGATCGTTGGCGGAAAGGATACCGCCTATATGCCGGTTCGCCGCCAGCTGGCCGCGCTGCCCCGCAAGGTTGCGGCTTTGCAGCAGAGCTTTCAGAAGCTTTTTCCGGCGACTGAGCTCAAGCCCGATTTCAGCTGGGCAGGTGCTTTTGCAGCCACTGCCGACGGGCTCCCATATATCGATACGCATCCCAGGGACGCCAACATCTATTTTGCCCTTGGCTATGGAGGCAATGGCATCATTTTCAGCCTGATAGCTGCCAGGCTCATCGCTTCATCCATAAAGGGCGCACGTCATCCTGACTGGGAGCTGTTTTCCTTTAACCGTTAAGGAAATGGCATAGATTTTTAGCTATTTGAATGGGGCAGGCAGTGTTAACAGGTGAATATAAAATTGCGTGTATGAAAAATCTACGACATCCTAATTTCATTCTCAGTATAGTGAGCGCCATCCTGCTCCTGGTAGGTGTTGGCGTAAGAGCAAATGGTTACCGTGGCGGTGATTATGTTTTGGGAGCCGGCGCCTTGCTGGCCGGTGTTCACTGGATCTGGGCGATCATAGATGTGATCAGCCGGTCGGATATGAAAGCCTACCAGAAACGCTTCTGGCTGATTGCCGTTGTTGCGGTCCCTGTTTTTGGAGCCATGGTATTCTATGGTCTTCACCAGGAAAAGGACAAGATCGTCACCTAACGGGCAGTACGCATCTGGCAGAAATCCAGAAAATACGCCATTACCCGCGCTACGTATGTAAAGCAGAACCGGAGCTGCCTTCGGGCAGGGCACAGGATACCCGCTTTTGCCTTGTCGATTAACAAGGGCTAACGCCTGCTCTTCTTTTAATTTTCAGGGAAGGTGATGACAAAGGTGGTGCCCTGGCCAATAACCGATGTTACATCGATGGTGGCCTTATGCGACTGCAGGATATTCAGCGTTGCTGCAAGTCCGAGTCCCATGCCATTGCGCTTCGAAGTAAAATAGGGCTCGAAAAGCCTGGATATGTTTTCTTCCGGTATACCGCAGCCATTGTCCTTTATCGTTACCACGTGAGATTCCCTCACACTATCGATGGCAATGCTCAGCTCCCCGGTAAATGATTTTACCGCCTCCACCGCATTGATGATGATATTCAGGAAAGCGATCTTGAGCTTTTCCTTGTTGGCAAGGATATAGCAGGGCTCATTGGAATAGCGTATCTGCATGTTTACATGCTGCAGGGTAATGCGGTCCAGGGCCTCGGCAATGCTTTCGTCCATGATGGACTGTAGCGTGCATTTCTCAAATACAAGATCGGTAGGCCTCGAGGTATCAAGCAGTTCGGTGATGATATCGCCTATGCGCTTGCTATTGCGTTGAATGATATCGAGAAAGAGCGGCGACTCCTCTGTACTGGTACCTTCCGGAACCTGCAGCAGCTGCTCTACCGACATATTGATATTGTTGAGCGGGTTACGCACCTCATGTGCGAGGGTGCGCACCAGGCGGCCCGTGGCTCCCAGCTTTTCAATAAGCAGGTTGGCCTTCTCGGCGCGTTTGAGGTTGGTGATATCGTGCATCAATCCCTGGTAGTATTCTCCCGAGCTGTCGACCGTGGCGGTCACGGAAAAAATGCAGGTCTTCTTTTCGCCGGATTTTGTCCTGAACTCGAGTTCAAGATCATTCACCTCCCCATCTTCTGAAATGATGCCCCTCAGAATATCGCGGTCTTCCCCGTCGGCCAGCAGGTCGTATACGCTAAGCTGTATCAGCTCATCCCTGTCATAACCCAGCAGCGCCGAAGTAGCCTGGTTCATGTCGCGGAAAGCAAGAGATTTATCCGCAATAAATACGGCATCCTTGGACAATTCGAAAATGCTGCGGTATTTTTTTTCGTTCGCCCTGAGGGCCTTAAGATAAGCGGTGCGTTCCAGTGCATAGCGGATACAGCGCTCCAGCTTATCGGTGGTCAGCTCCGTCTTGATGAGATAATCGGTGGCGCCCATCTGCATGGCCTCGATGTCTACATCCTTATTTCCCTTACCGGTCAGTAGCACGATCGGCTCCTCGCAGCCCAGTCTTACCGCCTCCTTGAGAAAATCAAGTCCTGTTTTTGCACCGAGGCGGTAATCCACGAAATACATGTCGTAGGCCGATTTCTGCAAATGCTGCACGGCATCGTTGAAGCGATAGCACCAATCGATCTGGAGGTGGTACTCGCGAATGGGCTTGAGGTATTCGGAGGTGATGAAAAAATCATCCTCGTCATCATCTATGATCAGTATGTTAACCTGGGGCGGCTTTACAGAAGGCATGTCTTTATTGAGGTTTACCCGGCAGCAATATCGTGTACAAACAACCTGTATTGACAATGGAGTTCACAACCAGGGTTCCTTGCTGCGAAGCTACGACCTGCCTGCATTTTTCCAAAACCGCCTCGTTCGTATCCATCCAGCCCTTATCGGTCGTTATATTCGTATAGAACCTGATCACGAAGTATTTCCATTCTCCTTTCTCCTCGCTCAAAGGCTGGCTTTCCTTGCTTTCCTCGCAGTCGATATAGAGAAAGAGCTTTGAAGCTGTGGCAGGGTGGTTGAAGATCATCGTGATCAGGCTTTCGAAAACCGCTATCATCTCATCCTTGCTGGTCCTGATGAAAGGCAGGGACTCACAACGCACGATCACATCCGGCTGCCCGGGTCTTGCCTGCACCCTCTTCATGCTTTCTCTGAACACATCGTTCAGCGACACAGCGGTTGCGGGACGGTTATTTTTACTGATTTCATAACCTCTGTTCGAAACAGGGGATTCTGATAATGGCATGTTGAAAACTTCGCTTATTGGTTGTTAAACTCCTGGTACTGCTTCATTTTGTTGTACAAGGTTTTTCGGTCTATATTGAGCAGCTTGGCTGCCTTGCTCTTATTGAAATTCACTTTTTTCAGGGCCTTCAGGATCATCTCATACTCTGCATCTATGCTTGCACCCTTTAGCGTGGTTTCCGAAAGGGCGCGCGTACCGCCGCCTGCATCAACTTCGGTAAAAGAGGCCGGAACCATAGAAGAAGTAACCGGTGCCGGCTCCGGCTGCTTGTCGAACTGGAGCTTGCTGAAATGAGATATTTCAAAAGGCAGCGAATTCGCCTCGATCTCTTCACCATCGCTCAGCAGCGTAGCCCTTTTGATTACGTTCTTCAGCTCACGCAGGTTACCATACCATACGTAGGTCCTGAAAATATTTTCCACTTCGGCGCTGAACTGGCGGATGTTCTTACCCAGCTCGGCATTGGTCTGCTGGAGGAAATGATTGGCAAAGAGCATTACATCATCGGGACGCTGCCTCAGCGGCGGCACATCGATGCTGAACTCGTTGAACCTGTGGTAAAGATCCTCCCTGAACTTGCCCCTGCGCACTGCATCCCATAACCTTTCGTTACTGGCTATAATGATCCGCACATCGAGCTCGATATCCTTAAGACCGCCTACCCGGCGCATCTTCCTTTCCTGCACTACCCTCAGAAGGGATATCTGTATGTCGTAAGAGAGGTTGGCGATCTCGTCGAGGAAGATAGTACCGCCATTGGCCAGCTCAAAGCTTCCCACTTTCTGGTTCATGGCGCCTGTGAAAGAGCCTTTTTCATGTCCGAACAATTCGCTGCCGGCCAGCTCCTTGGAGAGGGCTCCGCAATCGATGGCTACGAAAGGTTTTCCCTTGCGCTTGCTTCGCTTGTGTATTTCCTGGGCAATGGCTTCCTTTCCGCTTCCGCTCTCGCCGTGAATGATGACTGTATAATTGGTAGGCGCCACCAGGTCAATCTGCTGCAGTATCTGGCGGAATACCGGCGTATCGCCGAATATATAATCGCCCGATACGGTAATAGCCGGGCCCTTTTCCCTTGCCAGGGCAGGCTTTTCGGTGCGGGGCTCGGTGCTGGGAGCCGCATGCTGCGACTGGCTGCCCATCATTTCGTCTCTTGATGCGGTTTCAAGCGCCTGCTTGATCGTTACAAGTATCTCGTCGGGGAAAAGCGGTTTGGTGATGTAATCGTAAGCTCCCATCTTCATTACCTCCACGGCAATCTTTATATCACTGTAACCGGTAATGATGATAACAGGCAGGTGAGGATATTTTTCCTTGATCTTGCCCAGGAGAACATTGCCTTCCATATCCTCAAGCCTGAAATCGCACATGACCAGGGAAGGCTCGGTGGATTCGAGGATTTCCAGTGATTTTTTGCCGTTGTATGCTTCCAGCACCTCGTAGCCATGACGGGTAAGGAAACGTTTGAGCAAAAGGCACATATCACGGTCATCATCGATAATTAAAATGGTTTGCATCTGGTTAATTGTTTTTTATGGTTCGTAATCAAATTAACGAAATTATGCCCATAAGCCGCGGACGTGGGATACAGGTATCTGCAACTGCTCCCTGTATTTGGCCACCGTGCGGCGGGCTACGGAAAAGCCTTTCTGGGAAAGGATCTTGACCAGCTGTTGGTCAGTATAAGGATTCTGCTTATCCTCTGTTTCTATCACTTCCTCTATAGCCGATTGAATGACCTTATTGCTGATCACCTGGCCGGTCTGGTTAGCAATCCCTTCTGTAAAAAGATCTTTAAGCAGCAGCAGCCCGAACGGCGACTCTGCATATTTATTACATGTGATCCTTGACACCGTAGAGATATCCACTCCTACCATTTCAGCGATGTTCTTCAGGATCATCGGCTTCAACAGGTTAATATCGCCTGTCATAAAATAATCGTGCTGCATCTGAACAATGGCCCTCATGATCTTAAGCATGGTAGACTCCCGCTGCTGCACGGCATGGATAAACCACTGAGCCGACTGGAGCTTGTTCTTTATGTATTGAACCGCAGATTTATCGGTCGTTACCTTTGCATTGTTCTCCGCCATTTCCTTCCAGGACGAATTGATGTTCAGGCTCTCAGACCGAAGGCGGTAAAGCTGTACTTCGATATTGTCACCGGTACGGGTAATGATAAAATCAGGAAGTATGTTCTGGTTCGCATTTACACCCTCCTGCAATTCGCAGACCGGCCTCATCTTCAAAGAGGCGATCAGCCTTAAAACGATCTTCAGCTCCTCTTCGTCGATCGCCAGGTGCAGCTTGATCTTATCCATATTACGGTTGTGAAGATCTGTAAAATGCTCTTCCAGCAGCCTGATGGCTGTCCGCACATCGGGACGTTTGGTATTGAGCCGCTGCAGCTGTATAAGAAGGCATTCCTTTATGCTGCGGGCTCCGATGCCTACTGGCTCCAGCTGCTGTATCTGCAGCAGCACATCCAGTATATCGGACGCTTCCACCCATTTGTTCTGCTTGAATGAAATATCCTCGGCCAGGGCTTCAAGGTCCTGCTCCATAAGACCCGAGTCGTTCAGCGAATCGATAATGAACTCGGCCAGCTCGATCTGGCGCTGGTCGTCGGTTGTGAGCTTATATTGCTCTTTAAGCGTTATCCGGTAGTCGAATCCGCCTACCAGCGGCCTTTCCGGAAGCTTGTCGTTATGCAGATAATTGCTGTATTCTGTTTTGTAATCCGGTATATCATCATAACCATATTCCTCCCAGTCCTGGTAATCCTGCACCGAATCCTTGTTGTACTTGTCAACAACCGGCTCAAACTCATTTTTCTGATCCTCCAATAAAGGGTTGTCCTCGACCTCCTGCTGTATTCTCTGTTCTAGTTCCAGTGTATTGAGATGAAAAAAATTAAGCAACTGGATCTGCTGAGGCAGAATCTTCAGTCGCTGCTTTTGGGCTAACCGCTGATTGATCATTGTGGTGATTTTGGCGTACCCTACATAAGACAACTGTAACACCAAAAAGAAGGACTGGGAGAATTAATTTTATGTTGCTGATTATCAGCTATTTAAGAATTTTAGTTTTAGATATGGCAGAAATCCCACCTGGTTATTTGCACAGATCGCCTGCAGGCAGCGGGTAAATCATTCCCCATTTTGGGGAACAATAGCTTTGACATTGCCAGCAATTTGCTCGGCCGTAGATAAAAAAAGCGCAACATTTCTGTTGCGCTCAATAAGCTTTATAGAATTGCTTAAAGTGGATCGTGCTCTCTCGCCTTTATCCGGTACTCGAAAAACGAAGGAATCGGGTAACGCTCACCCTTTGGTGAGGCAGATGAAGGATCGGAAATTTTTCTTTCTGCAATAGCTTGCCGGCCGGTTTTTGGTAAGCTCGACTTACCAGCATTAACCACGGTGCTTACTGCTGAGCTCGTGGCTACATTCATTTTATGCATAGGAGGCTTTTAAAGTGGTTGAGAAATTCTATCAGACACGGGGGCATATACTCCCTCATGTTTACCTAAGAAAAAATAGTACCAAAAATTTTAAAGCGTAATTTCTATGAAACACGCATCAGCATTAGGGTTTTGGGGGGAAAATTCCTCACAAAAATGGGGTATCTCATCAGTAAAAAAATTCATTCTGAAGAGGGATTATGGTATGGTTCTTTGATTATCTACTTAGCAAATTTATTAACCAACAAAAACCTTTACTTATGTTACGCTGGACATTAATCTTCCTGGTGGTTGCTATAATAGCAGCTATTTTTGGATTTGGTGGGGTAGCTGCAGGAGCTGCGTCTATTGCTAAGATTCTTTTTTACATCTTCCTTGTTCTTTTTGTGCTCTCATTGATCGCAGGGGGCTTCAGAAGAGTTGACTAAATAGCATTTTATTTTTTGAGGGTGCGGTTGTTCAACCGCACCTTTTTTTTGTTCCAGCTTATACCGGACCGTCTTCACTTTCTGCTATTCTTATTACAGCGCTCGCTTTACAAATATTGGTTACAACCCGATCGTCAGAACAAGTTGTTTCTCAGCGCCAGGATATATTGTATAGGAAAGCCCCGCCGGCTTTACCGGCGGGGCTTCGATCTAATCCTCTGATGATGAAAATCCAATAAAAAACCTCCCGACTGCTCATTCTTCACATCCACCTTTTGCTTTGCCTCAAATCGGGAGGCTATTGTCTGAAATCCTTTCCCTGGTCAATTGCTCATCTCTATCCTTCCTAATCTAACAACCCTTCTCCATAGCTATTTGATTCATTGGTACCCGCCGACGTCTGAGAGGGCGCATTTACCGTCTTATTGCCACGCTGTTCGTTTACGATCACCTTTTCATCCGACCGCTCATCGGTAGGAGAAGATTCTGCCAGTGCGTCATCGCCACCCTCACGCCTCGGTGTCAGGTCGGGCAGGGTAGTTTCTTCCCTGCGCCCTTGTTTCGGGTCTCTGGGGTCGATTTGATGTTTTTCCATAAAAGCTGTTTACAGTTAAGGAGATATGATAGCATAAGGAAAAACTGTACCTGTTTACTCAAGGCACCGCTGCATGACGAATCGAAGCAAGTTTTTCCTCAAACGAACCCGGGGCGGGAATAAGTTCTACAGCAAAATAGCGGTCAGGCATGCACACCTGAGGCCTGGGCGGCCTGTTCAGGCGATTCCTGGGGACGGATCTTAGCGAACATGTCTCGTATCTTTTTGATAAGCAGCTTTCGCTTTTCCTCGCCGATAATATGGGAAGAATAGTTCTTGACCAGGTAGGGGATAAAGGTTTTGGTGAACCAGCCCGCTCTTGCAAGAATGAATCTCCGGAGAATGATATCGATACCGAGCTCGAGCCCCACGTTGAAGAATGGTACGCGGTTGTCCCTGGTGAAGACCTTGTTCACCGTGTTGAATACCTTGGTAACCGGTTCGAGGTTTTCCCTGAATCCGGCAAGGTCTTCCCTGATCCTGTTTTCCTGGACCTTCAATACTTCGCGCAGCCGCTGCTCTTCCTGGAGCAGGTCTTCGTACGTGCGGATCTTACTCATAAATTTTAGAGATAAGCATGTTTCTGATGAAAGGGGTGATCAGTTTTCTGCGCAGGGCGAAAAGCAGGACACAAAGCAGCATAAAAAAGCCTGCAACTGCGAAAAATCCGCCGGCCCTGCTATCCAGCACATTGCCAAGCCACCAGCCAAGGCCAAAACCCACGAAGAACAGGAAAAAGAAGGCAAAGAAAAAAGCGGTAACACCCACCACCACGCCAGCGGTCGCGGTTGAAGCGCCTCTCACAGCCTTGGCCTTGGCGATCTGGGTATACGTGTTAACGTACTCGCCCACGTGGTCTTTCAAATGGGCAAGCTTGATCTTGACATCCTGCTTAGGTTTTACTTCTTCTTCCATGAGTAGAGGGCTTTCAGTAAAGATAATAAAAGCAGGCCGCTAGGCCTGCCAGATTGGAAATCAGCTGTAGCTTTCCTTCATGTTGTTGAACCTGCTGCCGGCATCGCCTGCGGCCCTGGAACCTTTGCTCCTAAGGTTTTCAACCTCGCCTTTGGCATTTGCAAAAAGGTCGGTTAAATGCCCTGCCCAATCGCCCGCGGTATCTTTAACCTTTTTTCTCAGGTCAGATCCTTTTTCAGGCGCCAAAAGCAAGCCTACCAATACACCGGCAGCAGCGGCTCCCACCAATCCCAGAATTACTTTGGATTTTGTAGTCATAATGATCCGTTTAAGAATGAGCAATAATTTTCGGTATTGTTTAAATAATCATACCAAACTGACCCGTATCCGCCGTTATATAAATATGGGCGGGAGTGTAGAAAAATATACATCAATGCTTAATTTTATGAACTGGGGCTGCTGACAGGTTTTTGACTTTGGTATGATAATTAAGGAAAGTAAACTATTGCTGAGAAGTTATGATGACGCGGAAAAAGGTATTAATAATTGATGACGAAGTTGATTTGTGTCTTCTAATGAAGACCTATTTTCTTCGAAAGAACTATGAAGTATACATTGCGCATACGCTTGCGGATGGCATTTCCCGGCTGAATGAAATCGTTCCGGATTTCCTTTTTATCGACTATAACCTGCCTGATGGCCTGGGCTGGGACAAGCTGCCGGAGCTCTATCAGCATCACCCATATATACAGTTTCACCTGATCAGCGCTTTCCGTCCTACCATGCCCTCCGAACTGGATGGAGCGAAGCTCACCATCTGGGAAAAACCCATCAGCCTCAAATCCCTGGATAATTTTTTTTAAGCCATCAGGGGCTGGTCTTTTGAACCTAACCGCATAAAACAAGAGCAGGCCACGATCGCGGCCTGCTCTTGTTTTATAGGAATGCCAGGTCAGCAAGCTGCCGGCAAGGCTTTCTTAATCACCCCAGATCTCGTCTTCGCCTTTCAGCCATTTTTTTACCAGCTCGGTAGTCACCGATTTTGGCCTTTCCAGCGGGAAGCCCAGCACCCTGTCCCAGCAAAGGCTGGCCAGAACACCCAATGCACGGCTCACGCCGAACAATACGGTGTAGAACTCGTATTCGACCATACCATAATGTACTAACAATGCCCCACTGTGTGCATCCACATTTGGCCAGGGGTTCTTTATCTTGCCAAGCGACTGCAGGATGGGCGGAACAGTTTCATAGATGTTCCAAACTGTTTGCACGAGGGCATCGTCCGGCATATGCTTCTTTCCGAACTCCATCTGTGCTGTGAAGCGGGGATCGGTTTTGCGCAGAACGGCATGGCCGTATCCAGGCACTACCTTGCCTTCGCTGAGGGTTTTCTTTACATAATCGGCGATCTGCTCTTTTGTGGGTACTTCTGTATTCAGCTCTTCCCTCATTTCGAATATCCATTTGATCACCTCCTGGTTGGCCAGTCCATGCAGGGGGCCGGCAAGGCCATTCATACCGGCGGCAAAGCTCAGGTAAGGATCACTCAGGGCCGAACCCACCAGGTGGGTTGTATGGGCAGATACGTTGCCGCCTTCATGATCGGCATGAATTGTCATATACAACCTCATGAGCTCTTTGAAGCTTTCGTCCTCGTAGCCCATCATATGGGCAAAATTACCGGCCCAGTCGAGCAGTCCGTTTGGCTGGATATGATCGCCATTCTTATACTTGCGGCGGTAGATATAGGCAGCAACCCTGGGGAGGCGGGCGATCAGGTCCATAGAATCGTCGAACACGGCATCCCAGTAGTCCTTCTTGCTCATACCTGCGGCATAGCGTTTGGCAAACTGGCTCTCTGTCTGAAGCGCCATGACCGCCACAACAAATTGCGTCATGGGATGCGTGGTAACAGGAAGCGCTTCAATGGTAGCAAATACATGGTTGGGAACATGGCTCCTGCGCTGCCATACAGCCGTAAGGTGCTGCACATCCTCATCGGTAGGCAGGTCGCCTACCAGCATGAGGTAAAACAATCCCTCAGGAAGCGGCTCCGAGCCGCCGTCGGCCTTTGGCAGTTTTTGCTGGAGGTCTGGGATGGAATGGCCGCGAAAGCGGATACCTTCCTGTGCATCAAGCAGGGAAGTTTCGGTAACCAGTCCTGTCATCCCTCTCATGCCCTGGTATATCTGGCTGAGCTGTACCTCTCCAATTTTTTTATTACCGTGTTCTTTTAAAATGTCTTTGATCTCGGAAGCAACCGTATCGGCTTTTTCTTTAAACCTGTCTTTAATAATCCCCATTTTTCAGATTTTTTTAATATAAGAAGGATATTTAAGGAGGCCTAAAGTTATACAATGCGTGCGGGGCTGCAAAATATGGAGGCACTGAATTAGTCAGTCCTCAGACCATGAATGCACCAAAAGCAAAGGCTTCCACACTTCAGTGGCAGAGAGGCATTGACTGATACAAGGCCGGAGAAAGGCCCGGCGCCCTATTTGGCGGCCCGGCGATAAATAAACAGCGCTACGAGGGAGAAAGCAATATTGGGCAGCCATGCCGCGAGCATGGGAGATACATTACCTTTTACCGCGAATACGGTTGAAAAACGGTCCGAGAGCATGAAAACCGCCGCGATGATGATTCCTATGGCAAGATGAAGCCCGCTTCCGCCCCGGGTCTTTTTTCCTGCAATGATGGCGCCGACGAGGGTCAGCAGCAAAACCGTGAATGGAGTGGCGGAACGCCGGTAGGCTTCGACCTTGTAGGCATTCAGACCTTCCCTGCCCCGCATTTCCTCGGCCTCTATATAAGCCGATAGTTCGGGTGTTGTCAGCTGGTCCTTCAGGTAATCATCCTTCCGGAGGTCCCTTGGCTTTATGCCAAGGTTGATGTTCATCTGCGGTATCGTCTTCAGCCTTTCCCTTGCGCTATCGATATGGCGCTCCACCACGTTCTGGAGCTTCCAGTTGCTGCGGGCCGTATCCCACTCTATACGCTGGGCCCTCATAGAATAAAAAACCTTGTTGTCCCTCACCTTCTCCATAAAAAACGGTCCCGCCGAGCGCGTCATGGTATCGTAACCCTTAATCCCCATATAAGTGACGGAGTCGAGCCGCCTGTAAAGGCAATTGGCACAGGAAGCATCGTTCCTTGAGCTGCTGGCATTATCGATGTAAGCCGCCTGGAAAGCCGTCTTTACCTCGATAGCCTTCGGTATGCCATAACGGTTAGCAAACCAAAGCCCTACCGCAAATACCAGCCCGCCGATAAGATAAGGACGCAGCCAGCGCCGGTAGCTCGTGCCGCTGGCAATGATGGCGATCACTTCGGAACGCGTGGCCATCTTGCTCGTAAAAAAAATGACGGCTATAAATACAAACAGCGGGTAGAGCAGGCCCCAGATCCAGGGCACAAAGCCCAGGTAGTATTGTTTTACGATCTCCGAAGTGGGAAGGCCTGATTTCACAAAATCATCCGTATGCTCACTGCTATCGACCGCAATGGCGATGACGGTAAAAAGCAGCATGCAGAAAAAGAAGGTAGAAAAGAATTTCCTCAGGATGTACCAGTCCAGTTTCGTGATCATCTCGGAGCGAAGTAAGGGCATTATTTGATAAATGGTCCAAAAGAAATGTGAAGATGAACCCCACCCCTGTCCATTCACTCCCCGTTCTTAATTGAGCAGGACCTGGACCTTGCCAGTTCAAAACGGCCCTTATGCAGCCAAGGGCCATATGCAAGAGTCGTGAAAGCATCGGCCCTCCCCCGCTCTGCATATGACCTGGCCCTCCCCGATATAAGCAGATCAACCAACTGTCCCGTTCAACGTCTTGGTTTGATGTCAAAAACCGTCATCAGCAGGAGCCATAATACGCCGGAAAACAGAAAAACAATGAACCAGCGTTGATACCCACTGCTCAAAGCATTTATCTGGTAAAGAAACCAAACCAGCATGACAGTGAA
>DASTPZ010000213.1:0-19305 GCA_035761965.1 Flavisolibacter sp. | reverse complement strand
TACCACTGATGGGGGGCAGGTGAACGGCGCTGCTGCCATCCGCCAGCCGGGAAGCACGCTTAAACCCATGCTTTATGGCTTGTGCATGGATGAAGGCATGCTCACACCGCGCACCGTAATCAACGATGTAGCCATCAACTATGCCGGCTATGCGCCAGAGAACTATGACCAGCGCTTCAATGGTTATGTAACGGTTTCCTATGCGCTTGAGCACTCGCTGAATATTCCTTCCGTGAGAAGTCTTCATCTGCTTGGCAAGGACAAGCTGATCGATGTACTTAGCAACTGTGGCTTCAGGCAGGTGGCCCGGGACCGGCACAAATTGGGGCTATCTCTCATCCTTGGCGGATGCGGAGCTACGCTTGAGGAACTCACGGCGCTTTTTTCGGCCTTCGCCAACGACGGCGTTTACCGTCGTGCAAGCTTTACGGAAAAAGATACGGGAGCAAAAAAAACGAGGGTCCTTTCGCCGGCTGCGAATTACATGATCACCGACATTCTTTCTAAAGTAAACCGGCCCGACTTCCCCCTTAACTGGACGGCTACGGAGCACATGCCGAAAATCGCCTGGAAAACAGGCACCTCATATGGGCGAAAGGATGCATGGAGCATCGGTTACAACAAGAACTATACGGTTGGTGTTTGGGTCGGCAATTTTTCCGGCCTTGGCGTAGCGGAGCTGAGTGGTGCCAACACCGCCACGCCCCTGCTCTTCAAGATCTTCAACACCATTGACTACGATAGCAATTCCGACTGGTATAACCCGCCTGCGGATTGCGACCTGCGGCAGGTCTGCAGCGAAACGGGGCTGCCCCCGGGTACCAATTGCACCAACCTTGTAAGCGATCATTTTATTCCGCTGGTAAGCAGCACGGCAATTTGTGATCATCTGCGTGAGATCAAGCTTTCTGCCGATGGCTCCTTTTCCTATTGTGAAAGCTGTGCGCCGGCTTCGGGCTATACAAAAAAGCTGTTTCGCGCAACGCCGGCCGAGATGCAGGAATATTTTGTGCAGAACGGCATTGCCTATGACAAGATACCACCGCATAACAGCGGTTGCGAAAAGATTTTCCGGGGCGATGGACCACAGATCGTTTCTCCCCTCAATGGCAGCGAATACTTCATCAGCAAAAAAGACCAGGAACCCCTGCAGCTGAGGGCCATGGCCGGCACCGAAGTATCCAGGCTGTACTGGTACATCAACGACCGCTTCTACAAAGCCAGTGCCGCAGGGGAAAAACAGTTCTTCCTGCCTGCCGAAGGCCCGGTAAAAATTTCCTGCACCGACGATAAAGGCAGAAACAGGGATATAAAGATCACAGTGAAATATGTAGACCTGTAAGAAGGCGCTATTTTACAGGCATGGGCTATTTTACCCGGTTCACGCTGCTTGACCCCGATGTTTTACTTTCGACCTTTGCAGCGCCCTTGTAACGCAGCTCGGAGGCGCCTGAGGCTTGAGCATCGAGGTTTTCATTTGCGTATACCTCGGCTTCGCTGGAGCCCGAAAGGTCGATGGAAGCATTGATGGCAACAAGGTCAAAACCTCTCATCATGCTGGCACCGGCAAGATTGGCATCAACTTCTCTTGCCTGTCCTTTCAGCTCGATTTCGCTGCTACCCGAAAGGTCGATGTTAAGCTCCGACATATTCACCTCCAGCCGCATGGCACTGGCGCCACTGCATTCAAGCAAAAGCTCGCCGGCCCCTGCGATCGTATTATCGCTAACCAGTCCGCTTGCGCCCGACAGGTCAATTTTTTTATAAGAAGGTGCACTGATGTAAACGATCACCTCCCTGCTGGGATCGAGGTTGTAGTTGCTTTTAGGCTTGATCACCAGGGTGCCGCCCTCGCTTTCCACTTCAACATACTCCATCAGGTTGGCATCTGTTTCCAGCCTCACCGGGGCCAGGGTATCCTGCCTCAGGTGCACTTTAATGCCGCCATGTATCTCTACATCGGTAAATGCAGCTACTTTCCGCTGCTGTGTGGTGATCTGGCCATTGCCTGTAATTTTTTCCCCGCCCATATTGGTACAGGAAAACTGAATGGCCAGCAAAAAGAAGGTAAAAACAGGGAACATCTTCATAAACTGCGGTTTTGATATACAGCTACAATAATACGATTCCGGTTACAATTCGTAAGGAATGGCTGAAGCAAAATAACTGTATCCGGCGAACCCGGGCAACTGATTCCATCAATGGCAGTTGCATGAATAGAACCCGGATGGTAAGCGGATGATTCAACAATCTGCTTATTGCATGTTATTACGCCGGCCGGCAGAAGACGAGGGGATTGCCCCAGGTTTACTATTTTTACACCCCATGACAGAGAAGATACTTATCCTGGATTTTGGTTCACAGTATACCCAGTTGATTGCCAGGGCCGTAAGAGAGGCCAATGTTTATTGCGAAATTATCCCGTACAGCAAGCCGGTGAGCTTCACCCCCGGGCTGAAGGGCATCATTCTTTCAGGCTCACCTTTTTCGGTGAACGATAAGGAAGCCCCCGATGTGGATATAGCCGCTCTTACAAAAAACCTTCCGGTGCTTGGTGTTTGTTATGGAGCCCAGCTTACCGCTAAACAATTCGGTGGCAAGGTCGAGAAAAGCAGCAAGCGCGAATATGGCCGCGCCGTATTGCATCTGCAGAAAAAAGAGGACGTACTGCTTGGTAATATCATGCCCTCTTCACAGGTTTGGATGAGCCATGCCGACAGCATCCTGAGGCTGCCTGAAAACTTCGAGCTGCTGGCTACAACCGATAATATTCCCGTTGCCGCCTTCCGTCACAAAGAGGACGGCGAGCGCAAGCCGCTTTACGGCATCCAGTTCCATCCCGAAGTATACCATTCCATTGAAGGGAAAAAGATCCTCCAGAACTTTCTCATCAATATCTGCGGCTGCAAGCAGGACTGGACGCCGGCCCATTTCATCACCGATACTGTTGCCGCGCTTCAAAAGCAGATCGGCGACCGGAAAGTGGTAATGGCCATTAGCGGCGGTGTGGATTCTACCGTGGCCGCCACCCTTATCAGCAGGGCGATCGGCGATAACCTATATGGCATATTCGTAGACAATGGCGTGCTGCGCAAGGACGAGTTCGAAAAAGTGCTCAAGACCTATAAAAAGCTTGGACTGAATGTTAAAGGCATAGATGCCAAGGAGCTTTTTTATGCCAAGCTCAGGGGAAAGACCGATCCTGAGAAAAAAAGAAAGGCCATCGGCAAGCTCTTCATCGACATTTTCCAGGAAGAAGCCAAAAAGATCAAAGGCGTTTCCCTGCTCGGCCAGGGCACGATATACCCGGATGTGATCGAAAGCGTTTCTGTGCATGGCCCTTCCGTTACCATCAAGTCGCACCACAATGTAGGCGGCCTGCCCAAAAAAATGCACCTCGAACTCGTTGAGCCGCTGCGTTACTTATTTAAAGATGAAGTAAGAAAAGTTGGCATCGAATTGGGTATCCCTGAAGATATGATCAGCCGGCATCCCTTCCCGGGTCCCGGTTTGGCCATCCGCATCCTGGGTGAGGTTACAGAAGAAAAAGTGGCCCTTTTACAGAAAGCCGATGATATCTATGTTAAAGCGCTCAAAGATCACAACCTCTATGCAACTGTTTGGCAGGCCGGAGCTATCTTACTGCCGGTGCGAAGTGTGGGGGTGATGGGTGATGAACGTACCTATGAGTTCACGGTGGCCCTGAGGGCTGTGACCAGTGTCGATGGCATGACAGCCGATTGGGCACACCTGCCTTATGATTTCCTGGCACATGTTTCCAACGAGATCATCAATTCGGTAAAAGGCATCAACCGCGTAGTATACGATATCAGCAGCAAGCCGCCGGCTACCATCGAATGGGAATAAACCCTTTCTGAACACCGATTAGCTTAAAAAATGAAAAGATATTTTTTTCTTTCCCTGTTCCTTATTGCCCTTAGTGCCCTGCCTGGAAAGGCTGATGCACAGGCCCAGAAACAGAAGATCGCCATCTTTACGCCCCTGTTCCTTGATTCTGCCTTTGACGCCCAGGGAAATTTCCGTTTCGAAAAAACAGGCGCCAAATTCCTTACGCCCGGACTTGATTTTTATTACGGTGCACAAATGGCCCTTGATTCCCTCCAGAAAAGAGGTGCTCCGCTCGAGGTGTTCGTATACGATACCCGCGGAGACGAAAGCATAGGCCAGCAGCTGTCAAAGCCCGAAATGAAGGACGTGGAATTGATCATCGGGCAGTCCAATGCAGCAGAAACTAAAACCCTTGCCGAAGCCGCTCTTCGAAAAAAAATACCTTTCATTTCAGCAACGCTGCCCAATGATGCTGGGATTTACAACAACCCGTATTTTGTCGTACTCAATACTACTCTCCAATCCCATGTGGAAGGCATCTATCGCTATCTTCAGAAATACCACAGCCTCGACAGGATCATTGTCTTCAGAAAACCCGGAGCGCAGGAAGACCAGCTGAAAAATCATTTCAACGATTTTACCAAGTCTACGCTATCCACGCCATTGTCCATAAAGTTTGTGGAACTGGGCGGCGAGCCTTCGGCACAGGCAGTAGCGGCGCAGCTCGATAGCAACAGGAAAACGGTTTGCATTGCAGGTTCGCTCGACGAAGGCTTTGGCATCAAGCTGGCCCAGATCCTGGCCGGCCTAGGCAAAAAATACCCTGTTATGGCTTTGGGTATGCCTACCTGGGATAATTTCAACCTCAACAGGCCGGAGCTTTCCAATCTCGAAATCGTCTACAGTACACCATTCTTCTATAACCGCATGACACCGCTTGAGACCCAGCTTGCAACAGATTTCAGCAACAAGATGAGCGTCAGGCCATCCGATATGTTCTTCCGCGGTTACGAAACCACGCTCAGGTTCGCCCTGCTCCTGCTCGATACCAAAAAGGATGTGGCTTCCAGCCTCTCCCGCAAGGGCAATACCGTTCTTACGCAATTTGACATTCAGCCTGTGTTCAAGGATAAATCCGCCATGTCCTTGGATTACTTCGAGAACAAGCACCTTTATTTCGTCAAGGTCATGGGTGGCACCAAGAACATCGTGAATTAAGACAGCCCCTTTGCTTCGACATGTTTGTGAGATGTTGAACCGGGCTGCATCGCTATATGGAGCACCGCTTGCGTCGCACACTTGTGCAGCACAGCAATGCTGAACATATCCCTGCTTCAATTGTTTGCCTGGTAAGGTGAGGCCATAAGCAGTACCATACGATCATGGTCATGACATGCTCCGGCTTTTCCCTACCTTCAATTATGCCATTGATTGAGTTTACCGAACGCGGCCTTTACTGCCGTGCCGGTGATTTTTATATTGATCCCTGGCGGTCTGTGGACAAGGCCGTTATCACCCATGCCCATAGCGATCATGCACGCTGGGGCAGCCGATCGTATCTCTGTCACCACTATACCAAACCCCTGCTGCAGCACAGGCTTGGCAACAACCAGTACCAAAGCATTGAGTGGAATGAATCTGTTTATATCAATGGAGTGAGGCTGAGCCTTCATCCGGCCGGGCATATCATCGGGTCCTCGCAGGTGAGGGTAGAATATGGCGGAGAGGTATGGGTCGTGAGCGGCGATTACAAGCTCGAGAACGATGGGTTGAGTGGCCAGTTCGAGCCTGTTGCCTGCCACAGCTTTATCACCGAATCCACTTTCGGGCTGCCCATCTATAAATGGAAGCCCCAGCAGGAAATCTACAGCGGCATACAGGGATGGATCCGCAAAAATTCTGCGGCAGGCAAGACCTCGGTACTGATCGCCTACAGTCTCGGCAAGGCGCAGCGGCTGTTGGAGCCCGTTGCCGCCGTGGCCGACCGGATTTTTGCCCATGGCGCGGTCTACAATATCCATATGGCCCTTGCCAATGCAGGATGGAACCTTCCAAACATCCAAAAGGTCAACCACGATACGCCGCGTGAAAGCCTCAAAGGATCGGTTGTTATAGCGCCTTCGAGCGCGGAAGGCTCACCCTGGCTCAAGCGCTTTGCTCCTTACGAGATCGGCATCTGCAGCGGCTGGATGCAGGTAAGAGGCAATGTACGCCGCAAGAATGCCGATGCAGGCTTCATCCTTAGCGACCATGCGGACTGGAATGGCCTTCTCGAGGCCTGCAAGGCCACAGGGGCCGAATGTGTTTATGCCACGCATGGCTTTCAGGCTGCTTTCAGCCGTTATCTCACAGAGCAGGGAATTGAGGCAAGGGAGGTAAAAACCGAGTACGGCGGTGAAGAAGAAGGTACGGAAGAACAGGAACCGCCGCCTGTCGAAACCTGAATTCACAGGTCCATGGCAGGCATGGGGCCGCTGTTCATCTAAACTTAAACTCAAACCGGATGCGCTTTTTTGCAGAACTCGTTACAAGGCTGGGAGCAAGCACAAAGACCAATGAAAAGCTGAACGCGCTGGCCGACTATTTTTCCACGGCCGATGACAAGGACAAGGTTTGGGTGATCGCGATCTTCAGTGGCCGACGGCCAAGGCGCGCCATCAATACCACGCAGCTGGCCAGCCACTGCGTGGAAACAGCGGGCCTGCCTTTCTGGCTTTTCGAAGAGTCTTACCATACCGTTGGCGACCTTGCCGAAACCATTGCCCTGCTCCTGCCCGATCCCGCTCCCACCGATGTGCAGGACCTTCCCCTGCATTATTATATCGAGCGATTGAAGACACTGGAAAAAGAAAGCGATGAAGTGAAGAAACAGTTCATCCTCGACGCCTGGAAAAGATTGAGCCAGGGCGAGCGCTTTGTATTCAATAAACTTATCACCGGGGGCTTTCGTATAGGGGTGTCGCAAAGCCTCATGGTCAATGCCCTGGCACGCACCGTAAAGCTCGAGCCCTCCGTTATTGCCCACCGTATCAGCGGAAACTGGGATCCATCCACCGTGTCCTTTGATGAACTGCTGGCCGAAGGCTCGCTGGCTACCGACTGGTCCAAGCCCTACCCTTTTTACCTGGCCTATGCCATCGAAGAGGATGTAGACATCCTGGGTGACCCACAGGATTGGCAGGCAGAATGGAAATGGGATGGCATCAGGGGACAGGTGATCAAAAGGAACGGTGAGCTTTTTGTATGGAGCCGGGGCGAGGAATTGATGACGGAAAAATTTCCCGAATACCATTCCCTTTGTCCATTGCTTCCCGAAGGCATAGCCATAGACGGCGAGATCATTCCATGCATTGATGAAAAGCCCCTGCCATTCGCACTTCTCCAGACAAGGATCGGCAGGAAAAATGTTACCAAAAAGCAGCTCCAGGAATCACCCATCGCTTTTTTTGCCTACGACCTTCTCGAGTATGAAGGACAGGACTGGCGCGGCAGGCCATTGACGGAAAGAAGGGCGCAGCTGGAAAAGATTATTTCGGATGTGCGCCATTCATCGCTTTTGCTCTCACCGGTGGTATCATTCGACAGTTGGGAAGCGCTTGCACAGCTTCGCGAAAACTCAAGGGAGATGGGCGCCGAAGGATTCATGCTCAAGAAAAAATCATCGGCCTACCAGGTAGGGCGCAAGCGGGGAGACTGGTGGAAATGGAAGATCGATCCGCTTACCATCGATGCGGTTATGATCTATGCACAAAAAGGCGCAGGCCGGCGAAGCAATCTTTATACAGACTATACTTTTGCCGTGAAGGATGGTGATAAGCTCGTAGCTTTTACCAAGGCTTACTCCGGGCTTACAGATAAGGAATTCGCCCAGGTGGATGCTTTTGTAAAGCGCAATTCCATTGAAAAATTCGGACCGGTCAGGACCGTAAAACCTGAGCTGGTCTTTGAAATAGCCTTCGAGGGCATTGCTGCCTCAAACCGCCATAAATCGGGCGTGGCCCTGAGGTTCCCCAGGATCAGCCGCTGGCGTAAGGACAAGCGCCCCGACGAGATCAATACCCTCGAAGACCTTAAAAAAATGCTCGATACCTACGGCAAATAGCTTGCCTGCCGTTTAACTTTATAAAAATTTGTGAACATGAAAAAAGCGGTGTTGGTTCCTTCCCTCCTGCTGGCCATTATACTATGCAGCTTTGTACCTGATCTGATAGAGGATAAGCCGGTATACATTCCGCCATCGCCGCAGCGGATCGGCGACGCGGCCAAGGGCTATACCTATCTTGTAACAGGAGATTATGTGCGAGGTGGCATTCCCTATAATGCCTTCCTGTTTGCCCAGGGGCCGGCCGCGAATAATTTTCTGCAGCGGTCAGGTTTGAACAGCAACCTTTCCCACGAATACACGGCCGTTACCGCACCCAATGGCGAAGTGCTGGTGGCGCCCAATTGTCTGCAATGCCATGCCCAGGTCTTTGATGGCAAGCTGGTGATAGGTCTTGGCAATAGCCTGGCCGATTTTACCAGGAATGAAAGGCTTGATGTGGCCAACCTCGAGCTGCTTGAAAAAATACTCAGCCTCAATGCACCAAAGCAATACGAAGCAGCCGCACCCTTTATTAGAACGAGCAAGGCCATTACTCCCTACCTGTATGCGCATACCAGGGGTGTGAACATAGCCGACCGGCTTGCCGCCCTGCTGGTGGCCCATCGCGACCCGCTCACCTTCCGGTGGACGGACTCGCTCCAGCTTTCGATCCCCGATGAGGTAATACCTACCGATACCCCACCATGGTGGCTGCTCAAAAAAAAGAACGCCATGTTCTACAATGGCTTCGGGCGCGGCGATTTCGGCAGGTTCCTTATGGCCTCAAACCTGCTTACGGTAAACGATACCAGCGAATCAAGGCTGGTGAACGAACATATGCCTGATGTACTGGCCTATATCTACTCGTTAACTCCACCCAAATATCCAAAGCCGGTAGATGAAGCACTGGCCAGCAAAGGCAAAATGGTTTTCGAAAGCAATTGTGCTTCCTGCCATGGCAGTTATGGCGAAAAGCCTGCGTATCCCAACCTGCTTATTCCCGAATCCATCATTGGTACGGACTCACTGCTCTACAAGAGCAACTATTCCAACCCGCAGTTTGTGAACTGGTTCAATAAAAGCTGGTTTACCATGGGGCCCAACCCTGCAAGGCTGGAGCCTTTTACCGGGTACATTGCGCCTCCATTGGATGGCATCTGGGTCACGGCTCCTTACCTGCACAACGGCTCCGTACCAACCATCGAAGCCCTGTTGAACAGCAAATTGCGCCCCCAATACTGGTCGAGGGATTTTGACCAGCCCAGCTACGACTATCAAAAGCTTGGGTGGAAATTCAGCGTTGAGAATAAAGCCGGAGGAGCTTCTGTTTACAATACCACCCTTCCGGGCTATGGCAATTATGGGCACTATTTTGGAGATGCCCTCAGCGAAGCGGAACGGAAAGCCGTTATCGAATACCTGAAAACCCTTTAAAGATTGAAGCTGTCAGAGACCACAGGGTATGCCATTATAAAAGACTGGCTGGAAGCAAAAGGCTTCAGGCCGTTTGCCTACCAGGAAGAAGCCTGGGAGCATATCATCAATGGCCGGAGCGGGCTTGTGAACGCCCCGACCGGCACAGGCAAAACCTTTTCGGTTTTTCTTGGCAGCCTGATTCAATTCATCAACGAGCATCCATCTGATTACAAAACCAGGTCGGGCAGCGGCCTGCAGCTGATGTGGATCACACCTTTGCGCGCATTGGCCAAAGACATAGGCCGGGCCATGGAGGAAGTGATCTTCGAGCTGGGCATGGAATGGAAGGTCGGCATCCGCAATGGCGACACATCTACCAGTGAAAGGCAAAAGCAAAAAAGAAAAATGCCCGAGGTGCTCATCATCACACCGGAAAGCATGCACCTGCTGCTGGCCCAGAAAAACTATGCCGAGGCCCTGCGCAACCTCCGCCTGATTGCGGCCGATGAATGGCACGAACTCATAGGAAGCAAGCGCGGTGTACAGGTAGAGCTGGCCATCAGCAGGATCGCAGGCATTGCAGCAAGCCGTTCAGCGAATGCAGCACGCCTGTCGCTCTGGGCCATCAGTGCCACCATTG
Source organism: Flavisolibacter sp. (assembly GCA_035761965.1). GTDB lineage: Bacteria > Bacteroidota > Bacteroidia > Chitinophagales > Chitinophagaceae > Flavisolibacter. Next base: position 9,316 of record DASTPZ010000213.1, on the reverse strand, counting down.
GCAACCTGGCACAGGCTATGGAGGTGATCACGGCTCCTCTCAGCCTGCTGGGCCGCAAAACTGAAGGTGTTATTGTAAGAGCGAGACTGCAAAAAAAGATCGAAGTAGAATCCATCATCCCCGACGAGATCGAAAAATATCCCTGGGCCGGCCACCTCGGTCTTCGCCTTGCGCACAAGGTGCTTCCCATCCTCGCTCAAAGCCAAACTACCCTGATCTTCATCAACACCAGGGGCATGAGTGAAATGTGGTACCAGACCCTGCTGAACATAGCACCCGAGCTGGCCGGCGCCATAGCCTTACACCATGGCAGCATCGAGACAGAGCTGCGGACCTGGGTGGAAGAAGCCTTACACGAGGGCAAGCTGAAAGCCGTTGTATGTACGGCAAGCCTTGACCTGGGAGTAGACTTCAGGCCAGTTGAAACCGTTATCCAGGTTGGATCTCCCAAGGGGGTTGCACGCTTTCTGCAGAGGGCCGGCCGCAGCGGCCATAGTCCTGATGCGGTGAGCCGCATCTATTTTCTTCCCACCCATTCGCTCGAGCTTGTCGAAGCTGCGGCCCTTAAATCGGCCATTAACGATGCCTACATCGAAAGCAGGGAACCCATGCTGCTTTGCTACGATGTACTGGTGCAATATCTCTGCACGCTCGCGGTCTCCGATGGCTTTCGCCCCGAAGAAATATGGACGGAAATAAAGAGTACGCATTGTTATGCCGAACTTACGGAAGAAGAATGGCGCGACATGCTCTTCTTTATTACCGTAGGCGGAAATGCCTTGCAGCAATACGATGAATTCAGGAAAGTAGAGGTAGAAGATGGCATCTACCGCATCAAAGGGCGGCGGATCGCCATGCGTCACCGGCTGCATATCGGCACTATTGTAAGTGATGCCATGCTCAAGGTAAAGTTCCTCAGCGGCGGATACATAGGGGTTATAGAGGAAGGATTTATTTCGAGGCTCGAGCCGGGCGATAGCTTTACACTGGCCGGGCGGCAGCTTGAGCTGGTAATGATCAAGGATATGACGGTAGTCGTAAAAAAATCCAGCAAAAAAAAATCGGTGGTTCCCAGCTGGCTTGGCGGCCGTCTTCCGCTGTCGGCCAGCCTCGGAAAGGTATTGAGGGAACAATTCGACCAGGCGGCTTTGCTTACCGGACAATCAAAGGGATTTCCACCGGAGCTTTCAGTGCTTTACCCCTTGTTCGAGCTACAGGCAAAGCTTTCGCATGTACCAAAAGCAAACGAGCTGCTGGTGGAGCAGATCGAAACAAAGGACGGCTTCCACCTTTTTGTTTATCCATTTGAGGGAAGGCTGGTACACGAGGCCATGGCAGCCGTACTGGCTTATCGCATCAGCCGCATTACACCGATCACGTTTTCCATAGCGATGACCGATTATGGCTTTGAGCTGCTCAGCGATCAACCCATACCGGTCGACGACAGCAATGTGTACGAGCTGTTCTCACCCGAAGGCCTGCTGGAGGATATTCAGCGAAGTGTGAATTCAACGGAGATGGCCAGGCGGAAATTCAGGGATATTGCCGTTATCGGGGGACTGATCTTCCAGGGCTATCCTGGCGAGTATAAAAAGACACGTCACCTTCAGGCGTCTGCCGGACTGCTCTTTAACGTATTCAACGAGTACGAGCCGAACAATGTGCTGCTCAGGCAATCCTTCCAGGAGGTATTTGACCAGCAGATGGAAGAGATGCGGCTAAGGGATATGCTGCACCGCATACAGCGGTCGCGGGTAGTGATCACCTACCCCGAAAGGCTCACGCCATTCTGTTTCCCCATCAAGGTAGACAGCCTGCGCGAGAACCTCACTTCGGAAAAGCTCGAAGACAGGGTAAAACGAATGCAGCAGCAGCTTTCCGCCTGGTAGAACAAGCCTGCTTCAGGTTCCCAAAAAACTCTTAAACCCGGATAAATCCAGGCCCGGATAACTAGCTTTGCAATCCCGCGTGCAGGCCCCTGTTCTACATACAATCCACGAACAAAAGCTTTGGTTGAGTGCCCAGCGTTCGGTTTTTTGGGAAGACCGGCAGGCACTGATCGTATCGGATCTTCATTTTGGCAAGACCGGTCATTTTCGCAAAGCAGGCATTGCTGTTCCCCAGAATGTTTACAAGGAAGACCTTCAAAGGCTGGTAAACCTGCTTCACTATTTCCGCCCGAAAACCCTGATCGTAGTGGGCGATTTTTTTCACAGCCATGGCAACCTGGAGCTGGATTGGTTCAAAAAATGGCGGGCGGATTTTGCAGCCGTCGATATCCTCCTGGTCAAAGGCAACCACGATATCCTGCAGGAAAGCTGGTACGGCAGCGCGGGCATCGAGCTCATACAAAAAGAACTGACTCTTGGCCCTTTCCTGTTCACCCATGAGCCCTGTGAATACCAGCCGGGGGTATATACTTTTTGCGGGCATATCCATCCTGGCATCGTCCTCCATGGACTGGGCAAACAAAGCCTGCGGCTTCCATGCTTTTATTTTGGCAGAAGCCACTGCATCCTTCCGGCCTTCAGCCGCTTTACAGGCACAGCCCTTGTGGAGCCTTCAGCGGGAGAAAAAGTTTTTGCCATCGTAGAAAACCAGCTCCTGGAAATGAATGCAAAGCCGGGAAGATAAGCCGGGAAACGGCGGCCTGGATGAGGCTATCGAAGCAGCGCCGAGCATGGCGAGACGCAAAGCATTTATCAGTCTCTTATCTTGCCCTTTTTCAGCTGGTTGTAATCAAGAAAATAGATCAGCTTTACCGTAAGCTCATTGCCATGCGAGATGGCGAGGGTCTGGCCCAGGTTGCGCAGATAACTGCTGTATTTCGATCCATCCACGCCAAAGGAATCACCGAGCCAGTTCTTCCAGCCAACGATCACGCGGCTTCCAAGACGGAAGTCCCAGGTCAGGAAAGCATCAAGGTTGAATGCATTGTAGTTCTCATCCCGGTTGGATATAAATGGTCTTGCCGTAAGCTCACCTTCAAGATCGGTATTGTAAAAGCTGTTGTAGATCACCTTGTTCCAGTAATGCCTTGTTCTCAGCGTAAGGTTAAGCCTGGGCTTGAAATTATAAGCTGCGGTAACCAGGGCCTGCGTTTCGGTGAAATCGCGGAAGCCCACAATGGGCGAGCCGTTTGTTTCGCGCTGGAATGCATAACCACGCTGGTTCTGCTCATACTGCCTGAATACACCTGTGCTGAGCGTGAACTTGTCGTTGAAGCGATAGCGGAATCCCAGCTCATAAGAATTATAGCCATTGTCCTTAACAGAACGCACAGCATAGCTAAAATCCCAGTTCACATAAAGCCGCTTGCGGCTGTCGGTGCTGCCCTGCAGGCCAAAAGTCACTTCCGAAGGTCTTTTGAGGAACATGCCGGGTGTGCGGAGATCGAAAAAATCCCGCTGCCAAGTGGGATAGCTATTCACACTGAGGGTTACATCCCAAAAATTCCGGAAGTACCAGAAAGCAAAAGCACTCAGCTGAACCTCTGAAAAACGGTATGGCTTGTAGAGCCAGTTACTGGTGATATCCAGACCATAGCGGTATTGAATAAAGGTAGCCGTTGGCGTGAACTGGTTGTAGCTGATGCCTCCATTGAAATTAACCCTGTTGGGTGACTGGATATAGCCAAGATCGTTAGGATCGTAGGTATGTGAGGTAATGTTGTTGCCGGCATAGAATTGCAGCTTTCCGCTCACCTTAGCCAGCTGCAGGGTTGTGTTGTATCCATCGTAGGGCCTCACATAGAGTTCGCCATTCCGCCTGACCGTATCATAAACGAGGTTGATTTCTCCCCCGCTATAGGGTGTATAGCCGAATACCTTGCTGTAGCGGGCGGTACCACGCAGCTGGTAATTATTATTGGCCGAAAAAAGCGACCAGTCGAAAGAAGAAACATTAGCGTCACGCTGCTCACCCTGCCGCATAACATTCGTGTTGGTAAAGGTGAGCGAAGACCTTCCCTTCAGTGCCTGGTCAAGTACAATGATATTGTAGTTGGTCAGCGGCTCGGTCTGGATGAGTGTATCTCTCTTGGACCCTATATCCCTAAGCCTTGCCTTCATGGGCGCGGTAACGGCGTTAAAGATGCCTATGCCCAGCTTTTTCTTTGTGCGGCCCGAGAACTTGATGCCATTGTAAAGCTGGGTAACTGAAGGGTTGCGAACGAGCTCATAGTTCGGGTTATCGTCGACAAAATCCTGGACATCATAATACCCTCCGGGCGTGGCGCCAATACGGCGGGAATAAAAGAGTCCCGACTTATTGAACAATTCTGTGCCTTCCGTAAAAAAAGGACGGTTCTCCTGGAAGCGGATCTCGAAGGGTGAAAGGTTATTGATAACATTATCCGATATCACCTGGCCAAAATCCGGAATCAGCGTTGCATCGAGGGTGAAGCTTTCGTTGAGCCCGTATTTTACATCCATACCACCATTGCGAAGCCACTGCGTACGGATGGGGCTACCATCGGGATTTACCCGGACGCCACCTGTGAGATAGGGCGAAAAGCTCAGCCTCAAAGGTGGCTGAATGTTCTTCAAACCCTCGTACTTTCCGAATTGATTGGCAAAACCGTTCAGGTTGGGATCAACGGGATTCCAATAAGAGCTTTCATTGTTGCGGCGGGTAAAGCGCAGAAACTGGAGACCCCAGGTCTGTATCTCTTTTTTTGAAAACCGAAGCGAGATGTAAGGAATCTTCATTTCCACGATCCAGCCATCCGGTTTTATCTGAACCTGGCTTTGCCATACTGCATCCCAGGTTTTATCGCCAAAATCGCCGAAATCGGTAGCGCCCGCTCCTATCCTTGCATCTGATTGAATATTGGCTGTTGTAACCAGGAACTGGAAACCGTTCTGCTGGTCGTTATAGGTGTCGAAAAAAACAGAAAAATAATCCACATCCTGCCGCTGTTCGCCATCCCTGGCGGTCAGCTGTTTCCGGATTAGTGAGGGATCGTCATAGAGATAAGCGCCGATATAGATGGCATTGTCATCATACAGGATCCTTACCTCCGAGCGTACGGAAGCCTGCAGGCCATAAGTGGGAAAATTCTGGATAAAGCCGGAAGCGCTGGGTGCCTGTTGCCAGGCTGCGTCGCTGAGGTCGCCGTCTATCTTTGGCTCCATTGCGGCTTTAACCGCCCCAATGGTTCTATACTGGCTGAACGCATAACAATTCAGGCAACATAGGGTAATAAACAGCAGCGTTCTTCTCAACATGCAGAAACCTTTGGCAGGCTGTAAATATATAGACAATTTTTGTATTGGAAAGCCTGCCAGGACCGCTTTCGATGTTAATTCATGCGTTTTTTAAGCACGGTAACCTGCTGCTGCAGATTGCTAACAAGACTCGCCAGCTGGTTAACATCCCACCTTTGCTGGGTGTTGGCTCTTGACAGGATCATCTGAGCCTGCCATACCTCCACCACATCCTCTGCATTTACGAGATAGGGCTGGTAGGAAGGATTGTCGCTCACCAGTGTGAGCTTGTTCTTTTGCCTGTTGTTCTTTATCACCCGTTTGTATACGATACCGTCTGTTTTGGATACGATGATATAGGTCTGGTTGCTTTTCACTTCATCGAGATTTTGCACCCGCTCACCTACGATCACCGAACCGCTGGGTGTCGGCATCATAGAGTCGCCCATGATTTCGAAAGCCCTGTAGTCACCGCCGGTAAGCATGGGAAGCGTAAAGGTGTTGAGCTCGTCGATGAACTCAGGGTCACCGAAGCCAGCCAGGTAGCCTGCTGCAGCCTTTACAGGAACAAAGGGAATATCGGTACGCCCGCCTGCCATCTTTTGTGCACGGCGCTTGGCGATATAGTTGGTCTTGGTATCACTTACATCTTTTCTCAACAGGTCGTCAAGCGTTAGCTTGAACATATCGGCCACGATCTCGAGGATATCGATACGGGGCTCTGCGCGCTCTTCTTCATAGGCGCCCAGCAGGGAACGCTTGATCCTTAGCTTTTGCGCAAATTCCTCCTGGGTCCATCCACGCAGCTTTCTCAGGTATTTAAGGTTTTTGTTGGCAATAGACATAAGCTAATATATTTAGTGCAAAATACTAATTTATTTAGATTGAAGACGAAGTTTTATAGAACCACAACGCACATTGCGTCCGAAACACTCCTACAGCCTTCCACTGCCGCCATCACAGCATGATTTTTTTGATGATCTTATGGTACCGCCGTCCACGCGGCCTTATTTTGGTTATCCATAAAAAAGTACAATTTTGTGCTCAATAAACTAAACCAATCAGAATGGCAAAGGATAAGAAAGAACCGGTGATCCTGATAACGAACGACGATGGAATAACAGCACCAGGCATACGAAACCTGATAGAGGCGGTAAAAGACCTTGGAAAAGTGGTAGTGGTAGCCCCGGACAAGCCCCAGTCGGGCATGGGCCATGCCATTACCATCGGGGTTCCCCTGCGACTGCACAAGGTAAATTTTTTCGAAGGCATAGAGGCCTACCAGTGTACGGGCACACCGGTAGATTGTGTAAAGCTGGCGGTAGACAAAGTATTGCACCACAAACCGGATATATGCCTGAGCGGCGTTAATCACGGGGCCAATCACAGCATCAATGTCATTTACTCGGGCACCATGTCGGCCGCTGTGGAAGCGGCTATTGAAAGCATCCCTTCGATTGGGTTCTCCCTGCTCGATTATAGCCTTGAAGCCGATTTTTCGGCTGCCAGGAAATACGCCAGGATCATCGTCGAGCAGATGCTGCAGACCCCGCCCGATAAACATACGGTGCTCAATGTGAACATACCCATCGCCACGGCAGATGAAATTAAGGGGATAAAAATATGCAGGCAGGCCTATGCGAAATACGAAGAAGATTTTATTGAAAGAAACGATCCGCACGGGCGTAAATATTACTGGCTTACGGGTGAGTTCGTTAACTTCGACGAAGGTACCGACACGGATGTATGGGCCCTTGCCAATAAATATGTGAGCGTGGTACCCGTACAATTCGATTTGACACACTATAAACTCAAACAGCAGCTTGAAAAAGACTGGAACATTTTTTCTGACCAGGGATAACCTCAGACTCGGACTGATACTGGGTCTTGTTACGCCCTTTATCGTCCTGGTGATCCTTTACTACGCGCGCTTCTCTTACCAGGAGTTCGGCGAGTTTATACGTGCTTTTTTTCAGCAAAAGCAGCTGATCACCTTCTGGGGTGTTTGGTGCCTGGTAGGCAACATAGCGCTGTTCACTTATTACATCAATACCAGGAAGGATAACACAGCCAAGGGCATCTTTGGTATCACCCTGGTGTATGGCATCGGCATCCTGCTGCTCAAGCTATTTATTTAAGCAGCAAGGCTTTTTTGCCCATTCAACCTTTTTCATGAAATATTACATCATTGCGGGTGAAGCCTCTGGCGATCTCCATGGAAGCAACCTTGTAAGGGAGATTAAAAAGCTTGACCGGCTTGCCAATGTGCGGGCCTGGGGCGGCGACCTGATGCAGGAGGCCGGCGCGGAGGTAGTAAAGCACTACCGCGAGCTTGCTTTCATGGGCTTTACCGAGGTCATCAAAAACCTTCCCACCATTCTCAAAAATCTCAAATGGTGCAAGGCTGATATCGAAGCATTCTCGCCCGATGTGCTGGTGCTGGTCGACTATCCCGGCTTCAATTTGCGTATAGCCAAATGGGCAAGGGAAAAAGGACTTCGGATCGTATACTATATATCGCCGCAGGTGTGGGCCTGGAAAGAAGGACGGGTAAGATCGATCAGGAAGGTTGTAGATAAGATGCTGGTCATTCTTCCTTTTGAAGCGGATTTTTACCGAAAATGGGACTACGAGGTGGAATATGTGGGACACCCGCTTGTACAGGTCATAAACGAATTTTTAGAAAAACATCCGCCCGCGAAGCCGCCCCGCCCCGTAATAGCCCTGCTGCCCGGCAGCCGCCGGCAGGAGGTGGCTAAGAAACTGCCCATCATGCTGGCAGCCACAAGAGCTTTTCCTCAATATCAGTTCGAAGTGGCCAAGGCCTCCTCGCTGGAGGATGAATTCTACGATCCTTTTCTGCAAGCCTATCCGAATGTTGGAAGCGTGCGCAATCAAACCTACGGGCTGCTCACAAGGTCCAGCGCAGCCCTGGTAACATCGGGCACTGCCACGCTCGAAACAGCGCTTTTTGGCGTGCCTGAGGTAGTTTGCTATAAGGGCTCTCCCATCTCTTACCAGATCGCCAAAAGGCTGATCAAGATCAAGTATATCTCCCTGGTAAACCTGATCATGGATAAAAAAGTGGTTACCGAACTCATACAGCATGAGCTTACGGTAAGCAATATTGTAACCGAACTCAACAGCCTTCTGAATGATCAGGCACGCAGGGAAGCCTTGATGGAAGATTACCGCCAGCTGAGAAGCCTGCTGCAGCAGGAAGACAATGCTTCTGCCCGGGCAGCGCAATCCATCATCGGGCTGGTTCAGGCTACCGTTTAACCGTTAGCTTGATGGCCAGTATGATGAGACCCAGGATAAACAGCAACAGGCTTATCCGGTTGATGCCGTGCATATATTTTACCCATTGTGTCTTAGGGCGGTCAGGATCCGGCTTGCGGAGATAAAGGTATTCGGCGATCTGTTTGCGTATGCCCATGGTAGTGCCTGCTTAGGTTAAGTTTGCTTAAAGCCCGGGCTCTCGAAAGCCCGCAAAGAGTGCTTTTTATCAACTCCCCAAAGGTAAGACGGAATACGAAAACATGGATGCCCGGGCTAGGGTGCCGGGTTGCGGCGAAGCTTATCCTGCTTTTTTTGATTGCCCCGAAGATTAAGGCTTTCGGGTGAGCTTTGAAGCGTGCCTGGTCTTCTTGGCTTTCTCTTCCGCTTTTCTCCACCATTGTCGAATGAGCCGCCGGCAGGATGGAGCACGTATTCAAAATAAACAAATAGGTTACGTAGATAACTAGTCATTTTCAAAAGGATTTTAGGGTTGTTGGACTTTAATTTTCTTCCTCGGTTTTTCAACGCTCTGTTAATATCCTAACGTGAACAAACTTAATTAATTGCTTTAACAAAAGCAATCGGTATCGGCGAGTGACCGTTAAAACAAGACAAAAAACCAGAGCCTAAGGGTAACTGCTGGTCAGGGAAAATAAGGATAATCCCTGTCCCGTATTTTTTGCTGCTCCTGTTCCTTTACCTGCTCGGGGGTTTCAAGCGATTCATATCGCAGGCGAAGCGAAGCGGCATAACCGTCCAGGTCGGGAAAAAGACTGGCCCGGTGAAGATTCATCTGCAGCAGCTCACGCAAAGCCTCCTTCCTGCAG
>DASTPZ010000212.1:0-5356 GCA_035761965.1 Flavisolibacter sp. | reverse complement strand
TATTGGGACTTTTCATCTACGGCTTCATGCTTTACCGTTTCTCCCATCTGAAAAAGGGCGAGCGATGGTACATTATTCTTTTTACGCTGGTAATGATAAGACTGGTGCTGGAATCGCTTACCAAATACGATACGTTTTTCCAGCAGCTTACGATGTTCACGGTGCTCTTCCCGGTCGTGTTCGTGATTTTCGTCAAATGCATGCTTAGAGCGCTTGATATGGACCTGCTTGGCTTCATGGCGAAGTTTTATCTCGTAACCTATCTCGCATTCATGGTGCTTTTCGGCAGCGGATTTTCCTTTAGTCTCGAAAGCGTGGATATGGATGACTACGGTCCCTTTTCCGGCGATAGCCGCATCATTCATGCCAGTCATATCCTCATGATGATCATTCCCTTTCTCTGGTATCTGCATCATTACCTATGGGAAAGAAAGAACAAATACCTGTTGCCCCTCCTGCTGTGTTTTGTGGTGATTCTTGTACACCAGCACCGCTCTGTGTGGAGCAGTGCGCTTGCCGCCAGCTTTTTTTACCTGCTTGCCTGCCTGCGAAACCGGCTGCTTTCTTTTGCAATGGTCAAGCACCTGGTCGTAAGCGGCACGGTCGCCGCCCTTATCGGCTATTTTTTCGTTTCGAACCTGGTGCCCGGTTTTACCGATTTCCTGGCCGATAGATTCAGTGAAATATTCGACCCGGCTAAAGAAGGCAGCACGGGCAACTTCCGTATCGAGCAAAGAGAGGTTTACTCAGCTATGTTCCTGGAGCGGCCTGTGTTCGGCTGGACCTTCGAAGGTTTTGAAATGACCAATCCGCTTGTGGACTGGTGGCCCGAGAAGACTGGGCAGCACTTTCATGAAGGCTATATAGAAATGCTTTTTTATCATGGCATAGTGGGACTGCTGCTCAAATATTCTTTCCTGCTTTATCTGCTCGTAAAGGCTTTCAGCAGGCAGCTTTCCTTTCAATCGGTTATCCTGATCGGCTTCGGCATCTCCGGCCTGGTATTTTCTTTCAACTATGTGCCGCCACTGATCTTCTGGGGGCATGTGGGAATGTGTCTTTATTATCTCGAAAAGGACAAGGAGCAGGCAATCGAGGACGAATTAAACGAAGAAACCCAATCATAACATGGATCATATTTGTACCTGGCTATGCGCAGACGAAAAGGGGCAGGAGAGCCTCTTTCCCCAGACCGGGAAACTGTCATCTTCCCAAAGCCACCAGGATATATACTGGCGCTGCATACTCGTTTTTTTCATCACCAGCAGGCGGTTTAACAAAACACAGAAGCATGTGCTGTTCACCAATGTGAAAAAGCTGCCTGTGGTCGATGGACGCAAGATAAGCTCCCTGCTGAACGAGCTGGATGTTGAGGTGGTGTTTACCGACTTCAAGTACAGAACACCCAAAGGCTATTACAAGGCCTTCCAGAATCAGTTCTACGAGTTCTCGATCCTTGAGCATATCTCTATGGCTGATCCTGATGGCAGTGATCATTATCTCATACTCGATTCGGATTGCATTTTTGTAAAACCGGTCGATCAGCTGTTCAATGCGGCCAGGCCTGCCGGCTTTATCTCCTTTGAAGACCAGGTGCTGCCGGATTATGTGATCAATGGCCTCAGCCGTAATGATCTCAAAGAAGTTTACGAGGAGCTGATGGGTAAAAAGCTGAATGAGATCCCTACCTATCACCTGGGCGAGTTTTTCCTGGCCAGCGTAAAAAACATCAGGAAGATCTATGCCGACTTTACCGAACTCTGGCCCATTCTGCTTGAAAGGCATGAGAAGGGCTTGAAAAAATTCAATGAAGAGGCCCATACACTCAGCTATCTCTATTTCAAAAATGAGCTGAAGGCCGGCCGGCCCGATAGCTTTATGAAGCGGATATGGACCAACCCCCTTTTTTACCGTAATGTAAGCGCTTCGGATACCTCACTTGCCATCTGGCACCTGCCTGCTGAAAAGACCTTTGGCCTTTACAGGCTCTATGACTACTTCATGAACGAATGTTCCGGCTTTGGGCTGGATATGAGCCACGAAAAATATACAGGGCTTGTGCAGCGCACATTGGGCGTTCCCAACCTCACGCTGCGCATGCGCCTCAAATATTATTCTTTAAGCTATTACCGTGCTATCAGGAAGCGCATCAGCCAAAAAGCGGCAAGCCTTTAAAAACCTGTTTTATGACCATTGCAGTTTTACTCACCACTTTCAACCGCAGGCAAAAGACCCTGGCCTGTCTTGAAAGCCTCAAGAAGCAAACCATTCGCGGCAGCGCCAAGCTTGAAGTGTTCCTGACCGATGATAACTCGGCAGATGGCACGGCAGAAGCTGTGCTTCGCTATTTCCCCGGCACACATGTGTATAAGGGTACGGGTTTTCTTTACTGGGCTGGAGGCATGCGACAAACATGGGAAAAAGCCCGGGAGATCAATCCCGACTTTTACCTCTTGCTCAACGATGATACGGTGCTTGACAATGAGGCCATCGAAACATTACTTGAAACAAGCTTTACGCCGGCAGGTAAGAACCGCGTACCGGCTATCAGCATCGGCAGCACGCGCGATACCCACTCAGGCACGCTTTCCTATGGAGGCTGGCAGCTCCAGTCGCGCAAGCGGTGGAAAAGCAGCAGGGTTCATAGCGATACTGCAGTGATGGACTGTGACTTTGGGAATGCCAACATCATGCTCGTGCCCTGGCAGGTAGTAAGCAAGATCGGCATTCTTGCGCCGCAGTTCACGCATTCGCTTGCCGATTACGACTATGGCTTGAGAGCAAAAAAAGCGGGTTTTGCCGTTAAGGTTGCGCCCGGCTTTCTTGGCAGCTGTGTAGATGATCATGGTCATAACTGGAAGCCGCAGAGCGTTCCGCTCAAAGAGCGGATCCGTTATATGAAAAGTCCGAAAGGACTTGCTTACAGCGAGTACCTGCATTTTATAAGAGAGCACTTTCCATTGTCTTACCCCTCGGCTTTCTGCAAGCTTTGGATGAAAACATTCTTTCCCTTTATCTGGGAGCGATTCAAAAAATAAACAGTACAAAAGCCGCATATCATGACAAAAAAAACCGTCATAGCTGTATTCTGCTACAAGCGTGCCGCCAAGCTGAAGGCCTCTATGGAAGCCCTGCTGGCCAATCCCGAGACCGCTTCCATGGAAGTGATCTTTTTTTGTGATGGCCCGAAAAATGAGAAGGATGCGCCGGGTGTGATGGCCACGCGTGCCTATATCGACGGCTTGCAGGGATTTAAGGAGATACATAAGCAGTTCCGCGAGCGCAATATGAGCACGGGGCCTAATTTTTTTGCAGGTATCAGCCATCTCTGCGCCAACTACGACAGGTTCATCGTGATAGAGGATGACCTGGTGGTAACGCCAAATTATATCCGCTACATGCTTGATGCGCTTGATCACTACGAAGGCGACCGCGATGTGTTTTGCATTACCGGCTTTTGTTTTCCGTTGAAGAAGAACAATTATCCATACGATACGGTTATACACCACCGCTTTTGCTCTTATGGATGGGCAAGCTGGTCCGATCGGGTAAGCCAGGTTACATGGGACAAGGCAAAGCTGGACGAGCTGCACCGCTCACCGGGCTTTAGGCAAAGATTGAACAAGGAGGGCCGCGACCTTTACCGCATGCTGAAGAAGCAGCTTGACGGGCGTATATCAACCTGGGATATACAGATGCAGGTGCATGTGGCGGAGAACGGCTTAAAAGTGGTTTACCCGGTATTATCCAAGGCTAGCAATATCGGCTTTGACGAAGAGTCGACGAATACTTTTGGGGTCGACTATCTTAAAACGGTTACAGATACCGGTGAACAGCGCAGCTTCCGGTTCTGCAATGCTGCAAGTACTGAGCCTTCGCTGCGCAGGCAGCTTCAGAAGCCTTATGGACTGAAAGCCCTGGCCACCCGCAAGATCATCAATACTGTGATCAAAATGAATGGCAACCTGAAAAAGGCTATGAGTGCCTGGTTATAAAAAAACACGTGCACACAGAATATGCACACTGAGGTGGAAATTTTCCAAAATGGTATGGATACTAAAGACCGTTTTACACTATGAGAATACTAATCATTCATTGCACTTACCGTTTTAAAGGAGGCGAAGAAACGGTGGTGAGTCAGGAGATGAAACTGCTTAAAGCCCAGGGGCTTGAGGTGGAGCTGCTTTCATTCTCGAATGAGCGGAGTGCCCTGGTCAATTGGCTGCTGCTGCCATTTAATCCTTTCTCCTACAACAAAGTGAAGAAGAAGCTGCGTAGCTACAGGCCTCATCTTGTGCATGTTCACAACCTGCATTTTGCAGGCTCGCCCTCGGTGCTGACGGCCATCAGGCATTCGGGCATACCTTATGTAATGACGCTGCACAACTACCGGCTGCTTTGTCCATCCGCCACGCTTTTTCACCAGGGAAAGCCCTTCCCGCATTCGCTGAAGCAGCGCTTTCCCTGGCAGGCTGTTCGCAAGGCTGTATACAAGCGATCGCACCTGCTCACTTTTGTCATGGGGCTGATGGTGAGTTTGCACGACTGGCTCGGCACCTGGAGAAATTGTTCCGCTTATATCGTATTTACCGACTTTGCGAAAGAGCTTTTTCTTTCTTCATCGAGAGGCTTTCAGCCCGGCCGCATTGTGGTGAAGCCGAACTTCTCTTCGGGTCCGGATGCCCGACCAGGCAGTCAAGCGGGATCGCATTTTCTCTACATAGGCAGGCTATCCGAAGAAAAAGGCATCCGCACGCTGCTGGAAGCTTTTGCGAAGGTCAGCTATAAGATCAGGATCGCCGGTAGCGGCCCTCTTGAAGCAGAAGTAAAAGCCTACAGCGAACGATATCCTCATATTGAGTTCATCGGCGTATTGAAGCCGGAGCAGGTTTTTGCCGAAATGGCAAACGGATCCGCACTGCTCTTTCCCTCAATCTGGTATGAAGGCATGCCGCTGTCGATCATAGAGGCCTTTGCCTGTGGAACACCTGTTATTGCTTCGGAACTCGGTGCCATGAAGTCCATGATAACGGCAGGGTATGATGGCCTCCATTTCGAAGCAGGGAATGCAGCAGATCTTGAGCGTTGTCTGGAACAGTGGATGAATATGGAACCGGCAGAAAAACAACATTACAGGAACAATGCACGCCGCACCTATGAAAAGCTTTATACCCCTGAGAAAAATATTCAGGCGCTGCTCGATATCTACAGCAGTGTTTTAAATGATGGGAAAGAAAATGCAATCACCCTACAGGCGCCGGCAAAATCCGGATCACTGGCAATATGAATATCAAAGACCGAGGTTAAACCATTGTGAACATGAAAAAGATCGACCTTTTAAGCATCAGCGTTAATA
>DASTPZ010000211.1:0-30109 GCA_035761965.1 Flavisolibacter sp. | reverse complement strand
AGATCATCATACGCGAAGGCAGCGCCGCCAAGAACTTCGAGGCACTCATTGGCCTCCTGCAGGACCATGCCGGCAAGATCATGTTCTGCAGCGACGACAAGCATCCCGACAGTCTTGTTGAAGGCCATATCAACAAGCTCTGCGCCAGGGCTGCAGCAAGGGGCATCGATGTGTTCAAGATCATCAGGGCAGCCTGTGTGAACCCGGTGCTTCATTACAAGCTCAAGGTGGGCCTGTTGAGGCAGAATGATTTTGCGGATTTCATCCTTGTGAAAGATCTTGAGAGCTTTGAGGTGTTGTCGACCTGTATTGATGGAAAGCAGGTTGCTGAAAATGGAAAAACGCTGATCAGCACTGCAGGCTCTTCGGGCCAGGGTACCGTGAACCGCTTCGGTTGCAGTAAAAAACAGGTGAAGGATATAAGCGGCGAAAAAGCCGGCCTGCAAAGCAAGACGGGTATTCCGGTGATAGAGGCGCTCGATGGGCAGCTGATCACCAATAAGCTGCAAACCCATACTACCTTGCATGCAAACCTGTCCATAGAGCAGGATATACTTCGCATCGTGGTGGTCAACCGTTACAAGGATGCGCCGGTGGCCAAGGCCCATATCCGGAATTTCGGGCTGAAAAAAGGGGCTATCGCGTCTTCCGTTGCACACGACTCGCACAATATCGTAGCGATAGGCGCAGATGATGAAAGCATTTGCAGGGCTGTTAACCTTATTATCGAAAGCAAGGGTGGGGTAAGCTGTGTTGGCGGCAAAACGGACATGCTTTTGCCGCTTCCTGTTGCCGGTTTGATGAGCCCGGATGATGGATACGAGGTCGCTAACCGGTATGCTGCCATAGACGAGGCCGCAAAAGAGCTCGGCTGCCGGCTTTCCGCGCCGTTTATGACACTTTCCTTTATGGCCTTGCTGGTGATCCCGCACCTTAAGCTCAGCGACCTGGGTTTATTCGACGGCGATACATTTTCCCTTATCGACCCGGTAGAAGCCTAGGCCTCCTGCCCCATCCAGATGGCGCCGCCGATGCTGTCGCGTGCTGCTCCCGTTACCGATGAAAGCACGGTATTTTCCTGGCGCCAGCGCAGCACGCCGGCCAGGGCCATCACCAGGGCCTCCTTGTAGTTGACGGTATGCTCATCAGGCACAGTCACCGATATGCCTCTTGGCTCCAATACCTGCCTTAGCCTTTCCACAAGGAAGGTGTTGAAAGCTCCGCCACCGGTGACCAGCATGGCTGATCCTGGCGGATACACAGCATTACCTGCTCCCTGCTCTACTGCCGATGCCACTTGCAGCGCAACATGCTCGACATAGGTTCTCAGTGCATCGTTGTGCGTCAGTCCAAAAGACTTGATGAGTGGATAGACCTCATCGGTACCGAAATTATTGGCCAACGATTTTGGATGGGGCTGACGGTAATAATCGAGCGCGTTGAGAAGCCGCAGCAGGTCATCATTCACCTTGCCCATAGAAGCCATTTCGCCGCCGGCGTCGAAGGATTTATTGTCCCAGGCGGCCAGCATGTTCAGCACACGGTTGGCCGGGCAGATATCGAAGGCTATGTACCTGCCCTGAAGATTGAAGGATATGTTGGCAATGCCGCCCAGGTTGAGGAAGAGCGGATACTGACTGAAAAGCAGCTTTTCGCCTATCGGAACGATGGGTGCGCCCTGCCCTCCAAGAGCAATATCCATGGCCCTTAGATCGCTGATGACGGGCAGTCCTGTTTCGGCGGCAATGGCCGCACCATCGCCGAGCTGCGCGGTCATTGCCCGGGAAGGAACATGGAAGGTGGTATGTCCATGCGAGGAAACCAGTCCCACTTTGAAATGCAGGCCATACTGGTCGATAAAGCGGTTCACTTCCCTTCCCAGGTAATGCCCATAGCTGGTATGCAGGAGCTGGTAATCGAGCGCATTGAGCGTGGTAGCTTTCTCCAGCTTTTCTTTCCACTCGGGCGGGTAAGCGTAACAATCCGCAGCCAGTATGTCAAAGCTCCAGCTGCCGCTGTTTTCATGTATCTCTGCAAAAGCGATATCGAGTCCGTCGAGAGAGCTGCCGCTCATGAGCCCTATTGCCCTGTATACCATGCGTCAAAAATACCTGTTTCGGGCTTATGATTGCGGCCATGTTGCTCAGTGGCAAACCTAACTCTATGCTTTTCCGCGCGGGGCGAAAGGAAGCAAGCCGGCATGCCGAACCGCAGCATGACCGGCATATTTCTTAGCTTTGGCGCCATGGTAATCAATCTAAGCAAGGAACACTCCCTGGTAAGCAATTGGATCGCCGAGCTGCGTGATGTGCAGGTGCAGGGCGACCGGATGCGCTTCCGGCGCAACCTGGAGCGCATCGGGGAAGTGGCCGCTTTTGAGATCAGCAAGCGCCTGCCTTATGTTGAGCAGGAGGTACAGACCCCGATGGGAACAGCAGTTTGCGAGGTGTTGCAGGAGCAGCCGATCCTTACCACCATCCTGCGTGCCGGTCTCGCCCTGCACCAGGGCCTGCTCAGCTATTTCGACAAGGCGGACAATGCCTTTGTATCGGCTTACAGGAAGCACAACCGCGATGGCTCTTTTGAGATCGCCCTGGAATACCTGTCCTGCCCGGATATCGACAACCGCATACTCATCATATCCGATCCGATGCTGGCAACGGGGGCTTCGCTGGTAAAAACCATCAAATACCTCAAGGAAGAAGGCAATCCTAAAGCATTTCATATCGTAACGGCCATAGCCTGCACGGTGGGCATAGAGTACCTGCGGCGGGAAGTACCCGAGGCCATTGTCTGGTGCGGCGCCATAGACGACGAGCTTACAGCCAAAGGATACATCGTTCCAGGTCTCGGTGACGCGGGCGACCTTGCCTATGGGGCGAAAATCCAGTCTTAAAGAAATTTTCTTTGCCAGACAAGGGTTTATTTGTAATTTTCATGTCTAACTAACGTGAGAATGAGAAAGTTTATTTGCACTTTTCTTGGCCTGGCATCGGTACTGCTGGGACGTGCACAGGACCCTAATTTTTCCCAATTCTTTGTCTCCCCCCTTACCCTCAACCCTGCCCTTACCGGTAAATTTGATGGCGTTTTCAGGGTAGCCGGAAACTACCGTAACCAATGGCCTTCTATCAACAATGCCTTTACAACCTATACAGTTTCCGTAGACGGAGGCATCCTGAAGAACAGGATCCCGACGTTTGACCAGTTTGGCGTTGGTGTGATGGCCTTTTCCGACAAAAGCGGAAACGGCGTGCTTCAAAACAACTATCTCGCTTTATCAACGGCCTACCATAAGGCGCTTGATGAGAACGGCTATCATCAGCTTGGACTTGGCTTCCAGGGAACATTCGTGAACAAAAGGCTCGATCCCCAGCGCGTCAAGTTCGAAGACCAGCTTACTGCCAATGGTTTTACCGGTATCACCAGCGAGCTTTTTCTCCAGAACCAGCTTAACATCAAATACCTCGATGTCAACCTCGGCGTGTTTTACAATGGAACCACCGATGGTGTCAATAATTTTTACCTGGGTGCCTCCATGTACCACGTCAACCGTCCGAAAGAATCTTTCAAGGGAGGCAACTACATACTTGATTCCCGCCTGACCATACAGGGTGGCGGCATGCTGCCCATAGGGGAGTTCAATGGCATTCACTTCAGCGCCATGCACAGCAGGCAGGCCAATGCTGTCAACACACAGGTGGGCGGCGCCTACATGCTCGGCATTAACCAGGATCCCCGCAATCCTACCAATGTTTACCTGGGCACATGGTACCGCGTAGGCGATGCCATCATTCCCTATGTAGGCCTTGAGTTTGGGGAGTTTCGACTGGGTGCTACATACGATGTGAATATATCCAGCCTCAAGCCTGCCTCTAACATGCGGGGTGGAGCGGAATTCTCGCTGATCTACATCAAGCGTCCGAGCGACCCGGATGCAAAGCGCCTGAGCTGTCCGAAGTTTTAACTGTTCCCAACACAAACGGCTTTCGCCTGGATCGTCTTTTTAACCTCAGGGTTTTAATGTTCGTGCTTTTTTGCCGCTGACATAAGGATTGCCGCTGATATAAAAGCGATAGTTCCAGGTGGCATGCTCACCTGCATAGTCTACTCCTATCCTCGGCGTACTGATGATTTGCGAAGGAGATGGCCGGTAGCCATCATCGGCAATATACAGCTCCTCACCCTGGAGAGGCAGTCCGCACTGAGACGTATGAAATCCGAAAGCTCTTCCCACATTGCCGGGGCCTTTTGTAATGCTATGATCGGGCTTTGGCTTACCTGTGCGTCGCAGCATGATTTCCACTCCCTTTAAGGGATCCACTGCCCGTATAAGGACGGCATGCGGTATACCTTCGATATTGGTTACGATATTGAACATCTGGTGAATTCCATAACAGAGGTATACGTATGCACGGCCTCCGCTTCCGAACATCACTTCCGTGCGGGCGGTCCTTCCTTTTGACGCATGTGAGGCCTTGTCTGTTTCGCCGGCATAGGCCTCGGTCTCCACGATCCGCCCGGATGTATGCTCGCCATTGAAGCATGTAACAAGCACCTTGCCCAGCAGCTCTTTTGCGATCCCGACCACATCATCGCGCAGATAAAATTGAAGCGGCAGCTTTTTCATCATGCATTCTTCTGGTTTCGATTAAATATATTTACCAATCAAATCTACTATTTGCTCAAAGAAATCATCATAGCAATCCAATCCTATTCCGATGCGCACAATTTCATCAGGCAGCACCGGCTTTGGAAATGGATATTGATACCAGGCATTATCTATACCATCCTTTTTGCAGTAGGGCTTTATTTTTTTTGGATGTCTTCCGATGATGCGGTCAGCTGGCTGGAAAGGCAGATGGGCATAAAGGCCTGGCTGGAAAAACAAAGGAGCGAGCTTCTGAGCTTTCTTTTCCTGATGATCGGCATGATGCTAAAGCTCATACTGGTATTCTTTTATTTCTCACTTTTTAAATATGCTTTCCTTATCATCGGTTCGCCGGTTTTTGCTTACCTGAGCGAAAAAACCACGAGCATCATCGAGGGAAGGGATTTTCCATTCAGCTTTAACCAGCTCATGAAAGATGCCTGGCGGGGCATACGGCTGGCGCTTCGCAATACACTTTGGCAAACAGTTTATATCGTACTGATTATTATTCTTGGCTTTCTTCCCCTCGTGGGATGGATAACACCGCTGATAGCACTATTCATCGAATGCTATTACTATGGGTTTTCGATGATGGATTACAGCTGCGAACGCAATAAGATGTCTCCTGCGGCCAGCATCGACTTCATTGGCCGTCACCGCGGGCTAGCCATAGGCAATGGACTCATCTTCTACCTCATGCACGGGCTCGTTCTGGTTGGCTGGGTGCTTGCGCCTGCCTATGCAGTAGTAGCCGCAACCCTTAGTCTTCATCGCATAAAGAACAATTGATGTCTGCTACCGTTTACCTTATCCCCACTGTGCTCGCTGAGGGACGTACCGAGGTGCTTCCTGCCTATATCAGGCAGGCGGTAGAGAGCTGTTCGGTATTTTTTGTGGAGAATGAAAGGACGGCGCGCCGCTATCTTAAGCTTTTGTGGAAAGAGATGGTGATCGACAACTATGCCTGGCACCTGATGAAGGACTCAGACGAACAGGTGGCAAAGGCCTTCAGGCAACACCTGAAAAGCGGTCACACCATCGGGATCATCAGCGAAGCGGGTTGCCCCGGTGTGGCAGATCCGGGCCAGCAGCTTATTTCGATAGCGCAGGAAGAAGTTGTCACTATTAAGCCTCTGGTGGGGCCCAATTCAATCCTGCTTGCCCTCATGGCCAGTGGCATGAACGGACAGCAATTCAGGTTTTGCGGTTACCTGCCTATCGATGCCGCTCAAAGAATGAAGACCATCAGGGAGCTAGAACAGGAGTCAAGGCAAAAAAACTGCACGCAAATTTTTATTGAAACGCCTTACCGAAATAACCAGCTGCTCGAGACCCTGGTAAAAACCTGCCAGGCGTCGACAAAGATCTGCGTGGCGGTGGACCTCACGGGGGAGACAGAGTGGGTGCGCACGCAAACGCCACAACAGTGGAAGAGGGCTATGCCACAGCTTCACAAGAGGCCCGCGATCTTTCTTTTATATGCAGGCTGATTGCTTTGCAGCAGCAAGGCGGCGACCATTCAAAAAATCATAAACCATATTTATCAACCAGGTAAACAAGGGCAGCCATGTTCACTGCACCCAGGAGCAGCTCTCTTTTATTGACGGCTTCAAACACATCGTTCCTGGCATGGTGCAGGTCAAAATAGCGCTGCGAATCGGGTGTAAGGCCCGCCAGCACAGTACGCTGGGCCCGGGCAAGCGGGCCTATATCCGCCCCGCCGCCACCTCTTGTAAACTCAAGGGCACCGTAAGGAGCCAGCAGGCGCTGCCAGGCACTTATCTTTTTAAACTGCTCATCCGGAGCTGAAATACCAAAGCCTCTTGGTGTAAAGCCACCCGCATCGCTTTCAAGCGCAAAAATATGGCGCTCCCCTTTGGCTGTTGCTTCTTCGGCGTATTTATTACCGCCGCGAAGACCATTCTCCTCGTTGGCAAAAAGCACAAAGCGGATGGTTCTTTTTGGTACATAACCAAGTGCTTTGAAAGCTCTCAGGATCTCTATCGTTTGAACACAGCCTGTGCCGTCATCGTGGGCGCCTTCGCCTACGTCCCAGCTATCGAGGTGGCCGCCAATGGTGATGTATTCGTCGGGGAACTGGCTGCCCCTCATCTCAGCGATCACGTTATGACCTATGGTATCGGGCAAAAAATGCCCGGATGTTTTCATTGAGACACCGACCTTACCCTTCTTCAGGGCAGCACTCAGCCAGTCCGCATCCCGGAGGCCTATGGCCAGGGCGGGCACCTTGGGCGAAGCACTGTCGTAGCGCAATGAGCCTGTATGCGGATGATTGTCCGTACTGTGGCTCATGCTCCTTACGATCACTGCCAGGGCCCCATATTTTGCAGCACGGCTTGCACCCTGGCCGCGGTAAGGCACAGCATCGCGATAGGCTTCAAATGTTGCAACATAAGCGGGATTAAAGGCGTAGTTATAGAAAACGATCTTGCCACGCAGGGAATCTTTTTTAGTTTCCAGGTCATCAAAAGACGCCACTTCCACCACTGGTGCTATGAGACCGGCAGGTCCGGTGCCGATGGAATTGCCCAGGGCCAGCACATCGAGGGAGCGCACCATCGGCTTTCCACCCGGAGCATTATACTGGGCAGTAGCCGCATCCTTGCCACCTCTTACCCAATGCGGCACCATGCATTCCTGTAGCCATGCCCTGTCCGGGGCCAGCGCCTTCATGGCCTGCAGTCCCCACTCTTCGGCCTTTGCCATTTGCGGCGAGCCGGAAAGCCGAGCACCTACCTGCTTGGTAAGCGTTCTGAGGTTCTCATAAGCACGGCCGTTTGCGAGGATCTCGCCGGCAACCCTGCGGATGAAAGCCGAATCTTCCTGCTGTGCCAATGCAGGAAAAAGCAATAGGAAGGAGATACCGGTAATAAGGGATTTCTTCATGTTTTAAAGTTAAATGAAACAGGATTGCAAATTCAATTATTTAACGGAGGTGAGGGAAGGCGGTGGGCATTTTGTATTTACCTTAGCAGGCTGAATAGCTCATTATGAAGATTGGAATTGTTTGTTATCCAACATTCGGGGGCAGCGGTGTGCTGGCCACCGAGTTAGGCAAGGCGCTGGCTCAGAAAGGTCATCAGGTACATTTTATTACTTACCAGCAACCGGTCAGGTTAAATGGATTCATCCCCAATATATTTTATCACGAAGTACAGGTACATACCTACCCACTTTTTGATTACCCGCCTTATGAAACCGCGCTGGCGAGCACCATGGTCGATGTGATCAAGAACAACCAGCTGCAGCTGCTGCATGTTCATTATGCCATTCCTCATGCTTCTGCAGCCTATATGGCAAAAAAGATACTGGAGCAGGAAGGCATTTATATTCCTGTTATCACCACTCTTCACGGTACGGATATTACGCTTGTAGGAAAAGACAAGACCTATGCGCCGGTAGTAGCTTTTTCGATCAATCAAAGCGACGCCATCACAGCCGTTTCGCATAACCTGAAGGATGAGACCTTTAAGACCTTTCCGATAGAAAAGAACATAGAGGTAATCCACAATTTTGTAGACGTACAGCGGTTCAGCCGCAAGCCGATCGATGCCTTCAAAAAGGTGATTGCGCCGAACGGCGAGCGGATACTGCTGCATGCCTCAAATTTCCGCAAGATCAAAAGAGTGCAGGATGTGGTGAAGATCTTTCACCAGGTAAGCCAGGAAATACCCAGCAAGCTTCTTTTTGTTGGCGATGGTCCCGAACGCGGAGCAGCCGAAAACCTCAGCAGGCAACTGGGTGTTTGCGACAATACCCGCTTTGTGGGAAAGCAGGAGCAAATGGAAGACATTCTGGCGATAGCAGATCTTTTCCTGCTTACATCGGAGTATGAAAGTTTTGGACTGGCAGCACTGGAAGCCATGGCAGCTGGTGTACCGGTTGTATCGACCGATGCAGGCGGATTAGGGGAGATCATGATCCCCGGTGTTACCGGTTATATGGGACCGGTAGGCGACGTGGATGTAATGAGCAGGCATGCGCTCGACATCCTGCGGGACAATGAAAGGCTGCAAACATTTAAGCATGCTGCTGCCAAACATGCACACAGCTTCGATATCAATAACATAGTACCACTTTACGAAAAACTGTATGACGAAGTATTGAGCAGGGAATTTGCCACTAGCGCTTCCTGAGCCATAAGGCAGGATTGACCTTTGATTTGTCAGCCAGGATGATCAGGTCAAGCTGTCCGCCCTCACCATCGTCTGCGCCTGCCGTATTGCCTTTTTCCTGCACCGTTTGGGCAAAAAGAGAGCTTACGAAAACGCAGGCAAGGAAGTGCAAGGGTAGTCTTGGCATCAGAATGGATTTATTGCGGAGGAATAGGGCCAAAGGAAATGACCTGAGGTCATGCAGATAGTTCCGACATGCAGCTTATTTCCTAAGCCAGGGTGCAGGGTTCACGTTCTTTGTCTCATTCATCAGAATGAGGTCTAGCTGGCCGCCGCTTCCATCATCAGCCTGCGCGGTCCTTCCAATGACCTGGCCTGTCTTCACCACGGTTCCCTTGCTCACGCTGGCTGAGGCCAGGTTGCTGTATACCGTAAAGTACTTGCCATGGCGGATCATTACCATCATACCATCGCCCAGGTTTGAAACAGCGCTCACCTCACCATCGAAGATGGCCTTGACCGACCCACCTGCGGAGGGTGTTGAGATGGTGATGCCCGGGTTATCGATTGTTAAGCCTTCCACGCGGCTTGCACCAAAAGGAATGCTCACCACACCATTATCTACAGGCCAGGGAAGGCTGCCCCTGTTCTTTTCAAAGCTTGAGTTGAGGGCCACGTCTTTTGCATTGAGATCGAGATAGCTTTTTGGCTTCGTTGCAGCCGCGGGCTTTGCGGGTGTATTGGGACGTGCTTCGGTATTGGAAGGCGTAGCAGCAGCTGCAGCGGCATTGGCATTGGCTTTTTTCTCTGCGGCCGCACGCTCGGCTGCTTCCTTACGGGCTGCCTCGATCTCCCTTCTTACAATAGCTGCGATCTGGTTCTTAAGCTGTCCATCCCTTTTCTTTTTTGATGCGATCTCCTTGGACAGGTTCTTTTCTTCCGACTTCAGCTTGGCAACAACCGCATCTTTTTCTTTTTTCTGGTTGGCCAGCTCCGAAAGTTCCAATTGCTTGTTCTGAAGAGCGGAGCGCTTCTGGCTTTGCTTGCCCAGCAGCTGCTGTTTCCGGTTCTCCATGATCTTTTTAGTTTCCAGGATATTGGCTACCTGCTGCTGGCGGTAAGAGCGATAGGCTTTCAGGTAGGTAACCCGCTTGAGGGCATCGTTGAAATTATTGGATGAAAAGATAAAATTGAGAAAATCGTAGCTGCTCCTGTTCTTGTATGCATAAACAACACTCCTGGCATATTGAGCCTTCAGCGTATCGAGTTGGGTCTGGAGTTTGTTCATTTCAAGCGTGCTGAGATAGATATCGTCGTTAATGGCGCGAATCTCGCGGTTGATGTTCCCGATAAGGCGATCCTGCAGCTCCAGTTTGCGCTGTAGAATGCCAAGCTTGGCGAGGGATTCTTTTTTGAGACCCCTTACCTTATTATAATTAGACTGGATCTCTTGTATCTCACGCTGTATCTCCTGGCGTTCGCGTTCCAGCCTGGCCTTATCCTGCGCAGGCTGCTGTGCAAGGACCAACTGAACGCTCATAAAAGAAAGGAACAGGATGAGGAGCTTTTTCATATACAAGATTTTTGGATAGTTCTAAACGCAGGTATGGAAATTAAATTTTAGTTGTTCTCATAATTTTTGGGCACGCTGAACGGGAAGCTTACCGGTTCGTCAAAATCAAACTGCTTAAAATCAAGCTTTATGTCCAGCTTTGTCTTTTCCGCTACGGTTATCCTTCGTTTGGTGGCAAAAGACATTCCTTTCTTGCTTTCATAAGCTTCATAGCTAAGATCAGCCGTACGGCTGCGGTTCATATCGATGTCGTCGAGCTTGCTATGAAGCAGTGTTGCCCCGGGCTCGCTGAGAGTCAGCAGGTTCTTGAACCACTGGCCGACGCTAAGCAGGGAAAGCGTGCCGCCGGTCTGGGAATAAGATACAATATTCGAATCAAGAAATACAGCATTGCCAATGATCAGGTCCTGGAGTGTATAGAGGTCGAGCGGAAGAGCAGTTACCTCCTGCAGGTAATCAACGCTCCTTGCCGTGTATATCTTATTAAGCTTGTTGAGCAGCTTAACCGAATCCTTCGTCACCAGCACCCGCATGGCCTCGATGCCCAGCAGGGCATTGGCGGATATCCAGATGGCGCTGTCCTTATACATCCGGATGTTGGCATTTACATCGTAGCTCTTCCCATCTCCTCCCTTATAATCGACGTTGACCTTGGCTGTAAAGGTGGTAAAGTTCAGCCGCTGTGCCGCCAGCTGACCCAGCCTCGAGCGGATCAACCGCATGCTGTCGCTCCTGGCACTATCGTGAACAGGTGCAAGGATTGCCGTATCCTTCTTAACGATAGCTGTTTGTATATTTCTTGTGGAGCGGCAGGATGCCAACAAAGCCACCAAAAGCATCAAAGTAAGAATTCTGATCATTCAATTAATTTTTACCGGTAGACCCAAAGCCGGCTTCATTGCGAAGCGTTTCGGTGAGCACCGTCACCTCCTTCCATTCAACCTGCTCGAACCTTTGCAGCACGAGTTGGGCAATACGGTCGCCGGGATTTATGACATGTTCCTCGGTGGAAAGGTTTACCAAGACAATCTTAATTTCTCCGCGGTAGTCGCTGTCGATGGTGCCAGGCGAATTAAGACAGGTAATGCCATGCCTGATGGCAAGGCCGCTCCTGGGTCTTACCTGTGCCTCGAAACCAGAGGGAAGCTCGATATAAATGCCTGTAGGCACCAGGGTGCGCTCGAATGGCTTAAGTGTCACGGGTCTGACGAGATCTGCACGGAGATCCATTCCGGAAGCTCCTTCCGTTGCATAAGCCGGCAGCGGGTTATTGGAATGATTGACAATCTTGATTTCTATCGCCATCCTTTCAAAGATAGGTTTCAGGTCAATGAAAGCTGTTAAATAGTTTCCAATAAAACGGTTGCATAAGCGATAAGGCCTTCTTTGCGGCCAACAAAGCCCATCAGCTCGGTAGTAGTTGCTTTTATCGATACAGTATTGGACTGCATGCCTGCGATCCCGGCAATGGTTTCCTGCATTTGTGTTACAAAAGGCTTGATCTTCGGCTCCTGCAGGCAAAGCGTGCTGTCAATATTGACCGGCCGGTAGCCTTCCTTCCTGATCAGGGCCACTGTCTTTTCGAGCAATATGCTGCTGTCGATATTTTTGTACTGCTGGTCTGTATCGGGGAAATGCACACCTATATCGCCAAGACAGGCGGCGCCGAGCATGGCATCGCAGATCGCATGCAACAATACATCGGCATCGCTATGCCCTACTGCTCCCTTATGATAGGGAATGTGTACTCCACCAATCTTCAATTCTCTTCCTTCTGCCAGCTGATGAAAGTCCACGCCAAATCCGATCCTGTTTGCCATAATAATATTTGGCTGCAAATATCCGGAAAATCCGTCTCCAAGCGCGAACGGCAGCCAAGGCAAAAAAAAAGGCGACCCCGATGGATCGCCTTTCAAATGAATTATATGCTTGCTTACTGACCAGCGCCTCCATCGAAATCGAATACCAGCGAAAAGCGCAGGGTATTGGAAAGCGGGTTCTGGGTATTGCCCGAACCTGAAGGAATAAGGTAAGAGAAGTTCAGTCCGAAAATATTGTACTTGATGCCCACGCCGGTAGTGAAATAACGGCGGTTGCCTTTTGTTTTGTCTTCGAAGAAATAGCCCGCACGGAGAGCGAACTGGTTGTTGTACCAGTATTCGGCGCCGATAGAAGCCTGGAACTCTTTCATCTCTTCGCTAAAGCCACCGGGAGCGTCGCCAAAGGAATTGAACCAGCTGCTGACCACGCCCTTGCTGCGGTAATCGGCCAGGGCTGCAGAATCGGCTGATGCATTTCCTGTAGAAGTAGGTGGTGTGGGAACCAGCAGCTTATTGAGGTCGATACCGAAGCTGATCTTGTTGCTCTCGTCGAAAACCTTTGTATAGGTAGTACCAATGCCGAGGTTAGCAGGGATATAATCGCGCTGATCGGCATTGTCGGTATAGGCGATCCTTGAACCCAGGTTGGTGAGTGCTGCACCAAAGGCCCAGCCTTGACCCTGCTCGTTCAAACCGCTGTAATAAAGACCGATGTCACCGGCTACGGCATTTCCTGCTTTGTAGCTGGTACCATTGCCTGCAAAGCCGCCTGCGAGGTTAGAATAGATATATTTCAGACCGATACCGAGACCGAGCCTGTCGGAAAGCTTACGGGAATAACCGAGGTCAACTCCAAACTCCCTTGGATTGGCACTCTGCAGGTTGTTGCCGAAATTGTCGGTGAACTGGATGCTGCCAAGGCTGAAATAGCGCAGTGAAGCAGAGATCGCCTGGTTATCGTCCAGTTTATAGTAACCGGAAAGTGAAGCCAGGTAAACATCGTTGACCAGTTTTTTGAGCCAGGGAGTATAGGTTACATTGATGCCGGCTTTGGAGGTATTAAAAGGAACCTTACCAAGGTTAAAATAAGATGAGCTCGCATCAGGCGAGGTAGCGATTGCCAGATCACCCATGCCGCCGGCACGGGCATCAGGAGAAATGCGCAAAAAAGGTACAGCCGTAGTTACTACGTTGATGGGCTGGGTTTGTGCATTAGCCGAGGGGAGTATTCCGAAAGTCAATAGGGTAACAGCAGCAGTTAGTCTTAAAGCAGTTGATCTCATAGTTCTATTTTAAAAGTGTGTGAAATTATACAGTTTTGGTTATTAATGAAACTAAAGTATTGATTTTTTGTTATTTACCCAGTGTCACCAGGCGCTCCCATTTCTCCGCAGTTTTGCCGTTCGCACCCCTCACCCGGAGACGGTAAAGATATACCCCGCGGCCTACTTTATTACCATACTCGTCCCTGCCATCCCAATGAACCTCATTGGAACGGTTTCCGATCGTATTTATTGTCTGCGCCAGTGTTTTTATTAATTTTCCGCTGACGGTGAATATCTCCACCCGTATCGGGAGGTCGGTACCCGGCTGATTGTGCTCAAACCAGAAGGAAGTCGATGTGGTAAAGGGATTGGGATAGTTGAGCACCCGGTCGATACGCAGCTCTTCCGAATTGATGACGGTAAATTCCAGCAGGTACTCGCTCGAGTTGTTCACAACATCCCAAACCTTGATCCTCAGCGAATGAGGCCCCGGCGCCAGCTGTGGCAGCTGAAACCTGACCATGCCTTTCTGGTAATTGTCGAGGTCGCTTTCGTAGAAATTATTCAGGATATAATACTGGTCATTATCATTGTCGAGCGTGGCAACAATATCGTGGTCCACCCCTGAACCGCCGGTATTGATGCCGGAGGAATCGGTCAGCCGGAGGATGAGGATGGGATTGTCGTCGGTGATGCTTCCATTGACAAAGCGTTCGTCGTTGAGATAAGCCCTGATCTGCGGTCCTTCGTTATCGCTGGATGATCCTGCGGCAATTCCACCAATGATGAGGCTGGTATTCAGGCCGTTGGCATCCTCTGTGCCGTTTTGAGCATAGAGACTGACCCTTCCACTACCATACTGGTAGTTGATATCGCGGGGAACTTTGAAGCTAAAGCTGAAGCGGCCATTCAGAACAGAGGCCTTTCCCCTGAAAAGGCTGCTCTCCTGGGTTTGAAAGCCTGCTGGTTGGCTGGTTGGATCGTTACCGAGCGTGGTAACCGTTTGCGCTTTGTCGAAAAGCGAAAGGTAAGCGGTACCCTGGAAGCCCGGGATCAGGTTTCCGGCATTGTCGGTCACCTCTCCTTCCATCAGCACCAGTTCGGTGGCGCTGAGCGTATCGGTGAGGGCAGTGATGTCTTTTCCGTTTACCCTGGTGATCCTTGTTTTATGAACCGGGAAACCCAGCGTCATGGCAGGGTCGCCAAGGAGTGTGAACTTCCGGTTGTTGACGATATCCGAAAAGGTTTGATAGGTAAAGTTCTTTGCTTCCATCACTGCCTGGCCGAGCGACCTGTAACGCCCGTTCGAGGCCGGCTCCAGCGCATATTTAAGGTAATTGTTATTGAGTACCCGGTTACTGAAGGCAAAGACAACCCTTGTTGTGGTCATAAGCGCGATGGCACCGGTCGACCGCCTAAGCAAGAGATTCTCGCCCAGCGAGTTGGCCGAAGGATTATCGTACGGAGCGAAATCGCAGGTGGCGGTAACAAACAGGGGCAGCCGGTTCTTGTTGCTCCAGCCGTCGACGGCTTGCTGGTCTATAACGACTTCGTCCGCCAGCCGCTGAGGCCCGCCATGACCGCTGTAATTCCATAAAAGGGTTCCATTATAGATATTGTTGTTGACAGCCGCATTAACACCGGGGTACCGTCCACCCGCAGAACCATTCTCCTGCCTGAATGCATCGAGGTAGATTTTTTGCTGGTTAAAGGCCGGCGCCGCTGTTGCGGCCGTGGCCGTAATGATCTCGGCATCCTGCAGGTGAAGGTTGAGGTCCTCATCATCGGCGATGAAATTAAGGTTGTTCCGCCAGGGACCGAGTGAGGCGGAGGCATGATAATCAAGAACCTTATCTACGAAATTCTTTGCTTCTTCCGCAGACATGGCAGGGATGCGGCCGATGCCGATATCGAGCCCGTTCACTACAAGGGCGGAGTTGATGTCTTCATGGTCTTCAAGAAAGCCGAAAAAATCGTCCGAGGTATAGGTGGCCAGCGGATCGAGCGAGTTCACACTTTCGTATGCAGGCACGAGGTTGGTATTAGCGCTTAGCCGGTCCTTGTAATCGAAGGAAGCTTTACCCATGAGCAGCAGGTATTTGCCTAACTGTCCCCAGCTTGCGGCATACCTGTCATAATACATCTTTACAAAATCCCTGATGGCCGTTGGATCGGGGGTTCCGCCGGCAAATTCGTGGAAGATCTCCTCGGTGGTCACAACGAGGGTGCGAAGGCCGTTCCGCTGCTGGTGAAACTGGGCCAGCCTTTGTGCCTGCGAGAGAAAGGCCGGGGGCGTTACCAGGAGAAAATCTTTTTCGGTTGTGCTGTGAAGGTTCTGGTTGGCTATCCTGCCTTCGGCTTTTGGCGTTAGAAGTGATGTTGAGAAGCATACATATTCCCGCAGGCGGCTGCTTTCATTCACAAACCTGAGTTGCCCCGCGGAAAAGCTGGTATTCATCTTAACGGGACGGAGCGGATTGGTAAGGTCCCAGACCTGTGCGTTAGCCTGGTTGGTGGAAATGAGGAATTCTGCATTTCCGGGAGCTACGCTGGCCCAGTCGCGGAAAAGCAGTTGTTTGTCGCCTGCCTGCGTAAGCGACCGGCGGCAGAAAAATTCGAACCAGTTAAGCCAGCCTTGACTGTTGAAGCTTCCTGGAACATAGCTGATGGAGACGAAGGC
Source organism: Flavisolibacter sp. (assembly GCA_035761965.1). Classification (GTDB taxonomy): domain Bacteria; phylum Bacteroidota; class Bacteroidia; order Chitinophagales; family Chitinophagaceae; genus Flavisolibacter. The sequence continues at coordinate 13,984 of DASTPZ010000211.1, read as the reverse complement.
ATCGGGCTGAAAAAGCGTGGTGTTCGCGGTGGCCTGGCCCTGCTGCGCAAAAAGATCGTACATCACGGGGCTTATCTGGCTCACATCGATCTGCTGAACCGGCTGCCCGTTGAGGCTAACGTTGAAGCGGCTGGGTGTGTTCACCGACCGGGCAGCGACCTGGGTGATAAGGGTGGCGGATTGCGGAAGCAGGTTCTGAAGCGGCAGGGTAAAAAGCCTTGACAGGCTGCGCCCCGGTGCGGCGGAAAATTCTTCGCCATACCATTCCTTTCCGCTGCTGAGAAAATTGACGGTATCCAGCTCATGGAAATAACGCTCGTTGAAAGAGCTGACGGTAACCGCGGCGCCGCCGGCATTTGAAGCAAGCGGTATGCGGAGCCCTGAGCCGCCTATGGTAATGTAATAGAATGCTTTTTCAGCGTACAGGTTTTTTTTATGGATAAAACGCTTGTTGAGAGAATCCTTTACCCAGTGGTGAGGGCCTTGCGCATAAAACAGCACATAGTCGGAGCCATTGAGCACACCGTCGCCGCCGTCTTCAACCATCACCGCGTTTTCCTGGAGATCGTCTAAGGGTATTTCCGCATTGGCCTCGGGCAGCATACCGCCGCCGTTTCCAAAAAGCCGGAATTGAGCAGAAGGAATGCTACCAGTGATGCCAAGGCTGTTAAGCAGGGGAACGTCGATCTTATAGACGCCTTCTGCCTGAGCGCTGATCCTGAACCAGGCCCCGGTCGCCAGGACTGAAGATGGCCTGTAGGTGCGCTGTGCGGCGGTACCAAGGGTGGCAAGCAGCATGCAGGTCAGCAGCAAGTTTTTTATGGGCATCATGGTGGTGGCTATAGTAGAATTCTCATGGAAAAAACGTAAAAACCGCTATTTATTTTATCGCAAACTATCTATATTCGCAAACTGTCTTGAATTTCCGTTCCTGGGATACAATAATTCCAATACGACGGCGTTAAAGTTATTCCAAATCAGGTTATACAAGGCAGGCACATGAAAAAATCCATGTGTCCTTTAGAAAGACAAAAAATGCAACCATGCAAGTAAAAAATTTCGTAATCCTCTTATCCTGTGCCGCAGCACTGGCCTCCTGTAAGAATGGCCTCTTCGGCAAAAACAAGAAAGAAAAATCAGATGTGACCGGCTGGAACTACAATGACAAGAACATGGGTGGTTACCAGGTGGCCAAATCAAGCGATCAGGCAACAGGTCCGGGTCTCGTGTTCGTAGAAGGCGGTACCTTCACGATGGGACAAACAGAAGAAGATGTGATGGGTGACTGGACCAATATTCCCCGCCGTGTAACAGTTCCTTCATTTTATATCGACCGTACGGAGGTAGCCAACGTGCACTACCGCGAGTACATTCATTGGCTGAACCGGATCTTCGATCCCGAAGCAGACGAGAACAATGTAAAGATCATCGAAACTGCCCTGCCTGATACACTGGTTTGGCGCAGTGAGCTGAGCTATAACGAGCCCCTGGTTGAATATTATTTCCGCCACCCCGGCTTCAATAAATATCCTGTTGTAGGTGTAAGCTGGAGACAGGCTTATGATTTTTGTCTTTGGAGAAGCGACCGTGTGAATGAAGGTATTCTGATGCAGAAAGGTTTTGTAGCCAAGCAAGGCATACAGGGCCAGCAGCAGGAAAACAACTTCACCACCAAGTCTTACCTGCTTGGTCTCTACCAGGCTCAGCCCGGTAAAGGCGCCACTTCAAAAAAGAACCCTCTTAAAACGCCGCAGGGTACGCCCCGCACACAGGTTACCATGGAAGATGGTATCCTTATGCCCGACTACCGCCTGCCTTTCGAAGCCGAGTGGGAATACGCCGCTTATGGCCTGATCAACCAGAACCCCCGCCCTTCACCCAAAGAAGGCAAGCGCGGTGAGGAATTGCAGTCCAACAAGCAGGTTTACCCCTGGGCTCAGAACGTGAACGGCCTGCGCGAAACCAAACAAGGCAGCTGGCAGGGTCAGTTCCTGGCCAACTTCAAAAGAGGCTCGGGTGATAACGCGGGTGTTGCCGGTGGCTTGAACGACCGTGCGATCTATACATCGGAAGTACAATCCTTCTACCCCAATGGTTTCGGCATCTATAACATGGCCGGTAACGTAAGCGAGTGGGTGTTTGACGTTTACCGTCCGCTTACTGGTCTCGACCAGGGCAGCAACCAGGATGACGTAGCGCCTGTGCGTGGTAATAAGTATATGAAGCTTTACAAGAACGGAAGCAACGAAGCCGAGATCGACAGCGTGGGCCGTGTGAAGATGGTTGCCGTAACAGACTCAGAAAGCGCGAAGCGTCGTAACTACCAGCGTGGCAACGTGATCAACTTCCTTGATGGCGACGAACAGTCGGAATCTTCTTATGGTTATGGAAAGACAACTTTGATCAGCGATAAATCAAGGGTGTACAAAGGCGGAAGCTGGAATGACCGTGCTTACTGGCTCAGCCCCGGCACACGCCGTTTCCTTGAAGAAGACCAGGCTCTAAGCACCATCGGTTTCCGTTGCGCCATGGACCGTATGGGAAGCCCCGAAGGCAACAAGCGTAAAACAGGGCAGCACTTCAGAACAAAAAAGCAGAGATAGTCTGTGAAAACTCAATACACAAGGCCCCGGAGATGATCCGGGGCTTTTTTTTGCGTCGGTGAAGTGAATGCCGTCTGTCACCTCTATTCAACAGCGGCAACCCGTAGGGGTTGCTGCTCCCCCGACCGCAAACCGGCCGGGATTGATCATAGGCAAACGCCCATTCGTATCTTTATGCCCATGAAAATTCCTGATCTCTACAATATCTATCTTCAGCATTCTTCGGTACAGACCGACACAAGAAAACTCAAGCAGGGCGACCTGTTCTTCGCACTAAAAGGTCCCAGCTTTAATGGAAATAGTTTTGCCGCCAAAGCTATAGAGGCCGGTGCCGCATACGCCGTGATCGACGATCCTGCCTATGCAATCGAAGGCCGTACGATACTTGTAGACGATGTGCTTACTGCCCTTCAGCAGCTTGCCAATCATCACCGCAGGCAGTTCGACATTCCTTTTCTCGCCATCACCGGCAGCAATGGAAAGACGACTACCAAGGAGCTTATACATGCTGTTCTTTCATCTTCCTATACAACTTATACAACCGAAGGTAATTTCAACAACCATATCGGTATTCCATTGACCATTCTCAAGATCAGAAAAGATGCCCAGATGGCGGTGATCGAGATGGGAGCCAATCACCAGCGTGAGATCGCTTCTTATTGTACGATCGCAGAGCCCACACATGGGCTCATCACGAACTGCGGGAAGGCACACCTCGAAGGCTTTGGAGGGGTTGAAGGCGTTCGCAAAGGAAAGGGCGAACTCTATGACCACCTCAGGCAGGCAGGCGGCACCGCTTTCGTTATGTGGGATTATGATTACCTGCGCGACATGAGCAAGGGCATACCTGAGATCATTACTTATGGAGAAAGCAACAGCAGCATAGAAGGCAGACCGGTTGCAACAGGGCAATACCTATCGGTGGTTTTTTCAAAAGGGCTCGATACACAGATCAATACAAGCCTTGTAGGTGATTATAACCTGCCCAATGTGCTGGCTGCGGCAGCCGTTGGTCTTTATTTCAAGGTCCCTGCCCGGAAGATACAGGATGCCATTGAAGGCTATGAGCCCACCAACAGCCGTTCGCAGCTGATGAAAAAAGGAACGAATGCGATCGTGCTGGATGCATATAATGCCAATCCCAGCTCCATGAAGGCAGCCATCATCAATTTTGCAAAGATGGAAGGATCAGATAAAATTCTTGCGTTGGGTGCTATGGCCGAGCTGGGAGAAGAAAGCCTCCAGGAGCACCAGGCAATTGTTGACGAGATTGGGAAACATCAATGGAAGTCGGTGATCCTGGTTGGAGGCGATTTTGCAAAGGTCAATCACCCCTATAAGCAGTTTAGCAGCTCTGCCGAGGCCGGCCCCTGGCTCAAGGAAGAGCAACCCCAAAATGCTATGTTGCTCATCAAAGGTTCCAGGAGCATGCAGATGGAGAGATTATTGGATTATCTCTAGCAAGTATGGAGAGTGAAAGACCACATCGCAGCTACCTCACGACCGTGTTCAATTGCCGTTGTCCCCGGTGCAGGGAAGGAAAGCTTTTCAGGCATTCACTGAGCTGGCGATTCAAGCGCAATATGGTCATGGAGGAAAAATGCCCCGCCTGTGGCCAGGTAACGGACATAGAGGTCGGATTTTATTATGGAACAGGTTATGTAAGCTATGTGATCGCCCTGCTCATTACCATTGTCTTTTTTCTCCTGTGGTTCCTTGCCATTGGCTTTTCTTTCAGCGACCGGCGTTTTATTTATTGGATCACCCTCAACTCTCTCCTGCTGATTTGCTTACAGCCCTGGCTTATGCGCTTCTCCCGCGTGCTCTGGCTCTCCTGGTTCGTGAGCTACGATCCTGACTGGGAGCGCCGTCCGCCCGAAGCCCCTGAGCGCATCAACAAAGACCAGATGAACAATTGGTAACCGCAACCGCCATCCGGTTGTCTGCTTCTCTCCTGCCCAGGTTCTGCGGTGAGCCATCCACAAATGGAATCGATAAGCGCCGGCATGTATTTGGCATGAAAGCAGAAAAACGCTCTTATGAAACAGATTTGCAAAAACCTGGCAGTAATGCTGACGCTGCTTGCCGCTATTTTCTCTCCATTGCTGGTATTGGCCCAGACAGGAGGAGCAGACATTACAGTCGATATCAACAAAACTGACAATGGAGCCTGGTATAATCAACCCTGGGTATGGATCGTTGGTACCGCTGTTTTCATCCTGCTGCTCGTAGCACTTTTGAGAAACGACAGGTCGGCGGAATAATCAGTATGGCCGATACATGAATAAACCCTCATGAGAGGGTTTATTCATTATGCTATGTTTAAAGAACTTAGTAGCCCGGGTTTTGAGGTATGACCAGCCCGGTATTTGTGTCGATTTCCTTTTGCGGTATAGGCAGTAACAGTCTCTCACGTGTCACATCGGCCTGCAGCTCCTGGAGCGAAGGCGTTGGTGCCGGGTAGAGGCGGTAGTGTACAAAATATTCATCTGCAAAATGGTCCTTTATCGTTTGCTCGGCCGTGATGGTTGTAAAGGTAAGATTGTAGCGCAGCAGGTCGAACCAGCGATGGTTTTCGAATGCAAATTCTATCCTTCTTTCATCGGCAAGGGCTTTTTCAAATTGTGCTACCGAGCTTATGTTGCCGGCTGTATAAGGTGTGAGCCCCGACCGCACCCTTACGTCGTTGATCAGGCTGATGCTTGCAGGCGTGAAACCCTGGGCCTCGGCGAGCATGAGCAAGATATCTGCAAAACGAAGAACAGGCCAGTCGCTTTCTCCATCACCGTCGATGGAAACAGGCGAAAGGTATTTCCTGGTATAGAGCTGGGTATTGCTGCCACTAACATAGGTGGTTACAAGGATGCTTTTCCTGGGGTCGCCGTTGGTAGCGGTATCCAGGTCGGCGGTAGGATAATTCTGTCCATCGCCATCGCCGTTGATGATATTGGTACCGGAGTTCAGGGGAGCAAAATTATTACCGAATGCAGAGCCCAGTCCGAGACCGCCCGCCTTGTAACGGACCGCGAAAATGATCTCGGAATTTGCTTCCTCGTTCACTGAAAAGATCCTGTTGTAGGCATTAGCACCGGTAAGCAGGGCAAAGCCGCTATTGTCCTTTACATCCTGGAGCAGCGGAATGGCCTCAACCTTTTTATTCTGAGTCAGGTATACCTTGGCCAGCAATCCTTTTGCGGCCCAGCTGGTAGCCCGTCCCCTGTCGGCCGGCAACATGTTGGCATACTTCAATACATTCATCGAGGCTGCCGCCGTGCTGAGATCTGCCTCTATGAACTTATAGATATCTGGAGCGCTTACACGGTTCATGGTAATCGCTTCTGCATGCGATATAGGCTTGTGTACGAGGAAGACACCGCCGAACAGGCGCACCAGGTTGAAATAATGATGTGCCCTCAGGAAGAGCGCTTCCCCTGCCAGTTGCTTCTGGTCGGCAGCAGTAATAGGAACATCGATGGGATTGATGGTGATCGTGCCTGCAGCCTGATCGTATACCACACCCAGCTTTTGCAGCAGGGTATTGATGTTGCGTATGTTCGCGTATGTGCCTACCCAGTAATTGTAAACATTGGGATGCAGGGAGCTGAGCGCAAACATATCGAGATCGCTAAGGTCCCTGTTCTGTGCGCTGGAGCTGCCTGTATTACCCATTTTTGAGTTATCGCTGCGCAGCTCTGTCAGCTGCCATTCGATATTCTGCGGCGCCTGGAGGCCGTTGTAGCAGCCTGTAAGCGCTGCCTTCATTTCTGTGAAATTTGAATAGTAGGTTCCTGTATTCAGGTTGGATTCCGGATACAGGTCAATGTTCTTTTTACAGGCTGCCAGCAGCAGGCAGAGGCAGATCCCGGTATATTGAATGAATTTCATGTTGTTTGAGTTTTAAGATCAGAAGCTGATGTCGATGCCAAACAAATAGGTTTTAGGAATTGGAAAGCTTCCGCGCTGGTAACCATCGATGAGCGGTGTATTGTAAAAATCGCCTGTGGTAAGCCTCGCCTCCGGGTTCACACCCCTGTAGCTGTCCGCGAAATGATAGTACAGGTTCTGCGCGGAGAAGTAAACCCGCATTGAGTTGATCCGCGCCAGCTTGGCCAGCTTTGACGGCAGCGTGTATCCTACGATCACTTCGCGCAGTGCATAATAGGATGCATCTTCCACAACATAGTCTGTCCACATCCAGTTGATGCCGGTTGTGAAGTAAGGCGTTTTGCCGTCTCCCGGGTACAGGGGGCTGATCCAGCGGTTGGCCGTGTAGTTCTTGTTGATACGACGGGCCTCGTTATAGTTGGGGTCACCGTTAATCAACTGTCCGCCCTGTGAGCCCTGGAACAAAAAGCTGAGGTCAAATGCCTTGTAAGTAATGTTATTGGTAATACCCCAGGTAAAATCGGGATAAGGATTTCCGATAATGGTGCGGTCCCTGTCGTCGATCCTGTTGTCGCCGGTGATGTCCACTACTTTGAGTCCGCCGGCTGCAAGCCAGGCATTGTTGCTGGCGGTGAGACCGGCAGCGATAGCCGAATCTACCTGTGCCTTGGACGTCCAAACGCCATCTGTTTTCCAGCCAAAGAATTGAACAAGAGGCCCACCCACCTGGTTACGGTAAAGCTCATTCCTTTCGCCGCCAGGGTTAGCGAGGAAGTCCAGTCCGCCAAGGTCAACGATCTTGTTCCGGTTATGCGCGATGTTGGCGGTTGTAGACCATTTAAAATCCCTGCCTCTTATGTTGTTGGTGGTAAGCTCAACCTCGATGCCCCTGTTCTGGAGCCGGCCGATATTGTTCCAGAACCTTGTAACACCTGCAAAGGCCATTGTTGATTGTTGCAGCAGCAGCTGGTCGGTTTTTGACTGGTAAACATCAACCGAGAGACTGATTGCATTGCGGAACAGGGTGAGGTCGATACCACCGTTGTACTGAAAGGTACGCTCCCAGGTAATATTGGGATTGGACAGCACACCCTGCGAGGGTGCCTGTCCCGGATTGCTGGTACCCACGCCTGAACCTAAGCCATAGTTGGCGGGCGATAGCAGGTCCACAAAGGCAAAGGGAACGATATTGTTATTACCCGTCACACCATAGCTGCCTCTCAGCTTGAGCTGGCTGATCCAGGGAATATCCTTCATGAATTTTTCTTCGCTTGCCACCCATCCAAGGGAAGCTGCGGGGAAAGATCCCCATTTTTTGCCCGGCGCAAAATAAGAGCTGCCATCCCTGCGGAAGGAAGCAGAGACCAGGTATTTATTCTGGTAGCTATAAGTTACACGGCCTAATACAGAGTTCAGACCGATCTGGTTGCGGATATTGAAGGTCTGGTTCTTATCCTGCGATACCTGCAGGGCTGTATTCAAAGTTGTGATGTTGTCGCTGGGGAAGTCAGTGGCGGTGATGCGCTGGTTAACCGTCCTTGTCTTCTGCGTGGTAAATCCTGCCAGCACGCTGAAATTATGGTCACCCAATTTCTTTGAGTAGTTCAATGTGTTTTCAGACAGCAGGTCGGTGTACAGACGGTCGTCGTATACACCCATGTTTACCGTACCCTGGCGCCTGGCACTTGTCTTCTCGAAGTTCAACCCGCTGGTATAGCTCGCATAAACACTGGCCAGGGTTTTAAAATCGAGACCGGGCAGGATATTGATGGTAAGATCGGCAGAGCTGAGTATGCGGTACTCGTTCGATTTGTTGCTGATGTTCTCCATCATGGACTTGGGCGTATTGTTCGATGTATTGAATGGCACTACCGCTGTTCCGGAAGACCACATGGTACCATCGGGCATCATGCCGCTATAGATCCGGTTGTTGAAATGCGCTGCCTGTACAAAATCGCCCGGCTTGATGTTCACCCAATCCGGCGACTGGTTTACAAAAGCAGCCGTGGCTTCGGTATGATATACCGGCAGGAAGGAATAGAACCGCACGAAGTCGGTGAAGTTGGTGCCGGGTCTTTCTCTCTTGATATAAGAAGGGTTAACGTTCAGTGAGAGCTTGACGCGTTTGCTGAGGTTGAGATCGAGCTTTGCCTTTATGCTCATGCGGTCATGCTCGCTATGATGCATCATCCCCTGGTCGCGCTGGTAGGCGCCTGAGATGAAGTACTTAGATTTAGACGTACCACCCGATACATTGAGCTGGATATTCCTGACTGCTGCGCTTCTCAGGGCTTCACGCTGCCAGTCAGTAGGCTGTCCGCCAAGCAAAGTATTTTCGATCACATAACCCGCTCTTTCGGGTCCACTCATAACCTGGTTGGGCGTTTGAGCGGGGATGCTGGGATCTTTTGCCCTAAGCGAAGCCTCGTAAAACATGAGATTACCATATTCGGTCATGCTCATCATGGGATAGAGCGCATAGGCAGTACGCTGACCAGTATTTACCTTGAGGTTATATCTTGTACGATCGGCCTTGCCGCTTTTAGTGGTGATGATGATGACACCACTTGCGCCCCTCGAGCCGTAGATGGCAGCGGATGCTGCATCCTTAAGCACTTCGACGGATTCGACATCGGCAGGGTTGACAAAGGAAAGTCCGTCCGGAACAGGATGGCCATCAACCACTACCAGCGGGTTGGCGCCGGCATTGATCGAAGCCGTTCCTCTTACACGGATCCTTGGATCGGCGCCGGCTTCCGGGTCGATGTTCTGGATCTGCACACCGGCGATCCTTCCCTGCAAGGCCTGGTCTAGCCTGGCTACCGGCGCTTCGTCAAGCTTCTCATTCTTGAATTTAGAAACAGCACCGGTGAGGTGCGATTTTTTTTGCGTACCATAGCCTATCACGACCACGTCCTCCATGGTACTGGAAGAGGGCTGGAGCCTGATATCAAGGGTAGACTCATTGTTGATCTCCACCGTTTGCGAGTTATAGCCTACATGCGAAATGATGAGGCTTTTGGTTGAAGCCGCTACCTGTATGGAATACGTACCATCGGATTTGGTGGAGGCAGAAGCTTTTTTGTCGGTAAGGATGCTGACGCCTTCAATAGGCGCTCCTGTAATTGCGTCCACAATCTTACCCTTGATCTCTTTTGTTTGGGCAAGCACAGGACCAACCAGCGCAAGAATAAAGGCAGTCAGAATCAGGCTCTTTCTCATACTAGCAAGTTTGTTTGAACAATCGTGAATTGCAGTTAACTGCAGAATAAATATAGATAAATTGGTTGACCAATTACAAAATTTTTAATGGCGAGAAATTTTATTAAAAAATAATCATCATTAAAAAATTCATTTACAGCCTTTTATACCATTCATAATTTGGGCATCTCGCACTCCGATTTTGGTCGACCAGTTGATAGCAGGAATATTTATAGTATACTTGTTCCGCGGTTGTAAAATGTTTTATATGGATGGAGTCCTCAATAACCTCAGGGAAGTAGTAGCAGAGAAGCCTGTTGACGTGATCATCAAGCAGATCAAGGACCTTCTCATTACCGGCCAGCTAAGGCCCGGCGATAAGCTGCCTCCCGAGCGGAAGCTATCGGAAAAACTGGGTGTGGGCCGTACGCATGTGCGGGAGGCTATCAGGAAACTGGAGTTCTACGGCATCCTGAGAACAAGACCCCAGAGCGGAACCTTTGTTGCAGCCATCGGCATATCTGCGCTGGAGAGCATGATAGCAGATATCCTGAAGATCGATTCCTATTCTTTTCTTTCCCTTGTGGAAACACGTGTTATGCTGGAAATGTCCGCCATCAGGCTGGCTTGCGAGCGGCATACTGAAGAAGATATGCTGCAGCTTCAGCAATCGCTGGACAACTACCTGGAGAAAGCCCTGCTGGGGATAAAAGCCGTGGATGAGGACTTCCTTTTTCACCTCGGTATTGCAGAGGCAGGCAAGAACAAAGTGCTCAAGTCGCTGCTGCTGATCATCGTGCCTGATATCCTGTCCAACTATTCTGTATTTAAGGTTTGCGATACCATCGACAGCAAGGCGGTCGAAGAGCACAGGCAGATGTATAACAAGATCAGGGAAAGGGATGCCGATGGCGCCGCCGCCATCATGCAGGAGCACCTGAAAGGCGTAATGGATTTTGCAAAAGCGCTGGTACAGTAAACAGGTCATTCGATAATCAACTATACTTATTTATCAAACCAACAATTTGGACCTTACATGAGATTAAAAGGAAAATTAGCCATCGTTACCGGTGGATCAAGAGACATAGGACGTGAAGTATCGCTGAAGCTGGCAAAGGAAGGCGCCAAGGTAGTGATCAATTACCTCAACAGCGAGCCCGATGCAATGGAAACCAAAAGACTGATCGATGCGGCGGGTGGCGAATGCCTGCTTGTTCGGGGCGATATGACCAAACCCGCTGATGCCGAAAGCCTTATTGCACAGGCGGTAAAAGCATATGGCAATAACATAGATATACTGGTGAACGTAGCAGGAGGCTTGTTTGGGCGCAAACCCATCGAAGAGCAGGACGAAGACTGGTTTGACCTGGTCATGAATGTAAACGTAAAAAGTGTATTCCTGGTCACCAAGGCAGCAGTGGCGCATATGCCTGCAGGCTCATCCATCATTAATTTCAGCTCGCAGGCCGCCCGGGATGGCGGCGGCGGCGGAGCCAGCCTGTATGCAACAGCAAAAGGTGCGGTAGCTACCTATACGCGTGCGCTTTCCAAAGAATTCGGACCGCGCGGCATCAGGGTGAATGCCGTTTCGCCCGGTATGATCGCAACCAGCTTTCATGACCGCTTTACCAAACCCGAGATCAGGACGGCGGTAGCTGCTTCCACTCCCCTGCGCAAGCAAGGCGAAGCCGCAGAAGTGGCCGACCTGGTCATCTACCTGGCGTCGAACGAGTCGAGCTTTATCACGGGTACCAATATCGATATCAACGGAGGAACCTATTTCTCATAAACATGAGTTCTATGAAGATTCAACCTGTTTTGTTTGCCTGGTTAGCTGGTCTTTTTCTTGTGAAGGCCAGCGCCCAACAAACCCCGGCCGTATTCAGCCTTGACCCGGCCATACTGACCGCTAACAAGAAAAAGGTAGGCCTGGACGATCCCGCTCTTTCTCCGGCTTATAAGCAGCTGCTGAAAGATGCCGACAAGGCGCTCAAACAAGGCCCGTTCAGCGTGATGGAGAAGAAGAACCTTCCGCCGAGCGGTGACAAGCACGACTATATGAGTCTTGCGCCTTATCACTGGCCAGACCCTTCCAAACCAAATGGATTGCCTTATATAAGAAAGGATGGGCAAACCAACCCGGAAGTAAAAGAGTATAAAGACAAAGAATACATGCCCAAGCTTTGCGAGTTGGTGAACACGCTTGGACAGGCCTATTATTTTTCAGGCGATGAGCGTTATGCAGAACATGCCTCCCGCCTGCTTAGCGTTTGGTTCCTGGATGCGGAAACAAGAATGAATCCCAACCTGAAATATGCACAGGCCATCAAGGGTGTGAATGAAGGAAGGGGCGCCGGATTGATAGACTCTCGGCATTTCATAAAACTGATCGATGCCATCGGGCTGCTGAATGGCTCCAGGCACTGGAAGGCAAAGCACCAGCAGGGAATGAAGCAATGGTTCGCCAGCTTTCTCGATTGGATGCAAACAAGCAAGAACGGCATTTCCGAAATGAATGCCAGCAACAATCATGGCACGTGGTATGATGCACAAAGGCTGGCAATGGCGCTGTTCATAGACAGTACAAGCCTGGCAAAAAGCATTGTGCAAAATGCGTTGCTCCGGCTTGACCAGCAGATGGACAATGAAGGCAAGTTTCCGGAAGAAATGGAAAGGACCATCGCCCTGCATTACAATGTATTTGACCTCGAGGCATTTTTCCTTATCGCCAAGATGGCGGAAAAGCTGGACATGAATGTATGGAACCACGAAACAAAAACCGGCAAATCGCTGAAAAAAGGCTTCCTTTTCCTCTTCCCTTATATCACCAAACAAAAAGACTGGATCGGGCAACAGATCAAGCCCTATGAGTTCGAGGAAGGCTATCCCCTGCTGCTGACGGCGGCCGCCAAGCTGAACTGCACCCAGTGTGCCGCTTCGGTCAGAAACCTGGAAGAAGAAGCAGACCGACTCAGGCTATGGCTCCTGTATTGATCGCGTTTATTAAAACATGATGCTCTGACACAACATTGTTATTACAACTGCAATGGATGGTATCGGATCTTTCATACCTCCACCATCATACCCAAATCAAACTAACTCATAAAAAAAGGCGCCTCTTGGCGCCTTTTACCGGTCGGTTCAGGTTTATCAGATCACGCCTACCTCTTTAAGGAAAGCGATGATCTCCTTATTGATCTCCGAGTTCTTTTCCTTCTCGAATTTTCCGTGTAGTCCGCCTTCCACGGTGATGAACTTTGTTTTTACACCTGCGTCTTTCAGCTTTTTGTGAAAGTCCACAGATTGTTGGTAAGGCACGGTAGGATCCGCATCGCCATGAACGATGAAGATCGGCGGGTTGCTACTGCTGACATAGCTCATAGGTGAAACCGAAGCTGCAAATTCCTTATCTCCTGCCTTGCTGCCCAGCCATGCAATAGCCGACTTGCTGGTCTTATTGGTACCATAGCCCCAGTCCCATACATCGGTAATGCCATATTTGTCGATGATCGCCGCCACCTTGATGCCTTCCACTCCACCACAGTTGCCATCGAAGCGGTGATCGTTAGCCAGCATACCCGCCATCAGAGCGAGGTGGCCGCCTGCCGAGCCGCCCATTACAACGATCTTTGAAGGATCGATGTTTAGCTGCCTGGCATTCTTAACCAGGTAAATAAGCGCACAACGTGCATCTTCTACCGCAGCAGGTGCAGTAGCCTTGCCGGTAAGCCGGTAGGCAATGTTGGCCACGGCAAAGCCCTGTTTGAAAAAAGTATTAAAACCCGTTTGTGATTCCTTTGTACCCTTGTTCCATCCGCCACCGTGAATATTGATGATCACCGGGGAGGGTACACCCTTTGACGGCGGCAGGTAGAGATCCATCTTTCCCTGCCAGTCGCCCACGGTGGTATAGACCACGTTCAGGTTCGAAGTATAGCCTGCGGGGTATTCAACCGGCTTGTAGCTTGAATCTTCCTGCGCACAAAGCTGTCCTGCAACAACCAGTGCCAGCCCGAGAATAAATTTTTTCATAGATGCTTATTTAAGTATGACGATATTGCTTTTCAGGTTCACGCTGTTGCCAATGACCTTAACGATGTACATACCGGAGGCGCGCATCATCACCGGCAGCTCGAAGGTCATGAAGCCTTGTGCCAGGAATACATTCCTTCGCGCAACCTGTCTGCCGTTCATGTCGAAGAGCAGCACGTCAGCCAGCTCAGGGACCGGGGAATATACTTTCACCGTAAGCGTGCTGCTGCCGCTCATATAGGCCTGTATATAGGTTTGGCTCG
>DASTPZ010000210.1:0-10123 GCA_035761965.1 Flavisolibacter sp. | reverse complement strand
AAGTCCCAGCTTTTCATATAAACATGAAAAATAGTGTCATCACTTTCCATGGCGTACATTATCTGCCATTCATCGTTGTCTATTTGTTCAGATGGAATTTGAATTCTATGGAGATAAAGCTCTTTTTCAGGCTTGTAATTTCTTTCCGCTTCATCTTCCGAGTTTTTATACATTTCAGTAAAGCTCTGTTCTAGAGGGACTTTTATCGTCGAAAGAATGGAGGGGTATCGTTCATCGAGCAGATCAAGGAATGCAACCTGGAAATCATCTAGCTGATCTACTTCCTCTCCGTCGGAATCAACGATCATTCTCGAATAGGTTCTTGAAAGCCGCTTGTGCTTAAATGTAAGCGTTTCAGACTGTTGTAATGAATTTATTCTCGTGTTTATTTCTGAGTGGAATGGTATCATGGTGATTCAGACTGTTAAGGCGGCAGGACCTCTAAGTTCGCTGATCAATTGAAGTTGCCGCTGGCTTTTCATAATTTATCGATAAATTTAAACAGATAAAAATTAACGCCGTTACCAGTAGTCAGGTAGCGGAAAAATGATTTTTGCCAGCGAACGACAGAATCGTTTTTTGACCAGCTTACGAATTTTTCTTGGCTTTGCATTTCCGACAATGAGGCGCCGATTAGCAGGAGAGTTCCTTTTGTGCTAATAAATGACACCGGCATTTTGCAGCTGGCCTGGTAATACGATTCTTGTCAAGCACTATTCAGCGATCGGGGTGATGCAGGTATCTGGAGAGGAACAGCAGACCATGCGCCTGCTGGCTAAGTCCTCAAAGCGATTTTTGCTGCGTTTTACCTGCACAGTCTCCGACAGCGGAACAATAAAGCAGCTGTTTCAAGGTAAGAGGAGCTTCACTTATGAACTCCTGAAGGGAACAATGCTTGGCGAGTTTTAGGGTAGCCAACGGCCGAATGTCTTCGTGCAGGCAGGATAGCATGAGCTAAGTGTGTTACTTATTAATAAAGAATATTTACTGTATATATAAACCAAACTAGCGGATATGGAAACTTCCACCTTGCATAGAACTCAAACCGAACAAGTTATTTACCCGACACTTGCAGACAGGGTTCAGTCTACTTTCATTGACTCCATCTTCATCATTGTGCTGATGTTTGTCTTTGCCTCCTGGCTGGATAGGTATGAGAACGCACCTGATTGGATTCGTATCGTATTGTTTTTCGGCCTTTGGGGTATTTATGAACCGCTTGCCACGGCGCTGGGGGGTACGATTGGAAACCATTTAAAAGGTATCCGGGTACGACAGTCGGGAAATGAAGCCAAACGGCTCAATGTCCTCAAGGCCTTCTTTCGATATGTTGTCAAAATCGGGCTTGGTTGGATCTCGTTTATTACCATCCATTCAAATCCGCAAAAAAGGGCAATCCACGACCTTGTGGCAGGCAGCGTAATGATCAAAAAATAACCAGCCACCAATGCATACAGCCAGAATTTTGGCAGGTAGTCTTTTCTGGTGGTGTCGGGCTTCGTTTCATTCGATCAGGTCGAATGAAACGAAGTCTTCTTTGCCTCGTGACAACTCCGGGAGTCTTGCTTCCCTTTGTACAGGGATACACCCTTGCTCAGCGGCCACGTTAATAACCCGTCCCGGTTATTTGCTGTTTTCCGCTTTAACTGCTTCCATCTTTTTTACATAGGCTTCCATTAATCCTTTATATCCACCTCCATAAAAATCCAGCCCGTTCTTTGTCGCGGTTACGCGGTCCACGATATCATAGGTATAGTTATGGGTTGCCTGTGTTCGCATGGAGCCTGAGCCCGAAGCAGCCTGGAACTGGATATGCGTACGAAAGCAGTAGCGGTATTTTTGGTTATCGCTATACTTGCCGCTGGTCAGATCCTCCTCATCTATCAGCAAAAAAGGTCCCGTATAGTATTTTTTGAAAGTGCTTTCCAATGCCCTGTTTACCTTGTTTTGCTCCGTTTTTAAAACAAGAACGGTTGTTTGCTGCTTGCCAAAATCAGCCGGAACAGGGTCCTGGTCCCTGAAGAGGTTCTTGGAGGATCCGCAGGCGCTTAGAATAAGGGTGATCGAAAAAGCCAGGAAGATGGCATAGAACTTTTTCACAAACGTTGGTTTTGGGGTTGTTTGGTTGAATTCAAATATAAATAAAGCGAAGTATATTTAAAACAAGGGGAGGCGGTTATACTGGATATAGCTATAGGTGAGGCAAGGGGAATGGAAGGCATTTACCTCTTAGTAAGGAGATGGATTTGCGGTCCATATCAGGCCTGCCTGTGCATCCGCCATGTTCCGGTTGACACCTCTTCGAAAGTAAGGTCCGTCGTATGCTTCAGGTCAAACACAATTTCCCAGGTTCCGGTGAATGTATTGGATACCCTGTCGAACCTGCCTTCATAAACAACTTTGTGGCCCGGCATGTCCTTTAAAACAGCGGTATTGCCCCATTCATCGATCGTGTGGTATTCTGCATATTGTTTGGTAAAGCTGATAATATCCCCATCTATAAAGCCATTGATGACGGCAACCTCGCCATTGGTCCCGATCCCATCCCAATCGATGGCTCTGCCCGAGAATTGGCCCTCTGAGCAAGCTTCCACAAAAAGACGGAATTCGGCTTCCTGGCCTTCAATAAGCTTGCCGTATTCAGGTCCGTAGGTATAAAATCCCTGCCATTGGCCAACAGACAATAGGTCTTCCATTTTGTGCTGTTCGTGTTGTTAAAATCAAATCTACCGAATAAGATAACAACTGATGTTCGGGTATTGGAACACCAGGGTTTTGCGCAACGAAGAATTTACCCATAACCGGACAGGTACTTCACTGCCTGGACTTTGTACCTGTAAGTACACCGCCCTTGTATCCGAGTCCCTGTTCCGGATGGAAGGGCCTGGCTCACCTGTATATTCAGTCTTTGTAAAAGATAACACCATTCTGTCCCACGTAGCCTGCCTTTCGGCCGTTTTTCCAGGCACAGAATACATAGAATACGGGCTTTTGGTTCATATAGATGGTCTCGCAATGAACCAGGTTTGCATAGCCATTCAGTTTAGGGAAATCGCGGCTTTGGAGCTGAGGGTAAGGAATGCTGGTTAGATCAGCTCCGTCCACCGGTGCTTCTGCAAGGACCTCACCGGATATAGATGTTCTCGAATCAACCGGTTTTGCGATCTCTTTTGCTTCAGAGGAATTTAGGTCTACCAGGTAGTATTTGCCGTTCTTCTTTCCAATCATTTTGCCTGCTTCGTCCCTGTATTGCTTATAGTAGCAAGAGCAATTGAGTTCAGTATATTCAAAAGCGTGCAGTTGCTTGCCTTGCCTGGTATAAATAGCTTTTTTGTTTTCCTGCTTTACAATATAGCTGTCAGCATACAGCTCATAACTGTCGGAAAACGGAAACAGCAGGTTGCCCTTGGTATCGATAAGGCTTAGCTTGCCATCTTTGAAAACTTCTGCATGACTTTTCGAAAAATTGAAGAAGTTGGCCTTGTCAAAGGCCGGTTTGATCTGAATAACGCCATTGGTATCAGCATACCCCCAAAGATTGCCTTCGCGGAAAGGGATCAATAGCGATTGAGAAGAGCAAAAGAGGCCGAGGCAAAAGCTGAGCACCAAGCTTAATAATAGTTTTTTTAAATAATGCATCAGATGAGTTTAGTCTTATATGAGGGATAAGACAGGTACCAGGGATTAAAGATATGGATATGGGGCAGAATGTCAAGAATCGTGTCTAGTGCTGTCTGCAGCCTGACGAGCCTTCAGCGCTCTCTGCGCCTTAATGTTATACAAACCGTATTTGACCGACTCGTAAACGAAGAAGACAAGCGTCCAAATAAGAAATGGCAGAACGGCCGAGTATATACTGTCGGATTTTTCCGATAGAAAAAAAGCCGGTATGACGGGTACGGGCAAAGCAAATCCAGGTTCAGAGGTTCCGCCTCCCAGGATACCAAAGCCAAGAAAGAGCCCGTAAACCGGCGCTTTGACCATTGCCTTTTGCCACCATTTAGGCAAGCGCAGCCAAAACCCGAATAGAAGCGCAGACAGTAAACCAAGAAAGACCGAGGCGGTGCTTATCAATATCAGTGTTGCATCATTCATGTTTGAGTGGTTGAGGGTCTAACCCGGACCTATAAGATAAGTTCAGATCAAATCGATGCCTTTCGTTTGACTATTCCACCCAATAAATTCACTATGTATAAGATCTGCCCCGTCAGAAGAACGGCGATAATGATTATCACAGCCTTTGAGTATCCTGAATGGGCTTTCCATGACCAGGGGCTGCTATAATCCATATACTTGGGGGCGCCGTTCAGCTGGTAACCAAAAACAGAAATCCAGCTGAGCAAGATCAGTGCTGATATAGTAACCGCTACATGTAGCCAGGTAATGAACTTTGAAAATAAAAACCTGTTTGTAAGAATGTAGATGATCCACAGCAGAACCGATAAAGATGCCAAGATCCAGAGAACATGCGTATGGGCAACGATATAGTAAGTATCGTGTACATGAATGTCGATACTGCCTTCCCTGTTCAACGCTAAGATTGAGAATAGCAGGAAACTCAGCCCGGATAGCAAAAACAGCTGATACGGCCTGGATTTTATCTTCATACTATAGCCATGTTGGTTTGATACTGGTATTAGCGATTAGCCCAGGCTCTCTCTCAGCCTGGATTATGAAAATTTGCCCGACGATCTTCATCTGCCCTCAAATTCAGATCTTCGCCAGGCTTCCAGCAAGCGCTTTTCTTTTTCCCCGTCTACCGTCATTATATTGACCGTGAACTCCTTTTTGCCAAATAAACGACTGAACATATGCAATCGCATGTTCATATCGCCGATTTTCATTCCTATGCTGAAGGTTTGAAACTCCAATCCATCTATCTTCTCCTGTCCATAAGCCGAGTCCAGCTTTGCTTGCGGCATTTGCACCTCAAAACTGTGATAGACCATATCATTTACCGACCGGAATAGTTCTGCATAATCTTCACCGCTGCTGTCTGCCGGCTGCCAGTTGGCTTCAAAATAGTTGAATTGGTCGCTGTTAAATACGAATATTTGCCTGGCGTTGTTTTCTACGTCAACATCATATGTGTTCTCAATGGCATTGGCACCCTTGTTTTGCATTTTCGCCCATTGTGCCGGCGGCACGGAGTCAAAGCCCTCTGGGATGTCGACCGACCAGCCAAACTCCTTGTTGTAAAAATCTTTTATCGGCGCACCTGGGCTTTCGCGGCAGCTTTGAAAGCAGGCACTCATAACAAACAGGACAAGAACACAGCACTGTATCCGCAGTAAAGTGAAAGGCAGACGGTATGGCTTCATAGGGCTAATATAGTGATGTACTCATCCTTCTGCAATCATTTTTCTTTTTAATAGATTTATCCCATGGATATCGAAGCTTATCGCGAATACTGCCTTTCGCTCACCGGTGTAACCGAAGGCTTTCCCTTCGATGAGCGTACGCTGGTTTTTTATGTGAAGGGAAAAATGTTTGCATTGACCGATGTCGATGCTTTCTCCTCCATCAATCTTAAATGTGACCCGGAGCTGGCGGTTGAGCTCAGGGAGCGTTATGCAGCCGTTCGCCCCGGCTATCACATGAATAAAAAGCACTGGAACACGGTTGAAATAGATGGCTCTGTTCCGGACCGGCTGATCCGGCAATGGATCAGGGATTCTTATGACCTCGTTGTCGCCAAGCTCCCGAAAAAGGACAGGGAGGGCTTATAGCCGGGCATCAACGCGTGCCGGTTATCATTTTTTTACCGGTATGGACTCGAGAATACCAAAGAGGGATCTTTTTGTATCGAGTATGAGCACATGGTTTATAAAAAGCGTATTACCCGTCATGCCGCCCATGCCGGTTTTTTTCATCTGGCTTACCTGGGCCTCGCTCGCACCCTGGATATAGCTCACATGATTAAGGGGCAATCTCCGGCCCGCTACCTCTATACTATCTGCAGAAGCTGCAGTGCTTACGATGAGCTTACGGCCCCAGGAGTTTATCTCGTAGGAGGCAATGCTTGCATTCTTTACGGATAAGGCCCGCCAGCTGGTGGAATCGGTCAGTAGCTCAAAGGCACTGCTGCCGGTATCGAAATAAAGCAGGACCTGCTTTCCAAGCAGGGATGTGGGCAGCAATACCCGGTTGCCCGCAAAGTAGAAAGGATAGAGCCTGGTGTAGAACCGGGTGGGCAGACTGTCTTCCAGGTAAATCATCCCGTTCGGGTAATCAAAAATTACGACCTTATCGCGGATGATATCGGCACCCAGGGTGCCGGCCAGTGCGGTTTTAACCCCCGGGTCCCTCACCTGCATAGATGCCATATTCAGCTTGTAAGGGCCAATGGTCAGTTGAGCAGGCCTGGCCGTGTCTCCCGGCGCGAGATGCTTATAAAGAAACGAATGCGGCGAGCCAAGATCCAGCTGCATCTGGTAAGATTTGCCTTCCATGAGCACCGGCAGCAGAAGGGCCGCATAGGGACTATGGTCATCGCTTTTCCAGGTCATGGGTATACCTTCAGGCTGCTGCGCGGTAGCTGTGCAGAAGCGGAGGATCATGAGGGTAACAAGAAAAAATGGCTTCATATCTTTTTGGAGCAAGGTAGGGAGGGCCGCGGCACCCTTACCGGTCATTTGCCCGTCATTTGCCCGACTTTATGCGTTGGTGATCGCGAACAATAATGAAGGCGTTGATAATATACATGGCGAAAAACGGCCATAGGTAATGTATCTTCCAGCCTTTCATCTGGGCTTTTACCACGATAAGATTATAAGCGACCGTGGCCAGCATAAGACCGAAGAGAGCTACCGTCCACCAGATCTGGCGATAAACGATATCCCGGCCCTCCCGGTAAACTGTATCGTTTGCCCTTTTCCAGGCCATGTATGGAATGACCGCATGTACGAGCGGGATGACCAGGTAGCTAAAGCAAAGCAGGTTAATGAGGTAAAGCTGGTCGGCACTCCGGTCAGATTTTATAAGGCCCACCATCTCTTCCGGCTGCCCGGTAATTGAAGCAGGGTCCAGCTCCAGGGCTTCAGCAATGGCCCTAATGGTATAGGCTCTCGGAATGGTTTCACCGCTTTCTATTCTTTGTATGGTTCGTACGGTGATGCCGGCTTTTTCCGCCAGCTCTTCCTGGGTCAGGCCCTTTTGTTTGCGGACGGCGACTATTTTTTTACCGGTTGCATCCATGATTGGCAAAGTAGTAAAAATAGCGTCTTCTTTGAGTCTCCAGGTTCACCGGCGCCAAGGTGCAAGCATAAAAAAAGCCCTTGCGGGCTTTATTCAGTTCAGAAGGGCTTTTGCCGCTTCATAGGAAAGATCCATGAGGCTTGACCGTGTATGGCCTTTTTCTTCGAGAGCCTGTACCTGTCCGGGGCTCAGTACAAAGAAGCGGAAGCCAAGGTCTTTGGCCGCCTGCGGTTCCATGTCATATCCATCGGCATTAACCGTTACCGATCCTTCGGAAACCTCGTAGTACCAATAGGTGGACTTGCCATTTTTTTTCTCTTCGAAAGGCAGTGCCTGGGCCGATCCGCCTTGCTTTGCATAGACCAGCACCATGCCATCGGCAGCAACGGCTGCGTCGACCGCGGCTTCGGAAGAAGTTGCGCTGATCACAGATCCGCCGCCGGGAGCCCAGGTGGAGAGCGACTTCCATTCAGGAGCGGTTACCGATGTCTCGGTAGCGGCAGGCAGCTCTTCCTGTACGTCGTTCTTTTTGCAGGATACGGCGAACAGGGCCAGCATCGTGCAGGCAAGAATAAAATGGTTCTTTTTCATAAATTGATTCAGGTGTTTTAAGAGGTGAATAGTATTGGCAATATTTTTAATGATCTGTAGTTGTCCTTAGAGGACAAGAATTTCCGGCAGACGATCAGCCTGCCGGAAAGTTGTTATTTTTTGATCAGCTTAACCGACTGTACCTGGTCTCCCATACCTGCTGTAAGTACATATTCCCCGGCAGTCAATCCGTCGATGGAAAGGTAGACCTGGTACCATCCTGCTGACGGCTTATTAAGGCTAAAGTTCTTCACTTCGGCACCCGAAAGGCTGGTGATCTTTACCTGTATTTGACCTTTGTATTGGTTGTTGATCTTGAGGAAGAATTTATTCTCGACAGGGTTCGGCATTACCTGTATGTCCTGCGGCACTTCTGTTTGCGCAAGGCTGCTTTTTGCGGCTACGGTCGTTGTTGATTCCGTAAGGGTAAAGCCATTAAGGTAGTTGTAATTGGTAAGCTTCTCGATCATGACCTTGATCTTTCCATCGACAGGCTTTATGCCTGTGTAGCTTGCCTTATTTGCAAGGTTATTGTCGGTCTTGATGCTGATGGCTGTGCCCAGGGTATAACGTGTTGTGTTATTTGTCGCGCCGTTCCTTGAAGCATAAAGTTCTAAAGAATAGGTCTTGTTATTGTCAAGTCCTGATATCACCAGCTCTCTCGTGCCTGTGGAATAAGAGGCGTAGCGGCCTACCGCTGCCGGGCACATGGTGGTATTGTAACCTGTGCCATTGTCACCTACACCAGTCTGCTGGCTCAGTGCGGCTCTCACTGTCGAAGAGGAACCATCGCTGTAGGTCAGTGCTGAGGAGGAAAGAGAAGTATTGGTATTCCAATTGTTCCATTCAGTTGAAGTAGAGGGGTTGGAACCACCGAAAACATTGACCTTAACGTATTTGGTGATTGCTGCAGGCGGTGGCGGCGCGGGTGCAGGCGGCGGTGTAACCACGATTGCCGCATTAACGACCACTGTTACATCATCTGACCTGGTAGCGCCGGCATTGTCTGTTACTGTAAGGCGGAAAACGTAGCTACCTTGAACAAGAGTGGAAATGGTGGGGTTGAGAACTGAGGCAGACGAAAAGGCAAAGGAAGTAGGTCCGCTCAGTTTTGTCCAGGCATAAGAAGCAATAGATCCGTCAGCATCGGAAGCCGAGGCGGTCATGGCGATGCTGCTTACCGGAAGGGTGATGGTCTTGTCTGTGCCCGCATTCACTACTGGCGCCTGGTTAGGTGGAGGGGCGGGGGCAGCGGTACCACGGCTATATTGCAGCATCCACTCGTATACATTCATGTTGTTTTCGCGGTAATTAGGATCATAGGCCTTTGTCCAAGCATCGTGACCGCTCACGGGGAAGATGGTTCCCTTTGCTGACGGTGACATGGCGGGTACATAGGCATTGAGCTTTCTGATCCAGTCATTGGTATAGGCAACCGGGCAAACGCCATCGCCCTGGTTATGAAACGCCCATACGGGAAGGTTGGCCTTGGCAACCGTATTTACCATTCCATCATAGGCGGGAGAATTGCCGCAGATGTTCACGATACCAGCCAGGCGCGTGCTGCCCGCTGCAGAACCGGCATATACCCATGTATTACCTCCGCCCATGCTCAGGCCCGTGAGATATATCCTGCTCTGGTCAACACGGTACTTGCTGATAAGATGGTCGATGAGAGTATGAATGGAATTGCCTGAATAATCCGAGCCGCTCATCTGCGGGGAGATCACGATAAATGAATGGCTCTGACCATTGACGTTGAATGAGGTTGGAAACTTGTTTTCTTTGATAAGTTTGGGGATGGCATTGCGCAGCACGAGCGGAAGCTTGGCCGGCGAGCCATCGCCTACTTCACCTGCCCCATGCAGGAAAATGAGTACGGGAAATTTTGCTGTGGGATTGGATGCGTAGTTTACGGGAAGGGCTTCGTAATAGCCTCCGATAAAAGAATTGACCCTTGTGTAAACCGGAACCTGGTTGATGGTTTGAGCAGAGGCGGATTGCCGGAAAGCGCAAAAGAGTAGGCAGATCATCAGCATCTTGCTGACAAGTTGGTGGTGCTTCATAGATATATGTTGATTTTATTTTACACTCTCTTTCCTAACTCCGCATATTCATTGGTGTTAGCCGCATCTGCTATAACTGTGCCATAAATCCGGATGTTTTGTTAAGAACGTTAAGATCTTCAAATTATTTGCGGAATGATGGAAGATGGCCGACCCGGACTTGAACATTATTGGTTGAATGGGGCCTTCATCATCTCATTAAAACAGGTGGCAGCGGTTGTGGCTAACTGATAGTGAAGTAAAGACATTGATGGAAGATATTTCGAAAA
>DASTPZ010000209.1:0-11834 GCA_035761965.1 Flavisolibacter sp. | reverse complement strand
TAGTTTCGATTTCATGATATCAGGCTTTTAAAGGATCGAGCTTGCAGTCGACCGTTATTTTGATGGTGTTGGATAGCTTGTCTTTTACAACGGCTGGTATCTTGATGTTATAATCGGATAGCAGGATATTGAATACTGCATTGGTTTCTACCTTTCCTCCACTCACTTTTATGATGCCCGTGGTCTCTATGTCCTTTGTAACGCCATGAATGGTAAGCTTGCCTTTTATTTTAGCAGTATAGCTCCCGTCCTTGGCATAATTGACTTCCCCATTATTGGTGACCGTGCCTTTGAACTCTCCCTTGGGATACTTATCGCTTTCCACATAGTTTTCATTGAAATGCTGTTGCATCAGCTTTTTGTCAAACTCAAAGCTTTTCATCAATACGGCAAATTGTACATTGCCTGTTTTAGTATCGAGTACAGCTGTTACTGTCTTATTAGTTGCTTCAATGTCTTCCATGGGCGCCTTGGAGAAAAAATCAATGCGGCCTGTCTTGGTAAAGAACTTTCCCTGGCCGGAGCAGAAGAAGGGAAAACTTAATACCAGTAAAAAGATGATCCTGGTTATGGTATTCATTTCAGTTTGTATTATTTTATCACGGGCAGGCAAAAATTCATTTCTACCGTTGTTCCCAAGTTAACATCCAGCATGCTTTCGGATTTATAGCCGGTGCATCTTCCCTTTACGGATAAGGACTGACCTTCTTTTATGTGCTGCAATGCCGCCCTGTGTCTTTTGTCCATGGTGCATTCTACAGAAGACATCTCACCCGCCTGTCCCAGTGAGATAACGCCTGCTGTATCTATCCTGGTAACATGGCCTTGTATGAGCAGCACCTGGCCCGTATACTGTTTACCGGCAAGTGCTGAGTCTTTATTGAAAGCTGCAAGCAGCTCGTTAACAGAAAGAGAATAGGCCGCTTCTGTATGGGCCAGGTCAGGGTTCCGGCCGGTCAGCATGCGGTAAACATACCAGCCGCCACCGGCCAGCACAACCAGCAGGAGAACGATGATGATCTTTTTCATTCATTTTTTTTGTGCGTGCCAAACCGCTTTGTTCATTGCAGTCGTTGCGATGGGCTCACTGCCTGTACAAACAAAGTTTCAGGGTAGCTTGAAAAACAAAGGGTATGCAGGCCTAATTATTGGGTGCGCCCGCATCGATCCATGCCTTTACCTTGTTGATATCGCACTGGCTCATTTTCGGAAGGCCTTTTGGCATAGGCGAAAAGCCCGTGCTGTGATTGATGGCCCCAAACAACCTGCCATCATCCACCTTGGCCTTTACATTCGCATAGCTGACCAGGCTGAAGGGAGCCGAAGGATTGTTGCCATGGCAGTTCAGGCAGGAATACTGGTTGATAAGGCCCGTGATGGTGCCGGAAAACGTTACATTACTGGTATTGCAGGTGGGAGTGAGGTCTTCTTCGTTATCGGAAGAACATCCGGCTGCAAATAGAACGCAGAGCATGATACCGAAAGCAGAAATGCGGCTCATAAGCTTGATTTGATCTTTTCGTTTCCATGGACCTGAGTGGCCTGTCCATAAATAAAAAATGTAACCACGGCCAAGGTGGTTACATTATAGAAACGTGATCTTGTGTAAAAGAGTTGCCTCCAGGCTAACGAACAGTTGAACCATTTCCTGCAAAAGCATCCGGGTTCACCAGGATCAGCTTTCCATCAGGCTGTTCTGCAGTCAGGATCATGCCCTGGCTTTCTATACCCTTCATCTTTCTTGGTGCAAGATTAACCACCACGATCACCTGCTTGTTCAGCAGCGATTCGGGTGTAAAATGCTGGGCTATGCCCGAAATGATCGTGCGCTTCTCAAAGCCAAGGTCTACTTCGAGCTTGAGCAGCTTGTCTGCTTTTTGTACCTTCTCTGCGGCAACAACAGTACCTATTCTAAGATCGAGCTTTGCAAAATCGTCGTACTGGATCTCGGGCTTGAGGCTTTCAGGCTGTGCTTCTGGGGCTTGTGGCTGGGCAGCCTGTGCGCTCTCCTGCCTGGACTGCGCCAGTCCTGCCTGCAGCTTTTCTACCTGGAACTGCACCTCTGCGTCTTCTATCTTGCGGAAGAGCAGCTCGGGTGGCCTTAACGAATAGCCCACGCTCAGCAGCTTTGCCTGTCCGGCATTCTCCCAGTCCAGCATCTTGTCCACCACCTTCATCATATGACACATTTTTCTGGCGGTATTGGGAAGAAAGGGATTGATAAGGATGGAAAGGTTGGCGCAAAGCTGGAGACAAATATGAAGCGTATTGTCTATCCGTTGCTGGAGGCCTTCTGCAAGCGTGTCCGCCTGGCCATCCGGTGCTTCGGCCTTCTTTGCAAGAACTGACTGCAGCTCCTTGGCGACGATCCAGGGTTCTTTCTCCTGCATGTATTTGTTCCCGCTTCTTGCCAGGTCGATCACGGCAAAAAGTGCTTCCCGGAACTTGTATTCTTCCAGCAGACCTTCTACACGTGCCTTAACCTGGGCGATCTCCTCAAATATTGCTTTGTCCTTTGCATCGATGATGTTTTCATGCAGCTTCGGCACCTTGCCCTGGGTGAGCTTGTGCATCAGCACGAATGTGCGGTTTACGAAATTGCCAAAAATGGCTACCAGCTCACTGTTCACCGCTTCCTGGAAGCCTTTCCAGGTAAACTCGCTGTCCTTCGTTTCGGGCGATATGGCTGTGAGGTAATAACGAAGGGCATCGGCCAGCTGCGGACCACCGTTTTCTTTTTTTATAAAATCATCTATATAGTCCTGCATATCGAGCTTCCAGTTTCGGCTGGTGCTCATTTTGTCGCCCTCGAGGTTCATGAATTCGTTAGCAGGCACATTTTCGGGTACAACATAGCCATGCAGGTGAAGCATGACTGGGAAAATAATGCAATGGAAAACGATATTGTCCTTGCCTATGAAGTGTACGAGCTTGGTGTCCTTATCGAGCCAGTATGGCTTCCAGTCCTTGCCATTGTCGAGCGCCCATTGCTTGGTGGCGCTGATATACCCGATGGGCGCATCGAACCATACATAAAGCACCTTGCCTTCTGCATTGGGCAGGGGGACCTTTACGCCCCAGTCGAGGTCACGTGTCACAGCGCGGGGCAGCAGCCCGCTGTCGATCCAGCTTTTGCATTGTCCCAGCACATTGGCTTTCCAGTCGTGCTGGTGCTGGTTAAGGATCCAGTTTCGAAGCCAGTCCTCGTGCTTGTTAAGAGGCAGGTACCAGTGTTTTGTTTTTCGCTTTACGGGCGGCATGCCGCTCAGGGTGCTTACAGGATTGATGAGCTCGTTCGGGCTGAGTGTAGTGCCGCATCTTTCGCACTGGTCTCCATAGGCGCTTTCGAAACCACAGTTGGGGCAGGTTCCTTTTATATAGCGGTCGGCCAGGAAGGTCTGGCTCTGCTCATCGTAATATTGCTCGCTTTCGTTTACCTCCAGCTCGCCGCGGTCGTTGAGATAGGTAAAAAATTCCTGTGCCGTATCGTGGTGTATAGGGTTGCTGGTGCGGTCGTATACATCAAAGGAGATGGACAGATCATCGAAGTTCTGCTTCATAATCACATGGTACTTGTCGATAATGGCCTGTGGTGTGGCGCCTTCCTTCATGGCCTTGATGGGGATGGCTGTGCCATGTTCATCACTTCCGCAAACGAATACAACGTCGCGCTTGCGGGCACGCAGATAGCGTGCATAGATGTCTGCAGGAATATAAGCACCTGCCAGGTGGCCTATGTGCTTGAGTCCGTTGGCATAAGGCAGGGCCGAGGTGATCAGGTAACGTTTGAATTTTTCACTCATTTGATCGAAATTATTTCAGGCATCGGGACAACCCGGCCGCGACAGATTTTGACCGCAAAAATACCGCAACTTGCGGCTTAAACTCACAAATGATAAATTGTGCGTGATTATGAACCGGAAAAGCTTTGTAGGATCGGCTCTCGCGATCATGGCAGGAGGATGCCTGCCTTTAAAAAAAACGTTGGCGGCCGAAGCCGACGGGCCCTATGTGCAGCCGCCGTTTTTGCAGCCTGGCGACCTTATAGGCATCACCTCGCCGGCCGGTCATATTACGATCGAGGAAGTAGGGCCGGCCGCTTCGCTCATGAAGGAATGGGGTTATGAAATAAGGCTGGGACAGGCGATCGGTAAAAAAGATTTTGGATTTGGAGGTACCGATGAGGAGCGAAGGGCCGATCTTCAGCAAATGCTCGATGATCCGAAAATCAAAGCCATCATGTGCGCAAGGGGCGGTTATGGCGCTGTAAGGATCGTAGATGGGCTCGACTGGCGCAAGTTCATCGCCAAGCCTAAATGGATCATTGGCTTTAGCGACATTACCGTGCTTCATAATCATATTCATACCCGCTGCCGGGTAGCATCAATTCATTCCAAGATGACCAATAGCTTCCCGGACGACTGGACAAAAGCCGACCCGGTGCAGGCCGATACCATTCTCTCTATCCGCAATGCCCTCGCGGGCAAACCGGTGCAATACCCCGTGACTGCAAATCCGCGAAACAGGCCGGGCGCAGCAGGCGGCATCTTGGTCGGAGGCAACCTCAAAACCCTTGAGTCGGTGGCCGGTACGCCTTCAGACATCGATACGGCCGGCAAGATCCTTTTTGTGGAAGATACCGGTGAATACCTCTACAGCATAGACCGCATGTTCTGGAACCTTAAAAGAACAGGCAAGCTGGCGAAGCTGAAAGGGCTTGTGGTAGGCGGGTTCAAGATCAAACCCGATGACCCCGGCGAGGAGTTTGGCCGCAGCCTTTTCGACATCGTTCTCGAAAAGGTGAAGGAGTTCAGCTATCCCGTTTGCTTCGACTTCCCGGTTGGTCATCAAAAGGCCAACTATGCCATGAAATGCGGTGTATGGCATACACTCTCGGTTGCTGAGCAATCGGTTTACCTGAAAGAAGGCAAGGCCTGATCTTATGTGTGAAGAAAGCATAACCGGCAAAAGGCATCCGCTTTATGTGCAGCTGGACCCAAAAGGGGTCCTAGCCCTGATTACGCTTACCCTACTTTTTCATGAGCTGCATGAGCAGTTCCATGTATTCGCCATCAGGCTGCATTGCGGCTGCTGGGGTGAGCGCGACCTTATGTACTGGGAGCTGTGCGGAGGCTGCGAAGGGCCGGAAGACAGGGCTCTTGTTCAGCTGGCGGGCCCCTTGCTCAATTATCTGCTATTATGGACAGGCTATTACTGGCTTAACCATTCGGATGCGGTTGGAAAACGATCACTTGGGTTTGCCCTGGTCTTTGCATCGCTGCCCGCAGTACGGATCTGGGCGGCCGCGGCCGGCGGAGGCGACGAAGCTGTGGGCCTCAGGTTATGGCTGCATGGAGCCGAAGGTCTTCATCCCTACCTGCCGAGGATGCTCGCATTTTTTATCACCCTGTTCATATGCGGTCTTCCGCTTTTGAGCTGTTACCGTCACATGGCAAATCAGGGGAGGATATGGATCTTTGCGGCGCTCTGTCTGATCCCTGTATGGATAGACCGGCTGATTGTGGAAATATTCCTCAATGGCCTGCTGAAGCGCACCGGAGAGGCAGGCCCGGTTGTTCTGGGTACGCCTGTTTCAATAATTCTCTGGCTTACGCTTTTATTGCTGGTGCTGGGGGTTTATTTTAGAGCCCTGTTGAAAATCACCGAAATACATAAATGACCATCAAGCATGCGGATCAGAATACCTTATTATTTGCAGAAAGGAGATACAATAGGAATCGTAGCGCCGGCAGGTTATATGCCCGTGGAAAAAATGCAAACCTGCATCGATACGCTGGATAGCTGGGGCTATAATGTGATAATGGGGGCAACAACGCATAGCAATTCATCCAATTATTTTTCCGGCACCGATGAGGAAAGACTGGCCGATATGCAGCAGATGCTCGACGACAGCAAGGTAAAGGCTATCCTTTGCGCACGTGGCGGCTATGGCATAAGCAGGATCATCGACCGGCTGGACTTCCGGAGATTCAGGAAGCGACCTAAATGGATCATCGGCTTTAGCGATATCACCGTGCTTCATGCACACATTTTGTCCAACTACAAGATCGCCTCGCTGCACGCCCCCATGGCCGCCGCTTTCAATCACGGCGAATTCAACAATCCTTACATCCATTCGCTCAAAACGGCGCTTGAAGGAACACCGGCCGATTATAGCTGCGAAGGCCATCACCTCAACCGGCCGGGCGAGGTATCGGGCATTCTCGCGGGCGGCAACCTCAGCCTGCTGGTACATCTTACTGGTACCACTTCCGATATAAGGACAAAGAACAAGATCCTTTTTCTTGAAGATGTGGGTGAATACCTCTACAATATAGACCGGATGATGCTGCACCTTAGAAGGAGCGGCAAGCTTGAAAAGCTTGCAGGACTTGTGGTTGGAGGCTTCACCGATAACAGGGATACCGAAAGGCCTTTTGGCAAAGAGGCCTACGAGATCATTTACGATCATATAAAAGATTATGACTATCCCGTTTGCTTTGGCTTTCCCGTAAGCCATGCGAAAGAGAACTATGCGCTGAAGTCTGGCGTGGAATACAGGCTCACCGTAGCGCCAGACAGTACAAGACTGACCGAATAGAGATGCCGCTTTTACGCAAAAAACGGTCATCAGCCGGCTGAAATGAAAAGCCCCCGTTGCAAAACGGGGGCTTTTTGATGGATCAGTTCAAGGTCAGGCCTTCTCTGCTGCTTTTGCTGTTGCGCTGTGCATGGTGGAAATGGTGTTCATGTCCAATCCAAGCGCCTTTGCGACCGCCATGCCAAGACCAATGTCGGCACGGAAGAAATGGCAAAGCTGGCGATTAATGATCTCGTCTTTTTTCGGGCCGCTGATGCTTTTCCTGGCGCCGGCGATGTTGCTGACGAGGTTCTTTTTATCCTGCTCGCTGAGCACCTCACGATAGAAGATGCCAGGTTGTGAATAATGGTCATTCTCTCCTTCGGCATTCCGGTCGTAATGGTCTGCCACCAGGCTGTCGAGCTCAAAGCCGGATGCCTTGTAAGCCGGATCGGGCTTTATCGAGTCGAAGCTGTAAGGGAAGTAGTTCGGGGCATCTCCGCCATTTCCGTCGAGGCGCATAGCGCCGTCGCGCTCGTAGTTGTTTACGGCAAAGGGCAGCGGTTAACAGGAAGCTGCTTATAGTTCACACCCAGGCGGTAGCGATGGGCATCGGGGTAGGAAAGTATCCTGCCCTGCAGCATCTTGTCTGGTGAGTTTTTTGCGTCAGACATGGCTTTTGATTTATTGTGAACGATGCGTAAAAAATGAACAATACAGTTCAATAAATAAAATCGATTATTTTTATGGTTTGATAGAAGGAAACTATCGAAATCTTTTTTGCACCATGACCTTCGTTCAGCTTGAATACATTGTAGCCCTGGACACCTGCAGGCATTTTGCAACGGCTGCCGAGCAATGCCATGTAACGCAGCCTACGCTCAGCATGCAGATCAACAAGCTTGAGCTGGAGCTGGGCGTAAAGCTTTTCGACCGCAGCAAGCAACCCGTATTGCCTACAGCGGTTGGTATCGACATCGTTGAAAAAGCCCGGAAGCTGCTGGCCGATCGCGATGCACTCCTGGAGACCATCGACGCCCGGCGCGGCGTGGTGAATGGCGAGCTTCGCATCGGCATCATACCTACCCTGGCGCCTTATCTCCTGCCGCTGTTCATTTCTTCGTTCAGTAAAAAATTCCCGCACGTGAAGCTGGTGGTAAGCGAGCTTACCACCCAGCTGCTGGTGAATGCGCTGCGCGAAGGCAGGATAGATACAGGCATCCTTGTAACACCGCTCCAGGAGCCGGGAATTACGGAAGATGTGTTGTTCTATGAAGAGCTGGTGGCCTATGTTTCGAAGAACAATGCTGCTTATGGCAAAAACTACGTGCTGGCTAAGGATATAGATCCCAATAAGCTCTGGCTGTTAGAAGAGGGGCATTGCTTTCGCTCCCAGATCGTTAATCTTTGCGAGCTGAGAAAAAAGACCAGGGAAGGCAGCCATTTCGAATATGAGGCCGGCAGCATAGAAACCCTTCGCCGCATGGTGGAGATCAATGATGGCATCACCATCATTCCTGAGCTGGCAACCCTCGACATGACTGCCAGGCAGCAGCAGCACCTCAGGCATTTCCGGCCGCCGGCCCCTATGCGGGAAGTAAGCATGGTGGTGCACCGCCACTTCGTCAAGAAAAAGCTTATCGAGGTGCTGAAGCAGGAGATCATGAAAGTAGTTCCTGAAAAAATACTCCATAATAAGAAGACGCTGGTGCTTCCCATAGAGCTCAGTTGATGAGCAGACTGTCCATCCCGGCCTGGTAGCTGGCGAAATCGAAAAGGTTGTTGTGCTGTCCGTTCTCAATCCTAAAGAATCGTATACGCGGGTACTTCTTTGCCAACCGGGCTGCCTGACTGTAAGGTATCACCTCATCTTCTGTACCATGAAAAATAGTGACCGGCGCTTTTACCCCGGCAAGATAGCTGTGGGTGGGAAAGGTATATCTGGGGGCGGGCATAAAAGGGTAAATGCGAAAATATGATTTGGCCAGCTCAGCTATGCTGTAATAGGGCGTTTCGAGCACCAGCTGTGTGCATGCCCGGCGGGAGGCTACGTAAGCAGCTATGCCAGTCCCCAGCGATTTGCCGTAGATCGTGATGCTGTCTCCTCCTTCTGCAGCCAGTTCGTATACCATCAAAGCCTGTTCATAAAGAATGGCTTCAGACCTTTCGCCTGTGCTTTTGCCAAAACCGGGATAATCGGGCATCCAAAGCTCATAACCCCTGGAGGTAAACAGTGGTGCATATTTTTTGTAGTGCTCGACATTATTCTTATTGCCATGAAAAAAAACCACCAACCCTTTTTTGGTGCCGGCGTGAGCAAACCTGATGATATTGAGGTTGCCGCCCGGCATGGCGAGGTTGATCTCTTCGTAAGGCTGGTCAAATGCGAAACGGTGTTCGGGAGGAAGGGGCGCCGGATGAAACAGCAGTTTTTCCTGGAAAACATAGGCCAGTACGCCTACGGCTATATAGAGCAGCACGATAAGCTTTGCTATCCTGAACAGGCGTCTTTTGGTTTTCCCGGTCATAAGCAAAGCTAAAGAGATAGTGGTTCAATGAAAAAAGCGCCGGCAAGGGTTTAAACCCTAGCCGGCGCTCTCGTGTCGATAATTAAAATCTTGCATAGTAGCTTCTCAACCGTTGGCTGAGGTCAGTCTGTATCTGCTGCAGCAGGCTTTCCATGATCTGGTCGTCCTGTGGTGGCGTTTGTCCGTTCTGGTTTTTGAGCAGGTTCTTGTCCGAATCGCTCAGGGCGCGTTCATCACCGGTATAGCTGTAAAACTCGGTCTGCCACCTGTGTTCACCGGTAAAGCGGTCGTTCCATATCGTACGTCCCCTGGTATCCCTCAGCGATATCACCAGGTCTCCCTGCGAAACCAGTGTTCTTTTGGTAGCCGTGATCACCGCTTTTACGGTACCGTATTGCTTGCCCACCGAATCGGGTTTGTAATAGATTTCCTTTATCACCACTTCTTTGGATACCTCCCTGCTGGTCTTCTGGTCGAAAGGCCGTCCTACGTTGATGCTGCTCAGGTTAAGGTCCATTACCTGGTCGGCGGCAATATTCTTGCTGTTGGCTTCCCATTCGGTATAGAATCTTACGAAATCATTGCTCATATTGTAGGAGAGTGTGCGGATCACATCGCGCTGAAAATTCTGCAGCTGGTTTGAAGCGCTGTACTGGTAGCCGCCATAGCTCTGTATAGGGGAGATGATCACCTTGGTGATGGCGGCATCGTAGGCCTCATCCCTTTTTTTCCTCAGCTCGAAATCTTCGGGCCTGAAGCGAAGCGCTGCATTGAATTCCCTGTAGGCCTCGCGGAAAGCAGGCTTTGTTCCTTCATCCATCCACCTTGCGGCCCTTTCCACATGCACATCAGCTGCCTTTTCAGCATAGGTGGCAACATATTCCGAATAATCCTTTGTTTTGATCATCTCGGCTACGGCAGGGTAGAGGTGAATCGTTTTGTACAAATGCTGGAGCTCTACATACTCCACGTAGATCTTTTCAAAACGGCTGTCGGCCTTGCTGTTGGAAAGTATTCTTACCTGGTCTTCGCGCTGGCTTACCATAAAATTGTAAGACCGCTGCACAAGGTCTCGCGTCTCCCAGTCATGTGGTTCTTTCTGAAGTTTTTTTACGCCAAGCTCGATGGCGTCGGTGTAGTCTCCTTTCTGGTAGGCCTTGCTGGCCGATTTGCAGCTATGTAAAAAAATGAAAGCGAAGCCAAGCAGGATCGTGTAAAGCTTAGTCATGGTATTCGGTTTTTCTTGTTGGAGCCAAAACAAAGGATAATGGTTACTTATGAAATGTTATTTAAACTCCTGTTAACAAACTTAGGGCAAAAAGGGCAGAGTTCATAGCACCCGACGCCATTTCGAAGCCGGTTTGAGCAGGCGGCCGGATTCGCTGCCAGCCAGCCTTTTTTTCTCAAAAGCGAAAAGGGTTATTTATTCATCTTTCAGGATATCCCTTATAAAGCCATGATAGTCAGGAAACTTATTGAGATTATTGTGCCCGCCACCGTGTATCCTGATAAGGGTAATACGCCGCGGGGCCGATTTTTGCAGGGCTTCGCTGTGTCTGATGGGAATAAGCCAGTCGCGGGTTCCGTGAAGGATATAGACCGGGCAGCTCACGTTTTTGATCCACCTGTCTGTTCGCAGGTGGTAGCGCAGCACATAACGCAGGGGCAGAAAGGGCAGGAAGCGCTCGATCACTTTTTTGAAATTGTAATAAGGTGCATCCAGTATAAGATAGCGGGGCCGGTTGTCGGAGGCCAGCTTGGCCGCAAAGCCGCTGCCCAGGCTCCGGCCCTACACAATGAGGTGACCTTCGGTGTACTGTGCCGCGAGCCGGCTGTAAATGAACTGCATGTCGTTCAGCATTTCGCCCTCGCTCCGCCGCCCGGTGCTTTTGCCAAAACCCCTGTAGTCGACAAGCACTACATCATAATTGTACCGGTAAAAATCCTTCGCATACCGTGCCCAGCCCTTTATGCTCCTCGTGTTGCCATGGAAGTAGAGGATCAGCCCCTTTGGCGAAGTCCTGTAAAAATGAAGGCCATTGATGCGCACCCCTTCTGTTACATCGAAATTGAGCTCCCGGAAGGGTATATCGTACCTGAACTCGAAGTCGGGGTGAAGCTTTTCCGGCTTGAAAATAAAGAACTCCTGCAGCAGGTATACTGCCGCCGAAAGCAAGGCTATACCACCCACGGCGTAAAGAAGTATAAAAGACAAGCAGTGTTTTGCCGGTAAAATAACAAGTATCGGCAGAAACTGCCAGTCCTTACTCGATTCTCTTGAGCCTGAGATTGGTAACGGGCGATACGATGAGCGGGAATTTTTCCACCGTTACGTTGCTGGGGTCAAGTCCAAAGCCTCTTTCCTCCGACAGGCTGATCTCCTTGAGCCAGAAGTGGAACTTCATGATCAGCCTTTCCATAAAGGGAAGGTCATTGTCCTGGCTCAGGTATTTTTCCATTACAATGAACTGGAAGTCGCCAACCACGTTGTTCTTTTCCAGGCTTTCGTAGCGGCTGGTGACATTCACCTCGCGGTTCTTCACCAGGTCTTCCACCACTTTCCTGAACATGAGGTTGATGCGCGGTTCCACCCGGAAGCCGAGCCGGAATTCGACCCGTATGATATCGTTCGGAATGATGTGGTCCACCTTGTATTCCATGGTATAGGGGTCATCAAGGGTATCCACATGCACAAACCAGTAGATATCGGCCCTTTTGGGCTTTTT
>DASTPZ010000208.1:0-10117 GCA_035761965.1 Flavisolibacter sp. | reverse complement strand
AATTGTCAATGGTTCTGGTAGTTGGGTAGACGTTATAACCCCAAACGGTTTGCAGAATTTTCTCCCGGGGAACCACTTCGTTTTTATTTTCGATCAGAAGTTTAAGCAGCATTGCTTCTTTTTTGCTCAGCTGGATCTTTTCGCCGCCGGCCGTAACGGCTTCCTGGGCTTTGAAGTCAACAAGGTGTCCGCCAAACCCATACGTATCGCCGATGGAAGACTTATCCTGGAGCTTTTTGTTTTTCTGTATCAGCTTCTGCACCCTTAACAAAAGCTCTTCAAGGTTAAATGGCTTCGTAAGATAATCGTCGGCACCTTTTTTAAGTCCCAGGACCCTGTCTGCACTGCTGTCCTTAGCGCTGAGGATCAGGATAGGAACCTCTGTATTGGTGAGCCTTATGTTCTGGGTAACGTTAAAGCCGTCGATCTCGGGTATCATCACGTCCATGATAATAAGGTCGAAGTACTCGTTTTGAACGGCCTTCATAGCCGCAATGCCGTCGAAGGCCGAGGTTACCTGGTAGCCTTCCAGCTCGAGGTTGAGCTTGAGGGCCTCGTGCAGGTTCTCTTCGTCTTCGACCAGTAATATGGAGGGTTTGGAGGGATTGAACATGATATTTATTTAAGCCGGAAAGCCGATGATAAAAATACTGCCTTGTGGCTGATTATCTTCAATAACGATGCGGCCGCCGTGGTCTTCCACGATCTTTTTGCAAAGGTAAAGTCCCAGGCCGGTTCCCTGTGTTGTGCGGGTCTGCTCGTTACCGATCCGGTAGAACTTATTGAAAACATTTTTCTTTTCTGTGTTGTCGATGCCACAGCCTTCGTCCTTGACGGTGAGTACTATACCTGTTCTGGACGTATCCAGCTTCAATTGCACGGGTCTATTTCTCGGTGAATACTTATTGGCATTTTCAAGCAGGTTGCTTACCAGCAGCTTGAGAAGAAGGGGGTCGCCGTTCAGGTCTATATCAGGCTGTATATCAGCAAACAGCTTTCTCTCAGGATAACGGCTGGTGAATTGGGAACTTGCGGCCTGCACGAGGTCCGAAAAATTAAGCTCTTCCTTCGACATCTGGTAGGAACGGCCATCCAGCTGTGAGGAAATAAGGATATTGTTGATCAGGGAGTCGAGGCGCATAGTCTCGTGCAGGGTCATCTGCAGGATCTTTTCCTTTTTTTGCTCTTCGAGGCTATGGCGCAAAAGGGTTTCGAGGTTGAGCCTTGCCACAGAAATCGGCGTTTTGAGCTCATGGGTAATAGCCATCACAAAATTCTGCTGCTGGCGCTGGGCTCTGAACTGGCGGCGTACGGAGCGGTAAAGAAATACCGCACCGATAAGGATGAGCACAAAAAAAGTAATACCCTCACCAATGTATTTGGCCTTGTCGGTCTGCCATTCGTCCTCTATCTCCAGCAGCTTCTCCCTGAAAACAGCCGATCCGGCGCCATAGCTCGCCTCCAGGTTGCTTTTTCGAAGCTCGAACATCTCTCCCGCCTGTACGTACAGGGAAAGGAACCACCATACGAGGGCCGCCACGATGTAAAGCAGCAGCACCCAATAGATAATCGTGGTAAGGTGAAGTCTTTTTTTATTTTCCTCGGCCATTTTACCTGTTTTCCGCACGCTTTTCCACGCGGACGCCAATGTTCAGTACATTTTCAAGCGGGTCCTCACGCATAATATGGCCGACCGTAAAAACATATTCCCCCTTCTTCAGGTAGCCCAGGTTTTTTGGCGTGATCAGTATCCTGTGCTCATAGAGGTCATCCATAGCGGTCTCTTTGCCTATCCAGCCCTCATTATTGGCAAGCGGAAGCTCCAGCTGAGAACGCTGAACCAGGCCCGAAGGGTCTTTGACGGTAAGGCTAAGCCATATATTGTTGTAGTTGTAGCGTTCATTATGCCGCAGCACGATAAATATCTCGTAAGGAACGGTCGTATCTTCTATGGCAAACCTGAAGGAAGGCTTGAAGCTGGACTTCCAGCTATGCCCCGGTATGGAGGCATTCTTTTCGTAAAGATTGATCTTTTCGCAGGACCCCAGTGCGATGCTGCCGGCAAGCAGCAGCCAAAGCGACAGGCCGGTTATTCCTTTGGATCGAAACATGTTACAAATCTAGGGTTTTGGATGGAAGAAGCCGATGGCACAGGCGGCGTTAGAGCACATTGAGCACCTGCTCTTTGGCCTTCTCCAGTTCGTCCTTCATCAGTACCACGCTTTTCTGTATGGTAGAATCGTAGGCCTTTGCTCCCGTGGTATTGATCTCACGACCGATCTCCTGCAGGATGAAGGAAAGCTTTTTGCCTTTTGAGTCTTCGGATTCGTTGAGCACAGACATAAAATACTCACAATGATTTTTAAGGCGTACCTGCTCCTCGCTTATGTCGATCTTCTCTATATAATAGATAAGCTCCTGCTCCAGCCGGTTGCCGTCATAGTTCTCCTTGCCCACTTTTTCCTCGAGCAGGCGGGTAATGCCTTCCCTTATTCGCTGCTGGCGAAGAGGTTCCAGCCTGATAACTTCTTCCTGCTGCCTCTGGATATTATCGATCCGCAGCTGGAGGTCTGTTTTCAAGGACTTGCCTTCCTCCATGCGGTGGTAGTCGAGGTCGTCTATGGCGGCTTGTATAACCGAAGTAAAGGTTTGCCATTCCTCCGGCGTTAGGGTTTCACCCGTCGGTGTAATCACTTCGGGAAGCTTAACAAGGGTGCTAAGGATATTCGAGCTGTCAAGACCCAACTCCCTGGATAAGGCTTCAAGCGGTTTGAAATAAGCCTTGGCAAGATCGGTGTTGATGCTCACTGGTTTGGAGCTCCCGGTTTCTTTGAGGCTGATGGTGCAGTCGATGCTGCCCCTGTTGAGTTTTTCCGAAAGTATCTTGCGGATGTCGAATTCGAACGGCTTGAGAAAAGCCGGCATCTTCAGCTGCAGCTCAAATTGCTTCCCGTTAAGAGATTTGATGTCGACAAGAAAAGTTTTGTCGCCTACGTTCTGTTCTGCTCTTCCGAAGCCTGTCATTGATTTAAGCATGCAAAGATTTTTTGAGTAAAGTAAAGGTATTCGAATTCATGTATAGGTGCTAAAAACTGCTGTAAACAAAAAGCTCCGCGTGATGCGGAGCTAATATGTAGATGGGTTAGTAAGTACGGGAATAAAATTCCCATCACAATATTAAAAATAATTTTTTCGAACTAAAAAAATTTTATGTAAAAATTATTCACATTTTTTTGAGCGCTTGTGGATTGCAATCCATTCCGGGGATTTATCATCCCTCCTGCAAAGCTCATACCTGTAATCGCCTGATGGTATCGAAGACAATGACCGGGAACAGTCATCGTCTTCAAATGCAGTGTTCATCAATGTTTCAGCTCATTCGCTTCTCGTCCTGATGTTAGCCCGTCTATGTCAAGCCGCTATCCTCAGGTCCTCTTCCATGCAATTCATCCGTTTTCTTACGCGTACCTTTGAAAAAAAAGAATTCATGCGTTTTGATAAACCTGTTCCCCTTACAGAGATCGCCCGGCTGATTGGCGCGAAGATCATTGGTGAATCACAGGGCGCCGCTACCGGCATCAACGAAATTCACAAGGTAGAGGAAGGCGACCTGGTCTTCGTGGATCACCCGAAGTACTATAAAAAATGTATCGACTCCGCCGCTACCTATATCATCATCAACCAGCCTACGTCCTTCCCGCCACATAAGGCTTTGCTGCTGGTAGACGAGCCTTTCGAAGCCTATCTCCGGATCGTCGAACATTTCAGACCCTTTCTACCCTCGAGCAAAGCAAGGAGCGAAAGCGCCATAGTAGGCGAGCAGTCGGTGATCATGCCGGGTGCTTTTATCGGCAACAATGTAAGCATCGGCAACCACTGTATCATTCATCCGAACGTGGTCGTTATGGACCATTGTGTGATCGGCGATCATGTGATCATACAGCCCGGCACCGTGATCGGGAGCGACGCTTTCTATTATAATAAAAAGACCAACCGCGATGTCCACTATAAGAAAATGCTCAGCTGTGGAAGGGTGGTCATTGAAGACCATGTGGAGATTGGCGCCAACTGCACGATCGACCGTGGCGTAAGCGGTGACACCGTTATAGGAGCAGGCACCAAAATAGACAACCTTGTTCATATTGGTCATGACACCGTTGTTGGCAGGAACTGCCTGTTTGCCGCACAGGTTGGTGTGGCCGGCGCCACCACCATCGAAGATGAAGTGATCCTCTGGGGCCAGGTAGGTGTAAGCAAAACGCTCACGATAGGCAAGGGCGCCGAGCTTTATGCACAAAGCGGTGTACCTGCCAGTCTCGAGGGCGGAAAAAAATATTTCGGCTCTCCGGCAGAAGATGCAATGGCCAAGAAAAAAGAGCTCGTATGGATCAAGCGGATTCCCACCCTTTGGGAAAAAGTAACAGGAAAACAAGGAAGCTGATCATACATTTAAGAGCAGCAGGGATCGGGCCGGGCAAGGTTGAATTGGATCTTGCCGGCCTCTTACCGCTCAGAGACCTACAGGTAGCTGATACCGTTATACCACCCCGGCATCAAAAAATAAAAATCATTCCTGCCATTAAAGCGGCTGATTCTTGAAATGACTGAAACGCCTATCGCCGGCATAAGACAGATGCAGTATTGATCGCCCTCAACCAGCAGTTAAGGACGTTGTTCCTGCTTTCTGCAGGTGACAATAAAATACAGGCCTCATTCATTTCTTTAGTATACAGTTTTTTGATGGATCGAATTACCCGCTTGCTCCTGCCGACCATTGTAGAATGTCCGGCAACATGGATTTGATACGCTCTGCTTTTTTCCACCGGCGTTTAATTTTTTTTGTCCATACGCCCTTCTTATCTAGACAATAACGACCGGCTTGAATTTTTGGCCTGAAGACCTTTGAATTGGAAATACGTAGTAATACGGTTGCGGGAGAATTATTTTTTAGAGAATTTGCAGTTCAAATCGCAAGGCTTCAACTTAACCATAAAGCGTTTTCATCGGCACGGTGTTCTAAGGCCCCGCTTCATAGCGGGGCATTCTTTTAAGAGAAACTACTTATCTCTTAAAAATTCTCTTCTTTCCCTCAAACCGGTTTTTACCGCGCAACGTATGTCTCCATATCCAATATCGATTGAAATGCCGCCAATACTTTTGAAGAATTTTCCGTGTATCCTTTGAAACCGCTTCACTGTCCGTAATTCTTTAGCCCTTGCTTCCGGCAGGGGCTTTTTTTGTAGGTTGTATAGCTTAAAAAATTATTGGAATTGCGTAAGCGGACTGAACGGAAAGCACCGAGGGTCCTCTTTGCGGCGGTCGACTTTTTGAAGATATGGCCCGGCGATAAAATAAAGGAATTGAGCTAGTTTCTCCAGGCTGCGGCCTGTGCGCTCGCAATTTTGCGCAACGATAACGAAGCTCTATGTTCAACCAACTGTTTAGCGCCGATTCTGCCAGGTCCATCATACGGGTGCTTGCCCTGGTCATTATGCTGTTTGTAGTAGTGAATGTATTTTCCTGAGCCTGTATGCCAAAGGCCTGCTTATTACAGTGACCTCCTTTTTTGGATGCGGCGGTGCGGTGCTGCCGTGCACTGCCCTATCAGCCTTAAGGACCGTACTAGCTATGCGGCTGCATTCTTATTAAACCGCCCGCGAACATCTTCCGCAATATCAGCCTTAGGACCTTCTGTACTCTTTATGCTGGCAGCGTGTTCAGCCTTTTTCATAATCATAGGGAAGCTGGTCTGCAATATTCTTCCAGCTCCAGTAGCCCTGGCTCACCCAGCTTTGCTGGCTGAAAAAATAGCCATTCGGTTTGATGATGATCGCATCCAGCAGGTCGATATAGGATATCTGGATGGGCACGTTGAGCGGCAGCTTGAATTGCTCCAGGTATTCCTTCTCCGGTGCTTTTTTATTATAGGATATGCTTGCTTTTACCGGGAACCAGAGTTCCGCCTCAAAGGTTGAATCGTTATAGTAATAATAGCTTGTGTCGTAGGGGTTTGTAAGCCTGTTGAATTTGTTTGCCCTTGTTTTTGAAAGAACGTCCACGGTAAAACCTTCCTGGCTCAGGGTACTGTCATAATAGGAGCGGAGAAAATGAAGCCTCGATCCTTCGTAGGCCAGTGCCCTGTTCCTTATCCAGGCTTGCTTCTCATCGTCGCTTCCCTCCATTTCGGTATACAGGCAGAGACCGCGGTAGGAATTGATGCCGGTTTTGAAGAAATAAACAAAGGAATCCAGCTCATAACGCAGGTTATAGCCCAGCGACCTGTTTGAAATAACCAATGGTTCGGTGGCAAGCACTTTAAGCCGGTCGTTCCTTTTATAGTAGAAGAATTTCAATGCACCGGGGTTTTGGAGGGAGCAGCTATCGGCGAAGGGTGTTGCCCCGATAAAGTAACGGATAAAGAACTGGCCATATTTTTCCCATCCATCG
This sequence comes from Flavisolibacter sp., assembly GCA_035761965.1. GTDB lineage: Bacteria > Bacteroidota > Bacteroidia > Chitinophagales > Chitinophagaceae > Flavisolibacter. Next base: position 3,670 of record DASTPZ010000208.1, on the reverse strand, counting down.
GGCACTTCATTGCTGCTTTTGATAACAACCTCGCTCATGCTGTTGTCTGCCTTGGAAAGCTCGATGGTCAGCGATTGACTTTCGGCCCCCTGCATGCTGATCGTTTTGCTTGTATAGCCGGTAAAGGAAACAATGAGCTCGTAGCCGCCTTTATCGAGGTAAAGGGTAAACTGTCCATCCTTATCTGTTGTGGTTCCCTTTGTTGTATTCTGGGCAAATACCGAGGCGCTTGCCAATGGCTCCTTGCTTTCGGCATCTACCACTTTTCCTGTAAGGGTAACCTGGGCAAAGCCCAGCAAAGAACAAAATGTAAGGGCGAGAAAAAAGATCGGTTTTTTCATAGTATGCTAAGATAACCCTGTTATAACGTCAACAGGCCCGCCTGTAGTGCCTTTGTATATTTTTCGCAGGCTGTTTTTATTACCTGCTCCAGGGGGGTATAGCTGAAATCGGGCAGGGCCCTGAGCAAGGCACTGTTGTCGAAGGTGGTCCGGCTTTGGGCTACTTTTGCCGTTTCCCTGGTAAGCAGCGGCTTCCGGCATGTGATCATTGCCTTCACGGCTTCCATCCGCCAGGCCAGCCCGCCCAGCACTTTGCCGGCCTCCCTCGAGGGCCTCCGTTTTCCAAAACCATCCGCTATGGTATTAAAAAGATGCTGGAATTGCCAGTTATCGGCATTTACAATAAATTTTTTGTGATTTATGCCCGAAAAAAGGAGGGCAACTGCTGCTGCGGCTGCATCTTCCACACCTACAAAACCATTTACGCCCCTGGTATACCAGCTGAATTCCCTGTAAGCATTTTTGAAGATGGCTGCGCTTGACCTGTGCCAGTCGCCGTAGCCAAGCAAGGTGCTCGGGTTGATGATGACCCCATCGAGGCCTTCTGCAAAGCCGCGCCACACATGCATTTCGGCATGGTGTTTAGATATGGCATAGTGCGTATTGCTGCGGCTGTCTTCCCATTTCTTCTTTTCCGTAACCATTTCAGACCTGCCTGTTCTGCCAAGCGCAGCTATCGAGCTTACATGCACCAGCCGCTTTACGCCGCTTTCCAGTGCTATATTCACCACATTGGCTGTGCCTTCGGTATTGACCTGGTACATGAGCCTCCGGTCGCTGCCGGAAAAAGATACGACGGCGGCAGCATGAATAATACCATCCACACCCTGCATCGCATCCTGTAGCGACACGACATCAAGAACATCGCCATCGACCCATTCGACTCTTTCAAGCACCGCAGAGGGTATAAAGAACGGAAGCCCCGCACTTCGCCTGATGGCACGGACCGGCTGTCCTTGCTCAATAAGGTTTTGGATAATGTATGCCCCTAAAAAACCAGTACCGCCGGTTACGAGGATCATGCTGTGTTTTTGACTGTCGACTGAAACGAATGCGAAAGTATTACGAATCGACTTATGAACCTACCGGCACGGCATAAACTGGAAAAACATGAACAGGCATCAATAAGTATAATAGCCGCTGCCTGTTTTTTTCCCCAACTGTCCCTTCTCTACCTTTTCCTGCTGTATGTAAGAGGGCCTGAGCCTTTCTGGCTTGCCCAGCTGTTCATATACCGAGCAGCTTACGGCATAGTTCACATCATTCCCTATGAGGTCCATCAAACGAAAAGGGCCCATTTTGAAGCCTCTGTTTTCCAGCAGCCTGTCGATGACCGTCATTTGATGACCGTCTTCGGCAAGGCGCAGCGATTCGATATAAAAAGGCCTTGCTACCCTGTTTACGATAAAGCCCGGTGAATCGGTACATACTACGGGCTCTTTGCCAAGCTTGCGGGTAAAGTCTGTTAGCTGCTCGATCACCGATGCCGCCGTTTGTTTTCCCTTTACTACCTCAACCAGCTTCATGAGCGTGGCGGGGTTGAAGAAATGCAGGCCTGCAACCCGATCCGGATGGATAAAGCCCTCCGCTATGGATGATATGGAAAGAGAGGAAGTATTGCTGGCAAAAATAGTGTCGGCAGTATTGATGGCAGCCAGCTGTTCAAACAGGTTCTTTTTTATTTCGGACTTTTCTACAATGGCCTCTATTACAAGATCTGCCCGGCAATCCTGTATGCTGGATGTAAAGCGGAGCCTTCCAAGTATCTCCTGTTTTTTTTCGGCAGTGATCTTTTGTTTGGTCACCAGCTGCTCGAGGTCCCTGTCCATTTTTTCCCGGGCCCTGGAAATCATGTCCCCACTAAGGTCATAAACCGTGGTATCAAACCCCGCCGCGGCGGTTACCTGTGCTATTCCACTTCCCATGGTACCCGCGCCACAGATGCATACTGATGTCATGTGATGAAATTATGCCGTAAAAATATGGTACAATAATTTTTAACTTTATAAAAGAGCAAAAGCAAGCAAATGAAGAAGAAACATATTTTTTGGATAGGTGTAGGAGCAGCCCTCGCTGCGGTGGCCGCCATACTGCTGATCAATAAGAGCAAGGAAGAAACATCCGATAAACCACCAAAGAAGGCACCGCAGGTACCGGTGGACAATCCCGGCGACCAGTCCGACTTCCCCAAGGCCGCGAGAGAGTCGGATCTTGGCTGATCCAACAGCAGTCCCATACCCGGACCTGGCAATAGCCCTACCGTATGCTATACGGCACTTGTGAATTGCTTAAGGAACCTTGCATCGTTTTCGCTGAACAGCCGGATGTCATTTACATCGTAAAGCAGGAGGGCCGGACGCTCGATACCCATCCCGAAAGCGTAGCCTGTGTATTTGTTGGGGTCTATGCCGCAGTTCTCCAATACCTTCGGATGGACCATGCCACAGCCAAGGATCTCAACCCAGCCGCTCTGCTTGCAGATACGGCAGCCCTTGCCGCCGCAGATAAAGCAGCTTACATCCATTTCGGCGCTCGGCTCGGTAAAAGGAAAATAAGAAGGACGGAAACGCACCTTTACATCCTTTCCAAACATTTCCTGTACAAAAAAATAAAGGGTCTTCTTCAGGTCGGCAAAGCTCACGTTCTCGTCAATATAAAGGCCTTCCACCTGGTGGAAAAAACAATGCGAGCGTGCGCTGATGGTTTCGTTGCGGTACACACGGCCAGGACAAATAATGCGGATGGGCAGCTTCCCCTTCTGCATTTCCCTGATCTGTACATTGCTGGTATGGGTACGCAGCAGCCAATCGGCGCCACCACCTGCATGATGAAGGTAGAATGTATCCTGCATGTCGCGGGCCGGGTGATTCTCCGGCAGGTTGAGCGCAGTGAAATTATGCCAGTCGTCTTCGATCTCAGGTCCGTCGGCCACAGAAAAGCCCAGCCGCTGAAAGATGCCCACAATGCGGTTGCGCACAAGGGTGATCGGATGCCTTGATCCCAACTGTACCGGGTCGCCCGGAAGGGATAGATCCTGGCTGTTCGTTGAAGCCTCCGGGCTATCGCCTATTGCTGCCTTGGCTTCCTCAAACCTTGCTTCGGCCAATTGCTTGAAATCATTCAGCACCTGTCCGAACTCTTTTTTCTTTTCATTCGGCACCTGCTTCATCTCACCAAAAAGAGCCTTTGTTATTCCCTTGGTGCCAAGGAACCTGATCCTGAACTCTTCTAGCTGGCGGGCATTTGTGATCTCGTACCCGCCGATCTCTTTACGGTAGGCCTCGATCTGCTGTAACAATTGATCCATGGGTCAAAGATAAGGAGCAGAC
>DASTPZ010000207.1:0-16677 GCA_035761965.1 Flavisolibacter sp. | reverse complement strand
TGGCCCCTATGGAAGGCCATCGCCCTCAGCTGGGTGATTGCTTTCTTCGAGTACTGCCTCATGGTGCCGGCCAACCGCTATGGTTTCACCAGCGGCATCAACACCTTCCAGCTTAAAATGATCCAGGAGGTGATCACCCTGCTGGTTTTCAGCGTTTTTGCGGTTACCGTACTGAGAGAGCCCTTTCATTCGCGCTACCTCATCAGCTTTGCCTTCCTGCTTGGCGCGGTATATTTTATGTTCAAAAAATAAGGCCGGCTATTTGAGCAGCACATGCAACATTCTGTTAATCCCGGCCGTCTTTTTCTTCCTATCGCTTACATTTGAATCATAAGCTGTTTTATGAAAAAATCCATCATCACCCTGCTTTCTTTCCTAATGGTGCTTACCATGGCAGCGCAGGACAAACCCGAAGGCCTTTTTATCAACTCAAAAGCCCCCGACTTCAAATTGAACGACCAGGATGGCAAGGAGGTAAGTCTTAAAGAGCTGCGTAAAAAAGGCAATGTGGTCGTGGTGTTCTACAGGGGCAGCTGGTGCCCTTATTGCAGCAGGTATGTAAAGCGGCTGCAGGACTCGCTCGATCTTATCAAGGCCAAGGGCGCACAGGTCGTTGTGATCACACCGCAGGGAGCCGAAGGCATAGACTCTGCCGTTAACCGCACAGGAGCCAGTTTCCCCATCCTGCACGACAAGGACATGAAGATGGCTAAGGGCTATAAAGTAGCCTATAAGGTCGATGAAAAAACAGTCGCCCGTTACAAGAACGCAAATCCCAGTATAGACCTTCTCAAGACCAACGAGCAAACCAAGGAAGCCTACCTGCCGGTACCAGCGGTTTATGTAGTAAATACCGATGGATCCGTCGTTTTCCGGTATTTCGAAGAGGACTATAAAAAAAGGCTTACGGTGAAAGACCTGCTTTCGGTATTGTAAGCGATCAAGGCAAGTTATTCTACACCTGCTGCAGTACCGGAACTGATAAGAAGACCGGAAAACTTTCGCTTGAAATCGCCCATCCGCGCAAGTCCCTGCAACAAGCACACTTCCCATTGTTGAGTGGTAATTGGCCCCTTTCTTGTGCCAGCATCCCAAAAGGATGTTATGATCAAAGGAATAACCAAGGACAAACATTTTATTACTGACTATTCTTACGCACCGCTCGCCTGGATGGCGCCGAAGATCGGCCGGTTCGAAGACGTGAAATGGGCATCGAATCTTTGCCGGGCACTGAGCCTTGGCGCTGTGGGCTACAGCCTTCTCACCGATGCCAAATGGGGAGCTGTGAAACTCATTCCTTACAAGACCCATACCGCTATCGATATCGGTGTTGGTGTGTTCACCATTGCAGCTCCCTGGGTATTTAAAGTAGCTAATAAACCAAGGGCAAGGAATACCCTGTTGATCATGGGGCTCACCAGTGTAGTGGTTGGCATACTTTCCTGGATCGGCTCCAAGAACTCATGATGAAAGAAGCGGGAAGGAGTTATTTTCTCTTTCTGAAAAAGACCCGGAGAAAATAAGCAGCCGGCCGGCTGCTTATTTTCTTTTACCGCTGTATACGAGCTTGGCTACTTTTCCATTGCTGCCGGCAAGGTATACGGTCGTACCGATCTTGGCGATCCGGCAAACATGAAAGCTTTCAGGAGAGATCAGCTTCCAGTTAGCGGCGTTGTCAATGGAATAATCGACACCGGAAAGGCCGCAGCTTACAAGCACGCGTTTATCGAGGTATTCAACACAGCTGCGATAGCCATGCGGAGGCGTCTTTGGCGCTTTCCAGGTTTTACCCCGGTCTGTGCTGTAAAAGCAATTTTGATTGGCAACGGTATCAGCGGAAAAATCGCCGCCTACTATAACTAATTGATTACCGCCTTTTCTGCGGTAGCGATCCCAAACGGCTATCGAGTTGGCCCCGGTGGTTTCCCTGCCTTGCACTATCGGCAGGCTGATCTTACTATCCCTGATGAATGCCCTCGACCGCAGTCCGCCTGATATAAACACCGCTTCATCGTTATCTAGTGCCCTCACATTCGTACCACTGGCTGCAAAACAGGCTTCTCCGCTGTCTGCCTCAGGCCGGTTCATTTGGGGCACATCCTGCCAGGTATTGCCGCCGTCAAAGCTCCGGGTAATAAAGAAACGCCCGTCAATGGGATCACCTATAACGATACCTGCCTGTTCGTTCCAGAATTCCATGGCATCAAGAAACATCCCCTTGTTCTTGTTCTCGTACACTACCTTCCAGCTATCCCCGCCATCTACTGTGCGCAGTATATAGGCTGGCTCACCCACGGCCATGATGAGAGCGGTTGTGGCATCAAAGGCTTCAATATCCCTGAAATCCCTTTTTTCAAAGCCCTTTACTACCATCCATTTCCAGTCTTTACCCCCGTTCGAAGACCTGCCCACTGTGCCATTGCTGCCGCTCACCCAAAGCACTTCGTCGTTAACAACGCTCAAACCGCGCAGGGAAGATTTAGTGCCAGAAGAAAGCAGCTCAACAGTAGGAATTGAACGGATCTGCTGGGCCCGGGAAGGGAGCATTACCGATATGAACAGAAGGCAAAGAAGGCTTTTCATATGAACAAGATAGGAAATAGCGCTTAGACTTGCACCCCGATGGGGCAAACCGGTCAACCTGCCGGATCCTCCCAAGCCAGGCAAGAAACAACACAGGGAAGTTAAGTAGAGAGCTGGCGCAACTTAGTTGCCCTTAAGCTTTTTGGCAAACACTTTCTCGAATTTTTCCAGCTTGGGGCGGATCACAACCGAGCAATAAGGGTTGGTATTCTTGTTATTCTCGTAATACTCCTGGTGGTAGTTCTCGGCGGGATAAAACCGGCCTAAAGAGGCGATCTCGGTAACGATGGGCTTATTATAAGCGCCGGCCTTGTTCAGCTCGTTCTTATAGTATTCCGCCTTTTCTTTTTGTTCAGGTGTATGGTAAAAAATAGCGCTGCGGTACTGTGTTCCCTCATCAGCCCCCTGGCGATTAAGGCTGGTGGGATCGTGCACTTCAAAAAACACCTCCAGCAGCTCATCGTAAGTGATCTTGTTAGGCTCATAAACGATCTGCACACATTCAGCATGACCGGTCTCACCGGTGCATACCTCTTTGTAGGTTGGATTCTCAACATGTCCGCCCGTGTAGCCCGAGGTCACTTTCAGTACGCCATTGAGGCTTTCAAAAATAGCTTCCGTACACCAGAAGCATCCGGTGGCAAAGGTTGCCGTATCAGTCTTTTCGCCAACATGGGCTGTAATCAGGGATGAGCTCATCGTCTTGTATTTTTGTTCTGAGTTGCAGGCAACCATCGCAAAGAGTCCAACTAGTGATATGAAGGCTTTAGTGATCATTATAACAGCTTGGAGGGCAAATTTCAGTCTGAAAATATGAAAGGAAAAGCCAACAAAAAAGTTTTAACAGGGCCTTTGGAGCAGCTTTTGCATAAATTTAGATAATCAGCGCCCCTAACTTTGCCCAAATTTTTTCGCTTTTAATGAAGATATATCCTGAATCAGCCTCCGTACAACTCGAATTCGACAAGATCAAGGCTTTGCTGACGGAAAAATGCCGCACGGAATACGCCAAATCAAAGGCGGCCGACCTGCGCATTCATACCAGGAAAGAATTCATTGAAAGGGAGCTGAAACAATCGCACGAATATAAACAGCTGATACAGAATGCTATTTATTTTCCCAACGACTATGTGCTCAATCTTGCCCGTGAGCTGAAGCTGCTGGGCATCGCCGGGGCTCTGCTTTCCGGCGAGCAGCTTGTTTCGCTCAGAAAGCTGGCCATGAGCATGGAAAGCATTTTTCGCTGGTTCGATGCCGAGAGAAGAACGGCCTACCCCGGCCTTGCCGAGGTCATCAGCGGTACCTACTATGAGAAAACCATTCTCCAGCTCATCAACGACGTTATAGATGATTCGGGCAACGTAAAGGACAATGCCTCCGAGGCCCTGCAATCGATCAGGATGAGTCTTTACCGTAAACGAAACGAGCTGCGTAAGCTTTTCGACCGTATCATCGGCAAGCTGAACAAACAGGGCTATCTCGCAGAGATCGAGGAGAGCTTTATGAATGGCAGGAGAGTGGTCGCCGTTTTCGCAGAGCAAAAAAGAACGGTGAAGGGCATATTGCACGGCGAGAGCGATAGCAGGCGCACCGCCTTTATAGAGCCAGAGGAAACGATCGAGCTCAATAACCAGCTTTATGAGCTGGAGAACGATGAGCGCAAGGAAGTATATCGCATCCTGAAAGAGCTTACGCAAAGCCTTTCAGTTTATGCGCCCCTGCTTACCACCTATCACGCCATTGTTGGCGAATACGATTTCATCCGCGGCAAGGCTTCGTTCGCCATCGATATTCTTGGCGAATACCCGGTGCTTATGGACAGGGCCCATGTTCACCTGGTAAAGGCCTGTCACCCGCTGCTGTACCTGTACAACAGGCGGACCCAGAAGCCTACCATACCCGTGGATGTAAGCCTGAATGAGACGCAACGCGTATTGGTCATCAGCGGTCCCAATGCCGGTGGCAAGACCGTGACCCTTAAGACCGTAGGCCTGCTGCAGATGATGGTGCAAAGCGGGCTGCTGGTACCTGTTCACCCCTCATCGCAATTCGGCATCTTCAAGCAGCTGATGATCCATATCGGCGATACCCAAAGCCTGGAGTTTGAGCTGAGCACTTACAGCAGTCACCTGCTGAGCATGAAGCATTTTATGGAGAATGCCAATGGCAAGACGCTGTTTTTTATAGATGAACTGGGAAGTGGCTCCGACCCCAATCTCGGCGGTGCCTTTGCCGAGGTTATCCTTGAAGAACTGGCACGAAAGCATGCCCTTGGCATTGTAACCACTCACTACCTTAACCTCAAGGTCATGGCAAACAAGACCCAGGGCATCATCAATGGCGCCATGGCCTTCGACGAAAAAAACCTGCTTCCGCTTTACAAGCTCATCGTTGGTAAGCCGGGAAGCTCCTATACTTTTTCGATCGCGGAGCGCATCGGGCTTGATAAGCGCCTGATACAACGCGCCAGGTCGCTCGTAGACGAGGAACATTTCAGGCTTGATAAGCTGCTCAACCGCACGGAGCAGGACCTGCACAAAGTGCAGGAAAAAGAAAAAGACCTGCAAAAGCTGCTCAAAGAAAACGAAAGACTGAAGAAGGAAATGGAGCAGGTAATGGACAAGGAAAGGCACCGACAGCAGGTAGAGGTTCTTAAACAGCAGAACCGCATCACCGAAGAGCGCATCACCTACCTCAAGGACATGGAGCGCAAGCTGAAGCAAATGCTTGTGGAATGGCGGAAGACCGAGGACAAGAGCAAGGTGATCAAGGAAATGGCTAACCTGCTGTTTCCCAAGAACGAACAAAAAGTGGCCAGCAAAAAGCAAAAGCAGCTGAATGCCCGCTATGAAGAAATAAAGGGAGAAATACGCATAGGCGATACCGTTAAAATGAAACGTAATCTCCAGGTGGGTGAGGTGTTGGAAATACGTGGTAAAAAAGCGGTGGTAAAAATTGGGTTGTTACCTATGCAGATTGACCTGAATGACCTTTCTTTAGTGAAAGAAAAAGAACCTAAAGAATAAGGCCGTAACCGTCGAAGGCCAGGTTTTTATAAAATCAATACCTATGAGATCCATTCTTCTCCTGCTCTTCAGCAGCCTCCTGTTTGCCTGCAAGAAAAAAGACAGGCCCTCCGATGCAGTTGACGCCGGCGTCAATTGCGTTAAGGAAAAGGCCTCTGCCGAAACGATAACCGTTTTCCCGGCCGATAATGCCTGGAACGAAGACATTTCCACAGCACCAGTTGATCCTTACAATGCCGAGATCATTGCAGGCTTCAGCACCAATTCGATCAAAGCCGATTTTGGCAGCGGAACCTGGGACAATGCACCTATCGGCATCCCTTATATAGTGGTATGCAGTACCCAAACAAAGATGCCCGTAGTGTTTACAGACTATGGCAACGAGAGTGATCCCGGGCCATATCCTATTCCACTCGATGCGCCGGTGGAAGGCAATGGCGTGGGTGATGCCCATGTGATAGCGGTAGACGGCGACAATGGACTGCTTTATGAGCTTTACCATGCCCGCGTGAATGGTGGCCGCTGGGAAGCCGCATCCGGTGCTATCTTCAACCTGAGGTCAAATGCGCTCAGGCCCGAGGGCTGGACATCAGCCGATGCCGCCGGGCTGCCGATATTTCCAGGACTCGTACGTTTCGAAGAAACCGAAAGAGGCGAGATCGATCATGCCATCCGCTTTACCCTTGCAAGCTCCAAGGTCAGACCTGCCTATATCCATCCGGCTAGGCACAAGGTGAACAGCACGGGAGGCCCCTTCAGCCTGCCTTTCGGAGCCAAGATCAGGCTGAAGGCGGGTTATGATATCAGCGGTTTTTCGGCGCGTAACCAGGTAATCCTGCGGGCCATGAAAAAATACGGCCTCATCCTGGCCGACATTGGCAGCAACCTTTACTTCAGTGGCGCGCCCGACGAGCGCTGGAATAACAATGATCTCAAGCAGCTGGGACAGCTGAAAGGAGCCGATTTCGAGGTCATACGTTTTAACCAGTAACAGACGGGATCGGCATTCCGTACAATTCTGGGTGTATATCAGCAGCGATATCCCGTTTGCCTTGCCATGCCTGTGATTTGTCGTATTAAGCCCCCAAATTGACGTTTCTGCACCCTGGGCAACCGGGACAGACTTTCCATCTTTGTGTTGGGAGAGCGCAAAACAATTTCTTGCGCTTCGACCATCAACTAAAAAATTGGATATGGAAAGAAAAACATTCCGCATTGTTATTGATGCACCGCGCGAGAAGGTATGGAGCCTGCTCTGGAACCATGAAACTTATCCTGTATGGACAAGGCCGTTTTGCGAGGGCTCTCATGCGAGGACCGATTGGCAGAAGGGAAGCAGGGTCTATTTCCTTTGGTCAGAAAAAGACGGGATGATCTCCTCCGTTGCCGAGAATATCCCAAACGAGTTCATGTCGTTCAGGCACCTGGGATCGCTGAAAGAAGGCGTGGAAGACTTCGACGGCCCCGAGGTGAAACCCTGGGCCGGTGCCATGGAGAACTATACGCTTCGCACCGTCGGCAATGGAACCGAGCTTGCGGTTGATATGGATATCCATGAAAAACATGAAGAGTATTTTAATACCACCTGGCCCAAAGCACTGGAAAAAGTGAAAGAGCTGGCCGAAAGCGCATGATTGATGGCCGCGGGGAAGCCCAATGTTCAAAAGCAAAAGGTATTGCCTAATTTCAGGAATGACCCGGTGCATTTGATTTTACCCTCTTGAATGAAAGAAAGCTTGTTTTGAGAGCGGCCCGGGCTTAATGGTCAGCCATGTCGGAATTATTAAAAGCGCATATCAGGAAATTCGTGGTGATGAGCGAAGAGGAATTCTTGTCCGTATCATCTTTTTTCAAAACCAGGAGCCTGAAAAAAAAGGAAAGCCTTCTCCAGGAAGGCCAGGTTTGCAGGCAATCGTATTTTATAGTAAAAGGCTGTTTGCGGATGTTCTTTGTCAATGAAAAAGGGGTGGAGCAAACCACCCAGTTTGCGATCGAGAACTGGTGGATGTCGGACTATCTCTCATTCGAAAGAGGCCAGCCATCCGATTTCAGTATACAGGCGGTAGAGAAGACCGAAGTACTTTCTATCGATCATTTTTCCCAGGAGGCGCTGCTGAAAGACTTCCCTTTTATGGAAAGGTATTTCAGGCTGGTGATGCAGCATGCCTATGCCGCGTCCCAGTACAGGATAAAATATCTATACGGTCTTTCCCGGGAAGAGCTTTATCATCATTTCAACCGGCATTTCCCGGAGTTTGTTCAACGGGTACCGCAGTACCTGCTGGCTTCATTCCTCGGCTTTACGCCCGAGTATTTGAGTGAGATCAGGGCGAAGAAGCTTTCTTAAACAGGTTTAAGATTTGCCGGCGGCATGGTTGGTAGTTTTGGGTAACAAAACAAAAGACCATGAACAAAAGAATCGACGTACAGCAGCTGGAGCCGAACAGCTATAAAGCCATGTTCGGACTGGAAGCCTATCTGTCTGCAACCGCACTTACAAAGGCCCACAAGGAGCTGATCAAGATCAGGGCCTCACAGATCAATGGCTGTGCCTATTGCCTGAACATGCATACAAGGGATGCGCTAAAGGCCGGCGAAACGAACCAAAGGATCTTTTTACTGAACGCCTGGAGGGAAACGGACCTGTTTACCGAGGAAGAGCGGGTGATCCTTGCCATGACCGAGGAAATAACCCTCATTCAACACGCAGGACTGACCGATGAGACCTATCGAAAAGCAGAACAGATCTTCGACGGGCATTATATTGCCCAGGTGATCATGGCCATAGTGGCCATCAATGCCTGGAACAGGATCGCCATCAGTACGAGGAAAGAGTTGGACTGAGGGGAGTGAGGTCAAGGCTTTGGCTTGATTAACTTGATCCTAATTGGTGAGCTAATCGAATGTTTGGAAAACAGCTTGAAATATCGAAAACAATAGCATTCCTTGAATCACCGGATCAGCGTTACTGTGCCTCTTTCGGTTTTTAGATCCTGTCCCTCGAACCGGTAAGTGCAGGTCCAAACAAAGGTGTTATTAGACTGCGTCAGGCCTGCAATTTTTCCGTCCCACCCCTTACCCGATTGATTGGTTTGAAAGACAATGGCCCCCCAGCGGTTATAGATCGTGAGCCTGTACTCTTTTATGATGCCAAACAGCAGAGGCTTGGAAAACGTCATTTCTTCGATTGGAATTGGGCGTAAAGGCGGTGGGCGCATAGAATCCTTCTATGCATAGCTTGCGAAAAACGGAAACGGTATCGACATCTGTGCAACCGTTGGCAGCTGTTGCTTATCGTAGACTTATCGATTTTGATGCGCCTGCTTATACCAGGTGTTTTTTTACAAAAGCTCTACCTGAACCGGACTTCAAATATTTTTCGAACTCTAAGGCTTTGTACTTGTCATCGAATGCGCAATAAAATATAAGTTTCACTGGCAACCTGGTTTTTGTGGCAGGAACATGCCCAGCAATATGCCGGCGAAATCTTTCGGTAAGGTCTGCGCTATATCCGGTATAAAAACCATTATCTGCGCATAGTAGTATGTATACGTAATACATGGATTCAAATTATCCGGAGCTGCTGGATACTCAAGAGGTAAACCACCGAAGAATAACGTGAAATTTCTGTCCTGGAAAGGAAAAATGAAACGTAGAGAGGCAGACAAAATTATTCTGGTATGAAGGCGGACTGTGTGCGCCGAAGCCCGCAGGGGCGGAGCCCGCCTTCGCTAAAGCTACGGCGGGCGGAGGCGGAGAGAGAGGGATTCGAACCCCCGGACCTTTAACAGTCAACGGTTTTCAAGACCGCCGCAATCGACCGCTCTGCCATCTCTCCGGCGCAAAAATAGGGTGACAGGTTTTACTTTCAAAATCATTTTCGGTCTCATCTGTTATTTTTCAGCCGTTTAGCTGCAGCAGCTACCTTCGTGCCTTAATCCCTTACATGCAGTACCAGCAACTCGGTAACTCCTCGCTCCACATCAGCCGCATCGCCTTTGGCTGCATGTCGCTCAAGCCTGCACAACAGGGCAACGAGGCCATCCTTCACCGCGCCCTCGACCTCGGCATCAACTTCTTCGATACGGCGGACCTCTACGACAAAGGAGAGAACGAAGCCTTACTGGGCAAGGCTTTCAGGGGCAGGAGGGATAGGTGCATCCTCGCCACCAAGGTGGGCAACCAATGGCGGCCCGATGGCAGCGGGTGGGACTGGAATCCACGCAAGTCCTATATTCTCCGGGCGGTGGAAGAGAGCCTACGCCGTCTGAATACCGATTATATCGATCTTTACCAGCTTCATGGCGGTACGGCCGAAGACCCCACAGAAGAAAGCATCGAGGCCTTTGAGCAGCTCGTGCAGCAAGGCAAGATCCGATACTACGGCATTTCATCCATCCGTCCCAATGTGATCAGGAAATGGACAAGCCGCTCGTCCATCGCCAGCGTAATGATGCAATACAGCCTGCTCGACCGCCGGCCCGAAGAGAATTGCCTGAACCTGCTTATGCAGCATGGGATCGGAGTGCTGGCAAGAGGCAGCCTTGCCCAGGGATTGCTGACTGGCAAAACACCCAAGGACTACCTAGGTTATACAGCGGAAGAAGTGCAAAAAGCAGCAGCTGCCGTCGATGCTCTGCAGCCCAAGGGAAAACAGGTGGCAAAATGCATCCGTTTCGTCCTTTCCCAGCCTGCCATTACAGCTGCAGTTGTGGGCATCCGCACGATGGAACAGCTTGAGGAAGCCGCTGCCGTGCCAGACCTTGCGATAGAACCCCATTCCATCCAGGCGCTGGCTGATGTTCTGCCTCCCAATACTTATACAGAACACCGGTGAATATTTAATGGCTATAGGCCCACATACGTAGACTGGCAGTTTATTTATGCTCTCAACCCGGCCGGCCCAAGCAAACCCGGCTTTTGCCTTAACTTAATTCACTGTTAAACTGCTGTTGACCTCTGCAGAAAGGCATGGTACATGCGTTATCAAGGCACCAATATTTTCCTATGCGTTTACTTACCCTCGGATTAATTTCAGCCGGCCTGCTGCTCTATACAGGCTGTCGCAAAGAAGACAGCAGTCCTGATGCTGCAGAAGACAACTGCAACGTACAAAGAGCTCTTTCCGATGGCGACCCTATCCCCGGACAATATATCGTTGTATATAAGTCAGGTCCCGGACTGCGTTCACCTTCTGCGCAAGCAGTTGAGCAGGCTGGAAGAGACATACTCGCGGAGAACAGGATCAGCGCCACTGCCATGCAACGTTCTTTTGGCGGCGAGATAGGCGGCTTTGTTGCACGTCTTTCACCGGCAGAAGCACAAAGGCTGGCTGATGATGCCGCCGTGCAAACAGTAGAGCAGGACCGCATCATTGCCCTCAATACCTGTTTTACCGTTGTTGCTCCCACGCTAATCACATGGAATATCAATAAGGTTGGTTACGGAGACGGCAGGGGAAAGACCGCCTGGATCATTGATTCGGGTATAGACTTCGATCATCCCGACCTCAAGGTGGATGTAACGCGAAGCAAGTCCTTTCTTGGTGGTGAGACTACTGCCGATGACGAGAACGGTCATGGCACCCACGTAGCCGGCATCATTGGTGCGCTCAACAACAATTTTGGCGTGCTGGGTGTGGCTTCGGGCGCCAACCTGGTTTCGTTACGGGTGCTCGACAAAGAGGGCGTTGGCAAGCTATCCTCCGTTATACAGGCTCTTTCATATATCAATGCCAATGCAAAAGCAGGAGACGTCGTGAATATGAGCATAGGAGAGGAAGAAACTTCTGCAACACTGGACCAGCAGGTACAGCTTACGGCTTCGAAAGGCATTCTTATTACCATTGCTGCCGGTAATGATGGCAAGGCGGCCAATCTTTATTCGCCTGGAAGAGCCAATGCAAGCAACATTTATACGGTGTCTGCTGTGGATAGCCTTGATAATTTTGCTTCCTTCTCCAATTTTGGAAATGATGTTGTAGACTATGCTGCCCCGGGTGTACGCATTTTATCTACCTATAAGGACGGGAAATATGCCCGAATGAGCGGCACCTCGATGGCCGCGCCGCACGTAGCCGGGCTGCTGCTCCTCAATGGGCGTAACCTGCGTTCCGTAACCACAGCGAACAACGACCCCGACGGCACGCCAGACCGGATCGCGCTCAAATAGGGTCATTCCTTGTCTTCCATGCGCTTGAACACCGCGCCTACGGCAATAAGCAGAAGAATGATGATGAGGGCTAGTTTCATAACGATTGGTATCGGTACGACAAGTTAATGCTTTCGATTTTCCGGCGCAATACCATGACGGCTTTCAAACCTCAAAGCATATCCATAACAAAGAACCCGGCTCAAAGGCCGGGTTCTTTCCCCTTAAGCAGGGATCTATATTCTGTCATCAATTACTTATTCTCCTTGGGAAGCTTTGTTTCCAGGTAGTCTGCCTGTTCTTTTTGTCCGGCAAGCAGTTTTTCCTTTTGCATCTCCCTGAAAGCAACAGCCAGGGCACCGGCAACCTGCTCCCTGAAAGCTTCGGGTATCTGGTTCTGGAAATTGAAGATGGCATCGACGCCCTTCTTGAACTGGTCAAGATTAGAAGTAGCCGACAGCATTTCGAACAGTCCTTCAAGCTTTCCCAGCTTTTCCTGTCCGAGCGGCATCGCTTCGAACTCCTTGATCATCTCATAGCCCGCACTTGCATCGCGCGAGCCCATGATCGACCTGATGCTGTTTTCCAGCCTGCCTTTAGCCGGCATGGCAGACAAACGCTTGGCCTCGTTAAAGGCTGCTGTGGTATCGATCTTGTTCAGGGCCTCGAGAGCATTTCCAGCGAGGGTATACGAAGAATCGTTGATGGCTGTCCTGAAGATATTGGCGTATTTGGCCTGGCGGTAGTTTCCGAGCTTGGCGATGGCGGCAGCCCTTACCAGCCTGTTGGGGTCTTTCTGCGCAAGCTCCTGCAGGCTTGTTTCCGCCTGGGTCTTTATCTGGTCCTTCGACAGGTCAAGCTGGCTCACTGTGTAGCCGCGAAGTCCATGGTAACGGTCCCTTGTGGCAGCCACGAGCATTTGAGCGGCGGCGAGCTGCTCCTGTTTGGCGAGGGCAGCGTCGATGGCCTCCCTGCGGTCGAGATAATTACGGGCATTGTTGTACTGGAACACGTATTCTTCGAGTGTTTTGTTCTCTTCCTTGTTGGCAAGAAGGATCTTTTCTGCATCAAAATTCACAAGGTTTGGTCTTGCCGGTACAGAGAAGGTAAATGTATCGATCTTGCTGTCTACCCAAACCGAGTGGCGTACCGGTGTATTACCGTTCCATACGTCGATCTTCACCGGCAACACAAATACCTTGTCACCCTGCTGCGTCTGCTCAACGATCACGCTTACCTGCCTGGCAGCGTCGTTATAGTTATAGGTGATATTAAGATTGGGGTGGCCTGCGCCAAAATACCACTGGTTCCAGAACCAGTTGAGGTCCTTGCCGGTCACTTCCTCAAAGGCGAGCCTGAGCTGGTGAGCCTCGGCGGACTTGAACCGGTTGCTGGTAAGGTAAAGGTTCATTGCCTTGAAAAAAGCGCTGTCACCAACAAAGTTGCGCAGCATGTGAAGGATACGGCCGCCCTTGTTATAGCTAACGGCATCGAACATATCTTCCTTATCGCGGTAATGATAGCGCACGAGATCCTTGCCTTCGCTGCGACTGGCCAGGTAGCCCTGCATATCATCGTAGTTATGGGCATCTGCATGGTCCTTACCGTATTTGTACTCCCTCCAAAGGTATTCGCTGTAGTTGGCAAAAGATTCGTTGAGGGTAAGGTTGCTCCAGCTCTCAGTGGTTACCAGGTCGCCGAACCACTGGTGAAAGAGCTCATGCGCGATCACATCTTCCCAAGTATTGCCATCGGTAAGCTGGCGTGCATCCTGCTGCGACACATCACTGTGAAGAGTGGCGGTCGTATTCTCCATGGCACCGCTCACATAATCATGCGCGGTCATCTGCCCGTATTTCACCCAGGGGTACTCAACACCGGTAATGCGTGAGAAGAAGCCCATCATCTCCGGCGTGAGGCCGAATATTTTCCTGGCCACGGGTCCATATTCCTTATCGACGTAATAGCTAACTTCCTTGCCCTTGTAGCTATCTTTTACAACGGCAAAATCTCCGGCGCCGATAAAGAAAAGATAGGGTGCGTGAGGCAGGTCCATTTTCCAATGATCGGTGCGCGTGCCGTCACTATTGGTTTTTTGACTGGCCAGCTTTCCGTTGCTTAAGGTCACATATTTGGCGGGAACGGTGAGCATGATCTCCTGCGTGGTCTTCTGATTCGGTTTGTCGATGGTTGGCACCCATACCGAAGTAGCCTCTGTTTCGCCTTGCGTCCATACCTGGGTAGGCTTGTCCTTCTCCTGGCCCAGGGGATTGATGAAATAAAGGCCTTTGGCATCGGTGATAGCCGAACTTCCCTGGGCCTTGAATTCGTTGGGCTTGGCAAGGTAGTCTATATATATAGTGTATTGTTCGTTGCTGCGGTAAGTGCGATCGAGATCGATGTTCAGCACCATGCCATCGTATGTATATTTCAGGGGTGTGTTCTTACCATTCTTCACAATGGCCACCTGCCTTATCTCCATACCCTTTGCATCGAGGCTAACGGAATCGGTAGGGTAGAAGTGCGGCTTCAGGCTGATCCAAACCTTGCCATTGAGCTGCGATTTTGGAAAGTCAAGCCTTGCATCGAGCCGGGTGTGAACAAGGTCATTGATCTTTTCGGGTGTGGCCCTGTAGACCTTGGGCACTTCCGCGCTTCGCTGCCCGGGCTGGGCAAAAAGCGCCACGGCGGCAGTAAGGCAAAAACTTAGCAAGACGAGTCGTTTCATATTCAAAATTTAGTTGGGACAAATTTAGTCCTTAAGCCCGATGGTCGGTTAAAATTTGATAAGAGGCTTGTTAATTCAAACCGGCTTTACCGGAAGTTTCACCCTTTTCACCGGGAAGGTGCAGGGGTTTAATCTAACTGTCGCGCTGCGCAATTGCTCTTTGCCTATTTTTGACTTGTAATCGTTCAATATCCAATATAGGTAGTTACTGCTAGACATGGTCGCAATCAAAATATTACCTATGAAAAATCCTCATCGTTCGACAAAATTATAAGGGCTGGCTTTCCAGCCCTTTGTTCTTCCTGCCTGTTAAAAATTCCCTCATTCACGTTTCCTTTTTATTAGCTGGCACAATTAAGGCATTAGGCTCATCAATTCCTAACCTTAAAAACAATCTTATGTTGAAACGTATCTCTACCAGCTCTCTTGGCCTTCTCTCTCTTTTCATCATCAGCAGCTGCACAAAGGACAGCACTATCAATGACGCTGAGGACATCAGTGGCACCTGGCAGGTAACAGGCATCCGGTCCGATGTGGCGGCAGACTGGGATGGGGATGGCTATACAGAAACGGATATTTATGCGGATTACAGCTCGTGTCAGCGCGATATCGTACTGCATTTTGAACCCGATGGCCGGGGCGAAAGCCGCCAGGGCTGCAATGCCTCCTGGCAAAGCCTTTACTGGACGCTCACCAACAATAACCGCAACCTGTCAATCAGCCTGCCGGGCGATGACCTTGACCTGCGCGTCGTTTCTTTCAGTCGCAGCCAGATCCGCGGGGAAGACCAGGTTTATTTTAATGGCCGGAATTACGTGATCACCTACACACTTTCCAGAAGGTAAATGGCACGGTATTTAAGCTTTATTGGTAAGATGAAGCGTGAAAAAACAGTGTAAGGGTTGGGAAATGATAGCCTTGTGTGGATGGATCTCCTTACATTTTCTACAATTTAACCTCGCCCCGGCCTTGATCCGGGGCATTTTTTTTGGCACAACAGTTGAAAAAGATTTTGAAAGCTCAGGGATGATCGTTTTTAGTACATTTCTCGAAGTAAACGGCAAGCAGACCTTGTACAGCGTTTACAAAAATGGCAAACTTGCATTTTTCAATCCTGCCCGTGTCGAGAAGGCGCCCATTCTTTTTGCTACCCTATCGGAATCATCCTGGCAGATAAAGGGCACAAACGACTTCAATCTCGTTGAACAGGTAATCAGGGAAATAGGAGAGGTGTGATCCCAGCTTCATCAATAGCCATAATGTTAGCTCCCCAACGGTACATCTCATTGCTTTAATAAACCGCTATCTACAGCAGGCCGGGCCTATTCTCCCGGATAGATCGCCACTTTCAGCGGCTGGGTGCTTGACCTGAATCCCCGGTGCATGCGCTCTGTATTGTAGGCTGCTACCAACTCACCCGAAGGGTCTACGCCGATCAGTCCCATATCGGCCTTAATATGCTTGCATTTTTCGTGGATCAGGAAATGACAGGCCTCCTCCAGGCTCAATCCTTTATACTCAATCAAAGCGGCAATGTGAAAAGCCGTAACATGCCTTATATGAAATTCGCCTTCCCCGGTTGTGGATACAGCGCAGGTCTCGTTATGCGCATAAGTGCCCACACCGATCATTGAGCTGTCGGCAATACGGCCCCGTTTGCAAAGGTCGAGCCCGCCTGTGGACGTACCAGCTGCCAGGTTACCTTCGGCGTCAAGCGCGACGGCGCCCACGGTCCCGTGCTTTTTTGCAGTTGCGGAGGTATCGTGTTCCTGCTCCTCTTTTGCCTTCCGGTACTCGTCCCGGGCATGCTCGGTGATAAAATAGCTTTCGTCCTCCATTCGAAGACCTTGCTGCCTTGCAAATTCTATCGCTCCTTCACTGCCAATATAGGTGTGCTTGGTTTTCTCCATAACAGCCCTGGCCAAAGTGATCGGATTCTTCACACCTTTTACGATCGCAACAGCGCCCGCATTTTCATCGGCGCCGTTCATCATAGAAGCGCACATCTCCACCTCGCCGTACTCATTCAGGGCAGCCCCCCGTCCTGCATTGAAATGAGGGTTGTCTTCAAGCACCCTTATGGCTGCTTCAACCGCCTCCGCAGCAGGGCCGCCTCTTTCGAGCACGGCATAGCCGGCATTTACGGCCTGCTCAAGCCCCTGCTTGTATCCCTCTATATTATTCCTGATA
>DASTPZ010000206.1:0-12020 GCA_035761965.1 Flavisolibacter sp. | reverse complement strand
TAAGCGTATCACCATCACGCCGGCCAGAATACTTTACTGATGATTGTAGTAAAATAGGAACCTCCTTAAATTCTTTTGCAGAAGAATAATCTTCTTTATTTAAAGCTCCGTAAAATGGAGTGTAACTGTACACTATTCTCTCCAGTGTAAAACTAATCTCATTGCCTTTCCGAGAAAGATCCCCTAGTTCACCTTTATAGTAGATCGATTTGTTGGAATTATGAATACTCTCGACGCCGTAGAAATAACCGGCTGCTGAACCTGCATTTTTAAAAAGCTCAACATAGTTTGCATTACCACCTCCATTGCTCAGCTTAAAAACTTCCATATCGCGTTTCTTTTCAATTTTACCACCACAAGTTATCCCCAGAATGACAAACACAAAAAGAAGGTTTAATGTAGATTTCATATAGCTTGATTTAATATGATTTACAAGGTAAGATGAAAATCCGTTGCACCATACTTGTTCTCACTTTCATAACCTTTTGTCCCTTATAAAACTGTGGGGCGTTAGATTTATTGTTTGCCCTGGCTTGATCTTTAGCGGCGGGCTTCCATTTCAAAGGTTTACCTGGCCCGAATACTGGACGAGCACCGTTCTTGGTATAGACGTCAACTGGATCTTTCCCTCCAGGCTGAACCCGTCCTCCAACAATGTGAAAATCACTTGATTTCGCACTCGCAACAGTACCGTCCTCTAGCTCCAAATGAACATCATAGGTCCATAGCCAAACCTTTATATCTCCTTCCTGGGCGGTTTTTTTACCATGCGTCTTTACAATTGCTTCCACCTCATCCAAGTTCATCCACCTATATGTCCGAAATGCAAGTCCGGCACAATTATATGATTCAACGTCCTTTGTACGATCATATGATTTAAATTTCTCTTTACATGGATCTTCATTTAAGTCGTCTGCGGAAAAATTTAAAAAGTCTGAGCTTTCTGGGTTTTGATCTACACTGGAATTCTCAACAGACGAAACAGGAGAAGAACTTGGCGCATTGACATCTCTGTGGCTTTGCCCAATCCCATCTGTCTGCATTTGTCCGTTGATGATATTTGATGTACTAAAGGCATTCCCCATTAAGGTCCCAGTTTGTGTTGCAGTACTTGCAATACTCACAACACTCGTAACCCTGGAAATAGCGGGCAGTGCATTCCCGATGGCATACATCGCACCCTCAAGGAAAATGGAAAGAGCCGAGGTGCCAGGACATGGAATACCAATACCGCCGGAAGGGTCGATAAGGTTAACCGGGTCGTTGCCCATGCCTGTATAAGGAGAAGTAAACTGCTGGAAGGGATCTTGTTGTACAAAACGTCCTGTCTGTGCGTCGTAATTTCTCAAAGCAAAATCATGCCATCCAATATCGTCATCCATCTCAGCATATGCTCCCTGCATCAAGTACATGTTATCTGCCCCGCCGTCATAACTATCGCTGTACTTTTTGGAAGACAGTGTAGCGATCCTTAACCCAAAGCTATAGTAGTGGTTTTCTTCAGCGATATTGCCTTGTACAAGACTTACAGAAAAGTTATCAAAGTATACATCACCATCGCTTTGATTGGAAATATATGCGTACACGTAGCCATTCTTTGGCGCACGGATACCCGTTAAGATCAATGAACTGCCATTTGTACCTACAGAAGATGCTACCTGCTGCTGGTAAGCTCCTCCATCCTGTGCCTCCACAAAGTTAAACCGCTCGTCAAAAAACAAGATGGTCATATAGGCGAGTGGCCCCCCTGTGCCAGTGCTCGTGTTTTGCACATATCCAACAAGCGCCGGGTTCACACCCAATTGTCCGGCAACGTTACCTGCTGTGCCTTTAATCAAAGTGCTGGTGGGCCCGGTTCCCAAAGCTTGTAGTAGGCTGGTCAGTAGAGCATTGGTAAAATTGGGATTGCTTCCACTCGGAGGAGTATTGAAATAATAATCAGTTCTTGCATTCACAATATCTCCTGCCATTACCTTTTGCAGAGTATTTGGTCCAATGTTTCTACCTGCAAGGTTACCAAGCCTGCTCACTGAGGCTGTGCTATTACCCGACCAACCAGTAGAGGAAGTAGGATACCGCGTGGCGGCAACTTCATTTGCACCGCCGGTTTGTCCAAAAATCGGCTCCTCCACAGGAGCCCTCGTAACCTCCATCGACGCAGTGGAAGCAGCCATACGGGTTTGCTGTGTGAGCACCATCCGGATGTTCTGCTGGTAATCCAGAATGAAATAATCGAAAGCACCGCGTTTCCCATTCGGAAGATCGATATTTCCGTCCACGTTCAGCTCTTCGTAACCGTTGCTCTGGTAGATAGGCGTTACTACCCGAACTCTTCCTTCTTCCATTTGAATAAAAGAAAGCGCGTCAGGACCTCCGCCCGTGGACTGATAAGTAAACTGATTGATGTAAGTGGTGACGCTGGCGGGTCCGGAATCAGGCGTGAAAGTGCGCTGAAGCTTTTGCCCGTCGCCAGAGTACAAAATATTGATAACGCCCTTACCAGCAAGGCGAATCTGATCAGGCTTGTCGAGAAAGTTGTAACGGATTCCGTTGGCCCCGACCACATTGCCTAAATCCTTTGCATCTTTATTCAGATCGATCACCAAATTGCCATTTCCGTCATATACATAGTCAGGGTTAGAGCCGTTTGTTCCGTCTTTTAGATCTCCAAACATTCCATTAACAGAGGTACTGGTCATCCAGTCAGTAACGGCCGTGAGCTTACCACTATTAGATGCGTAAGAATACCGCAGATCATCGATCGTTATGGGTGCACTGCTTCCTGGCATAACACCTTTTTGGAGCATAGACAGCAAGTTGCCATTAAGGTCATAGGTAATTCTCCCAGTGTAACCACCAACGGAAAAATCGGTCTTGGTGTTGTTCCAGCCAGCTCCAGGATGAGATTGTTCAGTAAATACTGCTTTGGTGAGGCGGCCAGCATTATCGTACTCATAATCATATTTACGCTGAGCGTCGTCCCCTTGCGTATTCCAGACCACACCGGTGATCTGTCCATTTAGGCGTCCTTGGGTAAACAGGCCATCGGTAGTGGCATAACCAATATATTGCCCAAAAAAATGGCCCCATTTACTATAGGTTCCTGGCGATTTCAACGCATAGTCTTTGTTAATGCCGGTGAGCTGGCCATGAATATTGTAGTTGTAGGCAAGTGATTCCAGATCAGCGTTGCCACCTGCTGTATAGCCGGGATCGAGGCGCTTGACCTTAAGCATCCCCATGTCGTCAAACTCATAAGTAGCGATGGTCTTCAGCGGGTTACTCGCGCCGAATTGTTTCTGGACACCCGTTGTCCGGCCAATTTTGTCAAATAAGTATTTAGTGAGAACCCTAAAATTATTGTATCCTGTTCCAGCTGTTGTATGATCTGCACAGGAACTCAAAAGACGCCCGTCAAAATGGTACTGGAAGGTATTGATGTCCACACCTGACTTGATGTTGTCAGAAAGGGTTTGAACCAGGCTTCCCCTTCTATCATAGTAATGGGTTGCATACAGATAATTTGTCGAGCCGAGAATGCGGACAGCTGTCCCAGTAAGAAGATCACGGGTCCGGCTGCTGGCAGCAATAGGCTCTACATTTGGATCGGTGAAACTATAAGCAGAAGCATTCGTAAACCCATTATTGAAGACTTTTGTAATCGGCCAATTGTAATGATCGTAAAAACTAAACTTCAAATGTGAGGTAACAGAAGAGTTATTTAAATCGAAATAGGTCAATGGGCAAAAGTTAGTACTGATCGTGAAGATGTTACCGCCAGCCGCCACCCCAACGATCGTTATGTCGGCAGCAATTGGGGCCGCAGCAATATCCGATTTGAGAGTGGAGGCGGATTTTGACGTATTATAAAGGGTTGACAAGAGTTGCCGGTCCAAATCATCGTACACCGTTGCTGTCCACTGCGGAACAGGCATAGAAGCCTGGTTGCCGTCTTGGGTAAAGACCAGCCGGTCGCGAGCGTCATAAACCATGCGAAGCGGCTGAGCACCCGGCGTCTTCTTCCAAATCTGGCGCCCTTTCTCGTCATAATAATATTGATGACATAGGTTATTTAGCACATCTGTACCTGCAGAACCAGAAAATGACCATCCATTATTACTGAGGTATTTTACGGCCTCAGGTGAGATCTCGTAACGCAGCTGACCAAAGTCATCATATACAAAATAGGTGCACATCCAGCCTGAATAGGGCCCCGCGGGCACATCGTCAAGCTGTACCTTCCTTAAAATGGATCTACCGCTGTTATCAATGTATTCTATAACGTGTTTACCGTTTTCGTCGGTATTTACCGATTTAAAAAGTGTTTGGGAACTGTATACTCCACTCACCGTAGGTGCGCTACCTTGTACGTAAGAGACCGAAAAAATCTTAACGTCGTCCCCGACTTGATCGTTCAAATCATAATTAAGAGATTCGCCCTGACCTGCAGCCCAAGCAGCACCTGGCTTCTTGAAGTTCAATACCCGGTGCAAGGGACTATTGTCATAGATAATCGAAGCGTAGGCCGATGTCTCAGAAAACTTAGCTTGGTAATACTGCGGTTGTTCAGATAGCGGTACTGTTTTAAACTTTCCACTTTGAGTAGTGGTTGTGTAGGGGAGATAACTCACCGGTTGCTTTCCATATGCGTCGTATTGACTAAACGACACCACGTCACCCCATAAGCTGCTCCCGCTTGCAGGCGTGGCGACTTCCCGACTGACCTTTTCCACCGGTCTCCCCAAACCATCCAGGTAAGTTGTTGTCTGAAATTTCTGCCCGATAGACAGGGCATCGACCTGCTGGGCAATGTAGGCACCGGTTACAGCCACATCGTACTCACGGATATAATTGATATCCTCCCATGTAGACGATACCAGGCTTACCTTGATCACATTCGAATAGATGCCATGCCAGTTTAGGGGATTCATGGTCCGGCGGCGGAAATAGGTGGTTTGTGTAAGCGGTGCGGAAAAACTATAAGAGCTACCTGTTCCTCCGACAATAGATGTGAACCCTGCGGTAGGCTCTAAACTTTGCTCCCATTGATAAACGAGGCCTGTATTAGGGAAAGCCGCGGGGCGAAGCTCCACCAACTGGCTTGGAGTCTGGGTATACGAAAAATGGTACGCGCCATCAATCGTACCAATAGCGTGATTTGAGTTCCAATTCTGGGCTTTCGCTACCAAGTTACCTCCCATGAAACTGAGCAGCGTCAAAAGCAGCAAGCGTAGCTTGTCTTTAGTTGATGGCTTCATCGTTTTACTTTTTTGTAAAATCGGTTTCTGAATACCGCCTTTTGTTATTAGCGCAATAAGAAAACTGTTTAATTCGGGCTGCGCACGATCCGGTCAAATAGTGGCGCCGTCAGCGGCACTTGCGGCGGCATTACTGCGAATGCCCGACCTGTACCACTAACGAAAAACTTGTGTCCGATACCCAGGGCATCCATATCGAAATGCAGATTCTTGCTTTTATTGGTCAACCACTGCATTAGCTCGGACTGATTTGCACCCGAGGATTTCCGCGTGTGCATTCCCTGCGTGATTATGATCCCTAAATTGCTATATAAGGCCTTTAATGATGCAGCACCCGAGGATTGCTGGAATCCATCTTCGATCGACGGCACACCAATGACTTGAACCGTATCAAGGTAGCGGCTTTTAAAAGCCTGAAGCTGTAAAAAGCCGGAGTCGGAAGCCGATAAGGGAAGCAGGTAAAAAAGTATTTTTTTACCTGCATAGGCATTCAGGTTGATAGGGTTGCCGTCTATATCCTTGACAGAAAGCTGGTAAACACTTTGCGTATTACCCGCTGTTGCCATGAGCAGAAGAAGAATAGGAAACAGATAACTTTTCATATTTGAAGATTAATACATAATGTAGATATTGTCGCAGCCACAGCCGAGATAAGTGTTATAGAAATAACCATCCGGATAACCGTAATTGTAGTAGGAATTACACAACGAATAAGTATACCAGTACCAACCGCTGCTCGGACTTATCTGAATGTTATAATTTCCCGAAGGCACACTACCCAATATCCCGCTTACCCATGGAGAGGCATAGAAGTAATACGACTGCCAGGTATTGACATCGGTCAACGTGATATACATCCATTCACCGGTATTGTTTGTGTATGAAAGATCACAGTTATTCGGGGGGAGACAATTTCCAGGCTCACCGGTATCCAGCCATGAGGTAGAGCCGTAGCTTGCACTATTCGGGTTGATATCTGTAAAAAGCCGGAAAATGTGCGCTTCCCCGTTTACCCACCTGCAATCAGTAGGCGAGTCTTCCTCGGCGCTCCATTCCGGATCGTAGCTTATTGTGCAGTTTGCGTTGGCAGGATCATTGGCATAGGCATCGCCATTCGCATCGATATCGTCTTGTGCCATTTGATCAGCCTCGGCCTGGCTTACCAGTGAATAATACTTATTTGCGGGTACCGTGTAAGTAACTGTGCCACCAATGTACCCCGGCGCACAGCTTTCAGTTGTAAACACCCGGGAAGCGGCTGCATTATAATAAACAGGGATGCAAGACCCATACGTATTTGCAAGGTTCTGTCCGTTCGCCTGTAAATACTCATCGGCCTGGGCGTCTGCATCAGCCTGGCTCAGGGCAGACGTATAAGCATTGGCTGGTACAGTAACTGTGTATTCTGTTCCCATGTAGCCGGGCCCGCAATTACTCTTGGTAAACTTCTCGGAGATGAGGCGGTTGTAATAAATTCCAGGGCATCCGTTTTGCTTTGCAGGCGATATACTATTGTATTCATACATCTTCACAATAGTTTTCTTCTCATCCTTAATTGCTGCAATACGTCCTGAGGCATCGTACTCATAGAAGGTGATCCGGTTATTTTCATCACATTCAGCTGTTTTCCCTAGAAGCGGGTCGTATGTGACTGTTCGCATCCGTGCAGATTTAGGATAAAGCCGCAGATCGTCTATCAGCCCGGTTCCGCTTACGTAGGTGAAAAAAGACCCCGATGGATCCGCACCCAGCTCCCATTCGTAATAGGTGAAGCCATTGACGCCATAATAGGTCTTTGCAAGCGATGCATTGGCTACGATGATGTTTGGATTGCCACTTGCCCAATACGATACGATATAGTTCTTGTTGCGGTTGCGGACGGCATAAAGCATCGCGCCCGATTGCATATATAAACAGCTCTTGCCCGTCACCGGTATGGTCAGGTAGCTCGTCAGGCTGGAATTCTGGTTGCCCCAGCCAAACATACCGGCGCCAGCCTCAAAATTTGCATAGGCAACTCCGTCGTTTTCAGCATTGATGACCGAGGCAACAATATATTTGTCATCATACCCGAAAATATTCCTGACATTCCTTTTTCCTTCATCCGTAATTCCTGTCAAATTGCCGTAGCTGTCATAGGTATAGGTTTCTACCACATTGAACTTTGAATAATCGGTGGAGCTGGGGCCATGGTAAAAAGGCCAGGAGAAGCTGTAGGGAGCAACAAACTGGTCGGTCCGTCCTTGCAGCTTTCGCCATGGTTTTATGTCGCCATTGGACAAGGAAGAATACTCAGTCACATTGGTTTGCTTGTAACCATAGCCTACCCCTGCTTTGATCTTGGCAGCGTTTACCACTATTGGAATTGACCAGACATTGTTCGCCGTGAGCGTACTGTATACTCCTTCATTGATCTCATTGCTATAAACATAGGTGTAATCTTCCTTATCGCCGTTGCTCAGCGTTACAGACTTCTGAAACATCTCACCATTGGAATAGGAACTACTATATGGCGTTCTGTAGCTGAAAGCCGTGACCGTCTCCAAAAATTTGGTCTGGTCGCCCTGCTTGTAAATCCGCTCCTTGCTGGTGATCAGGTTGACCCTCCCTGAATAATAACCGTAATAATCTGCGGTCATATCAGGTGAAGAGGAAAGTGTATAGCTGTTTGGGTCATTGTAAATAGCCGGATCACTCCATTTGTCTTCCCTCTGAGATGAATTTTTCACCACAGTGCACTGGCAGGAAATCAATTTCGTCGACAACCCGGTGGGGTTTGGATCACAAGCCATGCCATGTCCAAGCGTACAAAAACCCATCAAAGACTTGGCACGGTTGAAATCATATTCGTTTTCAACTTCCTTTACCTTATTGCCGCTTGCATCAAAAGTCGTTATGAACCTCGGCAGGCCATAAGCCCAGGGAGCAAAGCGCTGCTTCGGCACAAAGTTGGGATTGCTTGGCTCCCAAAGCGGATAGTCGTCGTCACTGCTGAACACCTGCACGACCTTCCCTCGGGTTCCGGGGTTCTCGATGACCTCGACCCGCTTGAACTGAACAGGCAGGGGATTGCCGGCCCTCAGGTCGAAGCTATGATAAATACCCACCGTCTTATTCTTTTCATTACTGCCGAAACACGTGAAGACCAACTGTATGAGATCGATGACCAGTGTGATAATGAGCGTTACAGGATTGCCCCCGGTACAAACCGTGATAATTTCAGCGATGGTGGAAATTGTGGATATCACACCCAAAAAAGGACCAATGGCATTCAGCGTGTTCACCCAATTCGGCAGATCCATGGATTGCTGCTGTGAAAGAATGCCGGGATACTGGAACTTCCAGTAGCAGGATCCAAAAGGAAAGCTCCATTTGTACTTTCTTACTTCAGGCTTGTAATGATTGTAGGAAGCCAGTGACGTCTGTGGATCCTCAAGTCCCCAAAGAGAAGATTGTCCATTTGCCAGGATATAATTATATGTAGTTGAAAGGGGATTATTGCAGCCATTAGAAAAATTTCCATCGGTCGAACTCGTTTTATTGACATGGATGCCCCCGACCTGGCGCACTGCTCCACCCACAAAACCTGTATTCTGCTCATAATGATAGGTCAAGGTACCGCCGGTAGGATAAACGATCTGGCGAAGAAGACCATTTTTTGCATAGCCCTGTTTTGGATTATAGTATTCAAAGACCGTATTGCTACCTACCTTTCTCAGAAAGCAAAGACCCTTCAGCTGGTTATAGTTCAAATTCAAGACGGTTGCATCGAGCGGAATGGACTCATTATTCACCCAACCTTTATTATTTGAGCCATTGTAATGGCCCCATACATCCTTCATGTAAAAGAACGGCGGCGGCACAAAATCATCTGTCGTATTAGATCCCAGATAATAATCGAAAATATAGGGCAGGTTTTCCTCCTTCAGATCCACGCCTACCTTTTGAACTGACTTAAGACAGAGCCTGGAAACCCGCTTCTGATAATCCGATGTTGGCGTGCCATACCTGTTCAGGATAAAATAGCTGGTATTGAGCTTATACCTCGACAAATACCTTCCTTTATAGCTAACGTTGATTTCAGCCAGAGGGTATTCGCCAGACAGATCGTACCGCGAGGTACTTCCATAGCTGAAAACCACGCTGTGCCCATCGGGATAGGTTATCGACGATATTTCCGGTGTTTGGGTGATGGAGCGCCGGTGTGTTATGATCACGTAATTTTTATCACCTTCGTTATAAGTGAAATCCTGGCCTGCGCGGCTATTTACATTCCTGATTATATAATTGAATAATACTTTTGTGTGCAGAAATGGATCTTCGATCTCAGTCAAGTACCAGCTATTCGTAATCCAGGGATTTATGGTGATTTCATCAAAACCTGTTTGATTGTATACTTTATTATTCTCAAATTTTGGCTGTGTTTGGCTTTGCACCAGATTCTGGTCGCAATAAGCGGATTTCAGAACCTTTGTAAATCCCCTTTGTGTGAAACGATAGATCAACCCATCCTCATCCTGGATTGTAAATGAAGTGATGGATGTTCTCACTCCGGAAGAATTATTCGTGGCGACAGATGCGTTACGCTGGAAACTGATCTTGATCTTACTTTCGCCAATGCTTTCACCGTAATCGCCATTCTTCGTATTGAGCAGGAACATTCCTGTTTTACCATTGAACTGAAAAGTAAACATATCAAGCTGGCGATCCTCGGCTATCGAGTTATGCTGCTTATAAAGCTGGTTCCTATGTCCATAGATCGGATATTTTGTCAATGCAGCAGGACATCCCTTAGATGCAGGTGTACTTGCATATAAATAACCTGCAGGGTATTTTTTTATATCCGAAGAGGCCGAAGTCCCATAAGGCATCTGATCATCCGGCTCACCCACCTGTACACGTGTTACCACTCCACCTGCCACAAGGCTCCAGCCCTGGCCTACGTTGGAGGCTACGTCGTTTACCCGCAGCCCGCTGCCGGAATTATAATTTAGCGCTATTACCGTGGTCAGCCTGCTTTTATTGTCCTGCCAGTTAAAAACAGGAAGGGAAAAGGTGGCACTGCCGGTCTGCAGATTTACCTGGCAATAGGCGGACAGAGACGCAAACGCGAATGCGAGAAAAAAGCCGATTTTTTTCATGTTGATTAGAATTATTCGACTATCAACTACCCTAAATAGTATTCTTATTTGAGATTATAGCTTACTCGGAATAGAATTGCCTGGGTCCTTGGCAGTTGCCGATAGCTCAAAAAGTCCCAAAGCAGCTTTATATCGCCTTTAACCTTTCTGCTTACCTTGTACCTCTTGCTCAAGCCAAGCAAGCCACTGCTCTGCCAGGCTGAGTATTTCCTGAGTTGCTGGATAGAATTAAAGGCGGTTCGATAGTTCTGTTCATATCCACCACTGATGTATAAAGAGCCTTTCAGTTTATAATCGAGGTAGCTTCGCAATCCAAGTCCTTCACTCGTCATCCGGATATGGCTTAAGCCTCTTCCCCAGCCAAGCTTATAGCTTGCCCCTATGCCAAAGCTGCTTTTATCATTCAGCTTATACCCGAGTGAAATACCAATATCGGACGTGGTCGGAAAGAAGCCGTTCGCCTTCTGGGACTGCACATTCAATCCATATTCGAGCCGATCGAATATTGTTTTTGTTTTTTGGGAATTAGGGCGGAAGTTTTCCGGCATATCCGGTTCACCATTGCCGAATCCGCCACTGCCGTATTGAGAAATCCTGCTGCGGAGTTCGCTAAGCTGACCCTGCGCGCTCTCTATATTCTGCTGCAGCATCCTCTGCACATTTGAGCCAATGCCAAATTGTGCCGTCAGCGCTTGCTGTAAGCTTGCCCTTGTTTGTAACCCGGCAACCGAGCTTCCTCCAGGGTTACTGGACATTCCGGGTAGCGGGAACAGGGAAGCAAGCCGGGAGTTCTGCCTGAAGAAATCTTTGAACTTATCGGATGCTGCGACCCATTGCAGCAATTTCTCCTCAATTCTCGAAGGATCCTGCCACAGCGCCTTTACGTCCTCCAGCCGCTGGGCATAGTAATAGGACTGCTTTTGAAAAGCCCTGACCTTCCTCAGCATGCCCAATTTCTCAAACTGCTGCTTAAGCAACTGCCTGCGTTCCCGAACAAATTTTTTGATGACCTCTGTCTGATTGAGCTTATCCTGAAGGGAAGAAAGCTGGCCAAGCGATTTATCTATCTGATCCCCGGGAAGACCGGTTGCTTTAAAAAAGTTCAATGATGTAGCAAGAGAATCCAGCCGGCCGGAGTATACGCTGGTGTACCTGCTTAACCGCGGAATGCTATTTTGCAGTGACGCATATTTCTCATCTATGCCACCGAATAAAGCCTGGGCTTGCAGAGAGTCCAGCTTTCCCAGTTTGCGTCTTAGCTTTTTTTCCTGGCGCTGAAGCTTTTGAAGGTATTTTTCGGTCGCCTTGTCCAATTTACCCCTCAGCCCATTTGCCCTTTCTCCAAGAAGAGAAAGCTGTTTTCCTGAGAATGCCGGTACATCCTCTTTGTTCTTCTCCTGGGCAAATACCGGCAGCGAAATGAACAAGACAATGATGGCAAATGTTTCGTATACAGCAGAGGTTTTGATGGCGAAGGGTTTGTAGTCTGAAGTAACGAAGAAGAAAAAAAATAGAAAATACCCGTAGAGACAATACATGCATTTCATGCCTTTGTAGAAAATCGGCGTAATTGCTTAATCATCTTCACTTTAAAACTTTTAATAATTAAATTTATTTTATT
>DASTPZ010000205.1:0-13519 GCA_035761965.1 Flavisolibacter sp. | reverse complement strand
GGCGTTTTTACAAAGCTGAACAAGCAAATGCCCGCCAGAGTCCTCTACTCACGATATACCCAGAGCAAAAAAAAGGAGAAGCCGGCATGGAAACGTTATAATTATTACAGTCTCGGTAATACCCTGCCGATAATCACTATTGCCCGGAGCGAGCTTGATGGCGGCATAACGAGGCTTGTGATAAGCTTTACTGTGCACCTTGCTGCAACACCCGTCGAAGGCATGTAAATACATGCGTTCTTTTGCCGGTTTCACGGCTGGTAATGCCCTCTTCATCCAATGTATCGATCCTGACCTTGCCTGCAGCATGAATGATTTCTTGCCTGTTGAGCATCATTCCTACATGAATGATCCTGCCCTGCTCGTTCTTAAAAAAAGCCAGATCGCCCTCTGCTGCTTCTGCCAGCTCCACTGCCCTCCCCTGGCCTGCCTGCTGCCAGGCATCCCTGCAAAGCTTTATGCCCAGCACTTTAAAAACCGTTTGTACGAAACCGCTGCAATCCACTCCCATAAAGGTCTTGCCACCCCAGAGGTAGGGTGCATTGAGCCATTGAAGAGCCGTGCCCGCCAGCAGGCCGGCATCAACTGTTCCGGAAAGATCGCGGTAAGCACCTTCGTAAACCGAGCGCCCATCCCAAAGCATTTTGCTTTTCGCATCAAAACCCGTCAGGGAAGCACCAAGCGGAATGTTTACCAGGCCGCTGTTCATTTGAACCGGGTTCACCAGTCCGGTTGCAACGAAGGAAAGAGGCGCCTGGGCCTGCTGTTTTTCAAGGGGCTGCACCAGGTGATGGGTAAGCCATCCCTCGTAATCGTCGTAAAGCGACCGGATCCTGAACCACTCTCCTTTTTCTTCCAGCAGTTCCATAGTTTCGCCAAACAGGAGCTGGTTCACCATTTCAGACCTGTGGCTATCCTCTTTTCTTACCGGCGCCGCAGCAACCGTGCAAACAGCATATTCCATAAATTCAAAAGATGTAGGTTTGATTGTGCAAATTTGCGTTGTTTGCATCTCAATTTGAAATCAGCCAATTGCCGTTCGTGAAGAGCAGTCGCTACGACCATATAACCGACACCAAACTTCTGGAGCTTTATCATGCGGATAGGAACCAGGAATGGATCGGCATCCTGCTGGAGCGTTATACCCTGTTGCTTTTGGGTGTATGCATGAAATACCTGAAGGATGAGAACGAGGCCAGGGATTGTGTTCAGCAAATCTTTCTCAAAGTACTTACGGAGGTTGGTAAATACCGGATCGACTATTTCAAGTCCTGGCTTTACATGGTGGCCAAGAACCACTGCCTGATGAAGCTTCGCAATCAAAACGGCCGGATAACAAAAGAACTGAACGACCAGGTGGCGGCCGTACCGGCAGAGAACAGAACAGAGCTGGTTGAAGACGACCGGGCTTATGACCTGCTCGAAGAGGCTATCAATGAGCTGAACGAAGAGCAGCGGCAATGTGTAATTTTGTTTTACCTGAAAAAGAACAGTTATACCCAGATCAGCGAAAAAACCGGGTATAGCATGATGAAGGTAAAAAGCCATATACAGAACGGCAAACGCAACCTTAAGATCATTCTCGATAGGAAACTAAAACAAAAGAGCGAGCGCAAGCCATGAGCGACAGTCTGAAAGACATATTATCCAATCTCAATCCTGACATCGACCAGGAGCTCCTGCTTCAATACCTGCAGGGCAAACTGTCTGCCGAGGAGCAGCATACGCTGGAAAAGCAGATGATGGAAAACGATTTTGAGTCGGATGCACTGGACGGCCTTCAGGATTTTGACAACAAGCAGAAGATCGGCATGCTCGTGGACCAGCTGAACAAAGACCTCCGCAAAAGAACCGACAAAAAGAAAAAGCTCCGCAAAAAGCTCAGGGCAGACCTGGATCCCTGGCTGCTTGTGACCATCGTGATCATTCTTCTGCTGGTGGTGATCGGTTATGTTCTCGTAAGAAGCCAGATGGGCAAATAAAGCCTCTGCTTACCTTATTTTCTTAGCTGCATAAAAAAGCGCGGGAAAAAGACATCGGCATCCTCCTCCCACGCTAAGATCATATACAGCCTTCCGCCTACTGGTATTGAATATAAACGGGCCTCGGCTTAAGCTTGAGTATTTCTTCGTGCGACATCATCTCCTTTTGATCGGAGTATTCGGTGTCGTTCACATAAAAAAGCTTGAAGCCTGTGAACTGAACCGGCTGCGGGGCTATCCAGCTGTAATAAGTGCTTTTCTTTTTGGCGGGAGGTCCCCAGCCATCCATATCCATAATGATCTGCAGCTCAGGATAGAGCTTGATATTCTTATAATTCGTCACCATTCCCTGCGTAAACCGGTGGATCATAAACATTTTGGGAGGCAGGTTGTGCTTCTTTACCAGCCCGGCAAGGTAATCGCTCACAAAATTGATATCCGATGCGTCTACCGAACCGATCACACTGCCCGGCTTCTTATTTCCCTTGGCCTTCATTGCAAACTCAGGATCGATGCCCAGGTGCACGTTGGGAAGAGAAAGGTATTTTTCGAGCAGGGGAATTTCGGTTTGAAGATCGCTCAGGCCCACCTGCACATCAACAAACACAAGGGCATTGATCTCCTTAGCCCAGTTGAGGATAGTATCGATCTGGTGGTGCGGCATGCGGAAACGGTATTTACCGTCCTTTCCCGGAGCGGCCTGGGCCGTAACACAGATATAGTGAAGCGCCGGTATGGATTTGATGACCGTATCAGACTGGTTCCATTTTTCAACCTCGGCCAGGAGCTTGGGTATCATTTCCGACTTGGGCCATTTTCCAAGGGCGCCCATACGGTTGGAGTAAAGATTGCCATAGTAGGCTACTACCCTGTTAAAAGGCAGAATAGCACCGGGAAGCGGGTAATCGTGCTTTACAGGCCAGTTGCCGGAACTGTCGCCATTGGCCATATATCGCTGCAGCGCATCGTAACGGGCTGAATCCAGGACGGGCTTGGCAGGAGCAGACTGTGAAGCAGAAGCGGTTTTAACTGAATCGGCGGTTGATGCCGTTTCCTGCGAAGAGCTGCCTCCACATCCAAAACAGATGAGGGCCAGCACGGGGAGAACATAGTTTTTCATTTGCTGATATTGAGTAATACTTACCCAAAGAAAATAAAAATAATCCTTAACACTGCGAATGACAGGGGATTTTATAAAAAATTGTCTGGCACAGGATTTTCCCTTCTATCCTAAATTCATTTTATGGCAAAAAATAAAGATGAAAAAGAGTTTGAAAGGAACAGGCCTTCGGAGGAAGGACGCAAGAACGACCCGGTGGTAAGGGATTATTCGGCCATACAGCCCGGCGTAAATACCATCAGCAGCAGCGATACCGATCATGCCAACCAGGAGATCAGCAGAACAGCGTCGGACAATTTCCGGCCCAATAAGGACGATGAGCCACCAGCGGACAAGAGGTTCGACGACTAAGGCCCTCCCGCAGGCTTGAAGGAAGCGACATCAGGGCAGGAAAACTCAAAAAAAACCCCCGCTACCGCGGGGGCCTGTATACAAGGTCGTATCCAACAGATCATTCGCCCCTGTTCTCTCCTTCATTCTGTTGGTTCCTGTTGCGCCTTCCACCGGAGCTTTGTCCGCCTCTCCTTCCAATCTCACTCATGTGCTCACGGTTCTGGCTCACGGTCTGACCGCCTTTTCTGCCGGCTCTTCTCGCTTCATCACTGTTCCACTCGTGGGCAACACCCTGGCGGTGAGCCGCACGTCCGCCTTCGCTGGCAATCTGTTTTTGCTTCTCTGGACTCATGGCTGCAAAACCACGGTTAGAAGAACGGCTGCCGTTCCTTTCCTGCCTGGATGACGAATTGCCATCAGCAACATTTTGCTGTCCATCAAGTGAGCCCGAGCCTCGGTTGGTTTGGTTTTGATTCTGCTGGCTATTTTGATTTTCTAATTGTTCTCTCTGCTCTGACATAAAACGATACGTTTAAAGGTTAACAAATACAATGGAGTTTAACGCAATCCCAATAAAATGATGCCGAAGCCGGCTAAAGGTAAATTGTTGAGCCAGTGGGTAATTTTTGGTATAGAAATCAACAATTTGTGGTAGAAACGGGATAAGCAGCCTCATCCAAGAACTGTGCCGGAATGCAGAGCTGTTCAGCGCCGGATAATAAAATCCGAAAATGACTGGCTGGCAGCAGGGTTTTCTATTACTGTCGTAACCCGGGCCCCTGCCGGCCCGATCCTGCACCATTGGATAAATGCTTCCAGAGCCCCCGGATCACCAGAGGCTACGATCTCCACGTTGCCTTCGGCTGTATTGCGCACCCAGCCCCTGACCCCGAACTGATCGGCCATCTTTTTGGCGGTGGCCCGGTAGAATACACCCTGGACCTTTCCCTTCACAGTAAGATGAACAGTTGGCATAAGATTTTCGAAAATAAGCTAAAGTATAAGATGGATCGAGATCAAAATTCCGGACCAGACAGGAATACCGGCGGAAAACAGTCCGGAACGGAACCTATCGAAAAGGCCATGGCCAAGAACCCCAATCCCAGGGCAAATGAGAATGTACCAGAAGAAGCAAAAAAAGCACCCGGCCATGAAAACAGCGAAGGTATTGGATCGGAGATCACCGACGGGGAAGATGCCTAACCATTCATTCTTAAAAAAAAGACCATGAAAGAAAAAAAGCAGGATTCACAATCCAATAAGAATAAAACCGAATCAACGGGTGCCGATAGCAGTGATACACCCATCTACCTTAACAGCGGAAGCACACTGCAAACACCCGAAGAGGCAGCACGCGACAAGCAGTCTGATCCCCGCATGGACGATAGCATGGAGCCTTCCAATGATGACCTGCACATTACCAAAGCCGACCGCATGGCGGGCAGCGACAGGGCCGGCACGAGCGAACGCAAAGAGTAGAATGGCACAATGGTTATCGGTGACTGCTGAACGGCAGATCAGCCATGTTTTAAAGGAAACAAGGAGTTAAGCTTTATCCTGGGTATCGCGCATGCTCCGGACGGTTTGTCCAAAATCCCATTGCTTAAGCATGGCCTCGATCGTGGCAGCGATCCGTTTGGCCTTTGTGGGCTCTGTTTTCGCTGCATTGATCCAATTTGTGTAATAATTCCTGTGCGACTTGGGCAGGGCATTGAAAATCCGGAGGGCTTCGGGTTCGTCCTGCAGGCATTCCATCAGTTCCGGTGGCGGCTGCAGCTCCCGGCGATCGATTTCAAAACATACCCGGATGCTTGCGCCCAGCGGCTTCCCAATTCCTTTTCGCATGCCAGCATTTAAAGGAAGAATGTAATCACCGCCTCCCATTGGCAACAAAGTGGCGCCCGATATGCCATGTGCATCGAGCCTGCCTTTCACCCTGAACGATTTTCTGTTATCCGGATTAAGCTTCGCCGCCAGCTCCCCCGGAATGTTGATATAGGTCCAACCGGTCTTTTCACCCTGTTTCCCGAACTTTTGTATGATGGCATCAAAATGGATCATGTGGCTCAGTATTCAACTTTCCCATCAAAACCTTTCCATTGCTCAAAAATGGCCAGGGCCTCCGGGTGGGGGCGATGGATAAAACGGATCATGCGCTGGTTATCATCTTTCTCAATTTCGGAATAGATAAACCTGTCGTCGAAATCGATAGCAGCTGCATCATCTTTGGTATTGGCGTAGATCACGCGGCTGGGTCTTGCCCAATAAATGGCGCCAAGGCACATCGGACAAGGCTCGCAGCTCGTATACACGTCACAGCCGGTAAGCTGGAATTCACCTATTGCCTTACAGGCATTCCGTATAGCCACCACTTCGGCATGTGCCGTAGGGTCATTGGTGGCCGTCACCTCGTTGCATCCCTCTCCAATGATCTCACCATTACGCACGATCACACAACCAAAGGGGCCGCCTTTTCCGGTTTGCATGCCCATGCGCGACAAGGCTATCGCCCTCTCCATGAATGCCTTTTCTTGCTCCATCATGCTGCAATTTAAGGATTCGCATAGAAAGGCAATCAGGCCCCGGCATCATACCGGGACCAAGCCGGAGACCAATAAATAGCAGGCATCAAATAACGCTTCCTTCACAAATCCGGGTACGGATTCTGAGTTAAAAAAACGGCGACCCAAACTGCCGGTCATGCATAAGCCTTATTTACTTCTCAGAAACAACAAACAACAAGGCCCTTTCACACTGGAGGAGCTGGAACAGCAGGCATTGAAGCCCGATGATCTTGTTTGGATAGAAGGGCAAAGCGCGGGTTGGAGGTTTCCGTCCGAGATCGATGCTTTGCAGCCTTATATCACCGTAGCCGGCGGAGATCTGCATACCAATACCTCGTTGGCGAAAGCAACCAGGCAAGCAACAAAGCCTAAAACAAACAAATCAGTTTATGTGAGCCTGCCCTCTGGCCCTAAACCAGCAATGGCAGTTACGGAAGCACAGAGCGACGCAGCCACGCTGGAAGAAAAAGCCGAAGCCCTGCGCAACAAAGTTCAGGCTTACGCAGCCGCGCAAAAACAAGCCGGTGAGACAGGCGAGGCAGAGATCAAATACAGCCGCTCCCTGAACGATATAAAAGCGGAGTACAGCAGCTGGCTGCATGAACAAAAACAACAAAAAAAGACTGTTAGCGGCAAGCGGCAGTTAACGGTGCTTTGCCTTTCGCTAGCAGGCATCGCGGCTGTGTTTTTTGTTTTTCAAATCAACTGGCCAGCAGGTAAAGCGGTAATGCAAGAACCCATCCGGCTTTCAGCTGCACCCACAACCGATAGGTACTCAGCAGAAAATGAGCCTGTGCTTCCTGCACATAGGTCGCCCATCGAAACGATGAATCCTGCAACAAAGGCCGGCAAGCCAGGTGGACCAAACACTTCTTCGGGCAAAGCCCCATCCAGGATTGCAATAAAAAAAGCTATCAACTCTTCCGTTAAAAAATCACCGGCAGCCATTCCTGATGAAGAAAGGTTGAGCAGGCCCGCGTCAACCGGGCAGGAAGACAACCAGGCAGTATCCCTACCCGACCTGGTTCGGATAACAGGAAGGCATAAGACAAACCAGCAAGATGGTGTACAGGCCTTTCCTATCACTGTGACCAATAACAGCAATGAAATCCTGAGAGTAGTGGCGGTAGATGTTTTTTACCAGACAGGTAAGGGTAAGCCAGCCGGTAAAAAAACCCTTTACTTCAGTAATCTTGGACCCGGCAAATCGATGACCCTTACGGCACCTCAAAATACAGCGGCGGCTGAGGTAAACTATCGCCTGGGACTTCTCAGCAGCAGCGAAGGAATTTATTACGCGAAAAATTAAGGCTTGCTCATGTCCTGCCGGCTTTGTGCCTTTTTGCTTACTAATGCATCTTGCATCAGGGAAGACCAAATCCGCATAGTTTTTGTCTTACCCAGTTAAACAATTGGAGGAGATATGAAACTGATGAGACAACTGGGATTTTTGGCATTGTGCGGATTGTTGCTTTCAGCCTGCCGCGCGCCGGTTTATGTTCAAACAGACGAGTCTGCAAACCTGGCCAAATACAAAACTTATATGTGGGTACAAACAAGATCCAACCAGGACGATAACCGCAACCTCACAGCTTTTGCAGACGAAAGCATGTACAAGGCCGTAAGGGCGGAGCTATCTGCGGAAGGATGGACAGAAGTAAGCGAACGTCCTGATGTGCTTGTAAGCTATGATATTCTTGTAGAAAGAACAACACAAACGCAAGCGCAACCGGTTTATACCCAACCTTTTTCCAGGATGTATTTTAACCCTTGGCTGAGGCGATGGGGAACCGTGTATTATCCTTCCCGCTTTGCAGGCTACGACACTTACGAGGTACCGGTTAAAGAAGGCACGATTACCATTACCATGATGGATGCCAATACAGACAAAACAATTTGGCAGGCCTGGACAACAGAGCAGATGGACAATATGAAGTTTACCAACGAGGATATTGCCAAGGGTGTGAAGAATATTTTCAGAAAATTCGATAGTGGCAGGTAAGATGCCTGTAACAACCATGGCGAGCTTAAATCTATTGGACCAGTAGCATTAAAGCACCGCAAGAGGATAAGAGAGCATATTGTTCAGGGCAGGACAGGCGAGATATCCGCTCGTCACATTGGGTCATGTGTCAGACCGGCTTCACACCGGCCTGCCGGAAAACTTCAAGTAAAGAATGGGTTTCTATGCCCAGCCCGTCTTTTTGCGATAGCCTGATCATAGCTTGTGCAACCACGTACGCAGGTACCGGCTGCTGACTTTTTGCAATACCGAACCTGTTGAGCAGCCTGATAACCTTTGTGCCGATCTGCTCTCCCATCCTCTGCTCCTTTCTGTCGCCTGAAAGCATACCGGGCTGGAGGATATAGATTGCCCTGAAAGGCAGTTTTTTTACATCTCTTTCCAATTCCCCCTTCATGCGGGTATAAAAGATCGCAGAACCTTCGTTGGCCATGGCAGAAGATACCAGCACATAAACCGGAACGCCGTTGCGTGAAGCCGCACCAGCAAAGGCTAATTGATAGCTATGGTCGATCTTATACTGTGCAGCCTTGCTGCCGGCCTGTTTGAGCGTTGTTCCCAATGCAGAGAACAATACATCGCCTGTTACCAAATGCTCCCAGCCAGACGGCTGATCAAAATCGATCAGGTGTTCTTCAAGCTTGGCATGTACGATCCCGGATGGCCTGCGCACGAATATCCTGACGACTCCAAAACGATCATCATTGAGCAGTTGCCGCAGAAGAGCGCTGCCCACCAGTCCGGTTGCCCCAATCACCAGGGCCGTTTTCTGTACCATGCTATTATTATTTGCACACAAAAATACAAAGAACGAAAAGC
Organism: Flavisolibacter sp.; assembly: GCA_035761965.1. Taxonomy (GTDB): domain Bacteria; phylum Bacteroidota; class Bacteroidia; order Chitinophagales; family Chitinophagaceae; genus Flavisolibacter. Next base: position 4,678 of record DASTPZ010000205.1, on the reverse strand, counting down.
TGGGCTTTCTCGAAGTGGAACAGCGGAAGAAGCGGCCTTAGCCAGGGAAAAAAAACCCGGCAAAGATTTGCCGGGTACTGGAGTTTTGCATAGATCGTATCAAGAAAGCTTCTTTCTCAGAAAGAAAACACCGACGGATGCTATTAAGGTTGCTGCAAACTGGAGAGCCTTTCTCGAATTCTTCACTTTCGGCTCATAAGGCTTGTACTGCGATGCATCGCCTTTCAATGCGGCCTGGATAGCCGATTCAAAATCATAAAGCGCGATCGCCATATCTGTATCGTTGTGAAAAGAATGGCCATTCGGATGCGTGCCATGCAGGCTGATCCTTGTGTACTGTTCATTCAAGGGCTGAACAGAAACACCAATATGATACTGCATGTCCTTGTGGGGCATATCATAGGTGAATTTGAATGATTCGATCATTTTGTTTTCTGCAACCAGCTTTATGTTGGAAGCAAAAGCCGGGATGGATAAGAGGCTGTCTTTGGCCTGCTTTTCCGAGGCGATCACAAAGGATTCCCTTGATAAGAAATTTTGGCGGGGCATGGCTTTTCATTTAGTTGGTTAGTGGATCAGTTTTCAATCACTAAATTATAAGCTGCTGTTAAAAAAAACAATCGGTAAAACGCCTGAAAATGAGTAAGTATAAACACGGTAGTTTAATATGGTAGAGTACGACAACGATTATAGGAATAGCATCAACTTCGACCATTTTCCCCTTATATGGCATCCTGTTTGTCGTTTTAGCTTATGCCCATATTACAAATAAATGCAAAGGATTTCAGGGAACTCATTTTTGACTATGAGACAGAAAACGAGTGGCAGTTCAGGGGTAAGCTGCCGGCAATAGTGGATTTTTATGCTGACTGGTGCGGACCTTGCAAGGCTATTGCCCCGGTCCTGGAAGAGCTGTCGAATGCTTACGAGGGAAGGCTGCAGATCTATAAGGTAGATACGGACAGAGAAGCGGAACTTTCAGCCCTTTTTAGCATACAAAGCATACCTACCCTTTTATTCATTCCATTGAAGGGCAACCTGATGGTACAAAAGGGAGCCCTGCCAAAGAAGCTGCTGCAACAAGTGATCGACGAACGCCTACTGGCGCAGCCTGCGGGTCATTGACCGGTTCTTTCTTCACTTCCTTGTTCTTCCGGGGCATCTTTGGGAGGCTGCTTTTTTTCTGCTGCCTGCTCAGGTATCTTCGGTGAGCCATCTTCACCAACTTGCACAAAGGCCTTATCAGTATTTTTTCCCGGCGCATCCTGCTCCTGCAGTTCGGTAATTCGTTTTTCCATGTTTTTTGACAGAAGTGTAAAAATTTTTATGCCATTGTGCAGGTTTTAGCTCTTGCGCTTAGCCGACCGGTGATAGAATTGCGGCTCTTTCTTACTTACCCATTTGATAAAACGGGCTATTTCCTCATGCTGCTTTAGCCTGTCGATCGTATGATAAAACCGCTTCAGCTCATTTTCGGTGAACACCGTATGAATCTTGTCGTGGCAGATCTTATGCATCAGCACTGTGGGCGTGCCAGCACCGCCCTTGCTGATCGGCAGCAGGTGGTGCCTGTTGTAAGGCTCCGCGAGATCGCGCAAGCACAAAGGACAAATGGGAGGAGAACCAGATTCCATATTGAGCTCGTTGTTCAATAAATATACCGGCCCTGGAAAAAGGCCTTGTCTTAACAACAAGCTCCGGATAATTTGGTTGAGTTGGCTAGAAACTGATCCCTGCTCACGGCAAGAGCGCTTCGAGATAAGGTGTTATTGCCTGCACAAATAAAATACCCCTAAGTCCTTCTTTATACCATACAATCGCGCCTAACCCTATGCGGCTTTCTACCTTAGAAGGCCCGAAACAAAGACCTGCTTCCAACCCGACAGGCTTTTACACGGCGTTCGCTCCCTTCTTTGTAGTATTCTTATCTGGTCCCTTGGAAGAATCGTCTCTTTCCTTGCGCTGGCTACCGCCTGTTTGGCGATTGCTTTTGGAAGGTGCACCGGGCAGGTTCGTCCGTTTTGCATCCCCTCTTCTGTTGTTGCCTCCATCGTTGCTCTGGCTTCCGCTGCGTCCTTTGTTTTGCCTTTCCATATCGATACTGTTTTTATTTGATGAGAAAAAAAAGTGCCAGCATATGCATACCGGCAGAAAATATGGGACAATCCCGGCATCTGAGATAACAGGAAGCTGTGGGTCTGTTCATCTCATCGATAAGTGCATGCCCCGGACAACTAATAAGAGTCACCGCGGATCCGAAGAGATGAGTCTGGCCTGATCCAAAGATTACGGGCGCTGCCCCACATGGAGCTGCCGCCATAAGGACTCTTGCCATTTACACCAAGGGAGGGTCCGTTGCTGCCAATTGTGCCCTGGCTGCTGCCCGTTCCCACAAGCCCGCTGCCAGTTATGGTTCCGGAAGAGGTAGTACCTGCGGGATAAAGCCTGATACGGCCGTTCGCAAAACCATAAGCCCGCTTGGGCATGCCTACAACCCCAGAAGGACTTATATCCACATCAGCACCATCGGCCCTTGCATTGAGGGCATTTATGATTGGGTCGGCAATGGTGAACATACTGGCACGCTCAGCCTCAGCCGCCTTTGCATTATAATCGGATATCGAAGTAATGGTAACTATCGCAGGTGGAGGAACCTGCTTCACCTCTTTTTTGACCGTCTTTTTTGAAACCTGTGATTTTTTCTGGGAGGGCTTTACTTTACCGGACTGGGCTTCTGCTGCTATACCTGATGAAATCAGGATCGTTATGCTCAATATGATCGCTTTCATAATTCACAATTTTACTACCTGGGAGGTAGCACAAATGCACTGCCATTTTGAGCAAAAAACAAATAAAATATGCAGTCACCTGCTACTGTTGAAAGATGAGGAAAAAGCGGTTCCACAGAGCAAACAAAAAACGAACTATCAGCTGGCCCATGCGCAGGCTAACGGCAAAAGCCGAGCATGTCCTTTACATTTTCCTTGATGGCAGCAATGGTATTTGGCTTCTTTATATAAGTAAGAGCACCGGCGGAAAATGAGCTTTCCTTGTCGTGTGGGTTGGAGGAATGGCTATAAACGATCTTGGGTATGCTTGTATACCGCTTGTCTTCCGTAAGCATATTAAGGATGGCTATGCCATTGATGACCGGTATATTGAGATCAGTAATGATGAGACAGGGCAGGGCGTCAGCGGACAGTGAGTTCAAATAGGAAAAAAGCTTATCGGCGCCGGTGAAGCAAACAACCTCGTGCCGGGGCGAAAGCTCATGGAAAGCTTCAACCAGGAAATCAGCATCATCACAATCATCCTCGATAAGAAGAACAACTGCTTTTGCCGCGTTAGCCGGGTCGGCAGCTTCAATAGGGGAAATATTGGTGGTAGTGGACATTGTATGATTTGAAGCAAATGTATAAACAGTTCAGTTGCATCACGAAATATACGGTCCACCCGAGGTATTTAGACGTCCAAAGGGCCATATTAACATTTTGCAAGGAAGCTGGAAGCCTGGACCAGGGATCAGCCAGCCTGCAAGTATGTTTTAGCGCCAGGCATCCTCGGCTTAAACTCGAAAGAGCTTTTCTGTCCTGCAGCACTGCAAGAGGCAATAAAGCTTTTTATCCTTTAAAACTTCGGTTGAGAAGATTTTACGATAGGGCAAACGGGAACTTATACTAAAAAAACCCCTATTGATTTTGGGGTAGTACTACTATTGATAGTATCAGGCAATTGAAGCAATATTGTATTCTATTTTTTAACAAGCAAATGTTACGTTTTGGTTTATGAACCCCTGTTTCCACAGGGGTTTATTCTTTCCTTCTTGGAAGGCCTATCGATTCGAGCAAGGAACTTTTTCGAGCAGGCCGGTCTGCTTGAACTCAAGATTGCCATGATCCTCAAACATAGCTGTATCGGCCCTTACTTTTACCGGGCCAGTGCCCATTACTAAGCCACTGGCATTTTGTTTCAGAACGATCTCCATCACCGACCTCATGCCTTCCGAAAAAAAGTCGTACCAAAGCGTGAGCTGCTCTCCACTGGCCCTTCCCCTTACAGTGCCGCTGCTTGCGTCTTTCTCATAGTTATCAAAGGCCATGTTGCCATAGACTGAATCACCGGTTTGCCGAAGCTCCAGGCGGATGGTATCCCTGCCAACCACCTGCCGGTAGCACCCTGCCAGGGAAGCTTCATTCTGGGCGGCTACAGGAACGGGACTGCCGGCCGACGCAGTATCCTTGCTTTCGGAGCCAGGGCTTGTTGAACTATTGCAGGCTGCTATCAGTAGACAGCCTATAAAACTGATCTTTTTCATATCTATGCCGATTAAAATTTTATACCAATTTAAAACAAAAAAGGCCCCCGCCGAAGCTAAGGGGCCTGGTTCGAAAACCCGTCCGAATCAAAATCTTCTATTGTTTCTGTAAGACCTGTTATCGTAATAACCATTGCGGCGGTCATTGAAACGGTCGTTCACCCGGCGTATCTCCTGCACACGCTGCGCATTAAGAAACCTTATCTGTCTTTCCTTGTCGAACTGACTCAGGTAACGGCTCCTGCGAACGGCCCAGATGCGATCGTCGAATTCATGGTTGATCATTCTTATTGCTGCATCCCTTTCCCTGGGGGTAAAGGAGTTGCCCGAATAGCGGTCATTACCGTAACGGTCATCCCTGTC
>DASTPZ010000204.1:0-7594 GCA_035761965.1 Flavisolibacter sp. | reverse complement strand
CCAGGTATCATGATCGGCCACCACTACATCAACAGCCGTAATCCGACCGCTCATACCCGCCGGACCTATATTCCGCGGCTTCAGGGCTTTCAGCTGATCGATGCTTATTTGTTGTGCGGAAACCGAAAAAGAAAAAAGGAGTACCAAAAGAACAGGTAAGCTTAATTTCATTGCAGCCAGATTTTTGAGCAATAAACTTACGGAAAGATGATGGATGAAGAAGAACAGAATTTTGCTCACCCATCTTCATCATTCGAAGCAGGAAGGGTGCAACGCAGGTTATCCTGTCAGCTGTAATGATCTTTGCTTTGGCCGGAGTTCTTGCAGGATGGCTTGCGCACGGCCTCAGGCCGCATGGTCGTTTGCTGACGGTTGGAAAGAGAAAGGCCCTTTGGCTTCTACCAGTATCACGGCCGGTCAATCATAGCGCTTCAGTATCTCTATTACATTAGAATCTTTCTGAACAGCGGTATCACTGAGTGTCTTTCCAAAAAAATGAATTTCGTATTCGTTGCGATAATAGCCAGCTGCATGCTGCCTGGCAAACCTTTCCTTGTCAAGTCCGACATAAAGCCCATAGGCAACCGCAACCAGGCCTAAAATGGCGTAGACCGCAAAATAAACGCGGCCAAACAACCTGGTGAGGGCAGTCCTGTTGAACGGAGCCTGCAGCATTACCGCTACCATCAGTGGCAGCACCGGCACCCAAAAACGCGGGTCGTAATAGGGCCAGTTGAATATGATGAGCGAATAGAATACGAGATAGATCCTGATAAAAGCCGGGATGGTGCTTCTCTTCGAAAACATGGTAAGCAGGAACCAGAGGTAGAGAAGAATACCCAGCAGCACAAATATCGTTTTGCCCATGCCACCGGGCACATAGCCCTGTACTTTCAGAAAGGGGATATTGAGGAACACCTCCGTGATCTCGGTGAAATGCCAGCGCAGGTTGGTAAGCACAAAATTACCAATACCCTGTTCGAGCGGCTCTTTCAGCAGGCTCGTATAATCTACCAGCTTTAGCTGCCGGGCGAAGAACACAACCACGACCAGCACAAGTGCCAGCACTACAAGAACCAGCTTGTTCTTTTTGATGATCCTGAGCAGTTCATCCTTGTGCTGCCATACAATACCCGCGCACAAGGCACCTACCAGCGATATTCCGACCGCTCTTGTAAGCGTGGTGAGCAAGGCAAACAGGAAAGCAAATCCCAGGCTTACAAAACTTTTCTTTTTTATATACCGGTGAAAGCAGTAAAGGCTGGCAGATGAAAAGAAGATATACTGCATCTCCGACAGAGGATGAGCGGCAAATTTGATGATGGTCCAGTTCAGCAGGGCCACGGAAACCAGCAGCAGGGGATGCACCTGCTCTGTCAGCAGCTTCTTAAGCAGCCAGAGGGCACCAAAAATGTAAAAGCAATTCACCAGCACAATCGAAAAAGCGCTGAGCACTCCCAGCTTCGACAAAAGGATCAGCAGGGCCGTATATCCATAAGGAAGGTAGTCGGTATCGGCAAAAGAGCCTTTCTCGCAGCCAAACTCCAGGCAGTCCTTTATGTTATAGTAGCGAACCGAATCAATGTGAAGATGAAGCGGGGTAAAGCAGCTGGCCAGGTAAAGTGCCGCCAGGCCGTAAATAAGCGCCTGGAAAAGAACCTTGGGTCCGGGATTCAGCATATAGTTGGTTTGCATATGAGTCAGTTTATGGTTTATCGCCGACGGCGATAACTGAAAGTCCGATCGAATAAAATCCCAGCCGGTCGAACAGCTTCGCAAGTGGAACGAGCCGGTCAAACAGCGCAAGCTGTGTTTGCGGAATGAGCTTTTTTCCGAGCAGCCAGCCGTTCACGGCCCAGCCCAGGATGCCCAGTGCGTTGAAATACCAGCATCGCACGACTGACAGCTCTTCTTTTTGCATGAGCTTTTTGAGCGAGTAACGGTTGTAACGCCTGAAATGGCCCAGCTCCACGTCAAAAGGATTGTAGAGCAACTGGAAGGCCGGGACCAGTATCACCAGCCGTCCGCCTGGCCTGAGCAGCAGGCAGCAGTTCCTGACTGCAGCCGCATCGTCCTCAATATGCTCTACCACGTTAAGCGCAATCACCGTATCGAACCGCCCGAGGAGGGCAGCATATTCGCTTGCAAAATCCTCGCGCGAAAGGTCGATGGTCTCTACGCCGGCCAGACCGGGTTCGGCCGAAAATTTTTCCTTCAGCACGGAACAATACTCCGCCCTAAGATCGCTGACCGTAAGCGTGAACTTATTTTTTAAAAAGAACTTTGACAGATTGCCTATGCCACTTCCCGCCTCCAGCACATGGCCCTTGCAGAAGGGCTCTATTGTTTGAAACAGCCAATGGTTAAAATGATCGGCTTTTGCAAATCGCTCCAGTGTTTGAAGACCGGAGGGGTCTGCCTGGTGAGAACGCTCGTCGCGCTTCATCGCGAAAAGATGTTGTACTTGAGAATGCTGTAAATAGCCCTTACACCATCCTTCCAGTTGATCTTTTTTCCTTCGGCATAGCTGCGCCCGTAATAGGATATACCCACTTCATAAATCTTGACATTGGGAACCCTGGCCACCTTGGCCGTGATCTCGGGCTCAAAACCAAAACGCTTTTCCTGGAGCTTGATGCCCTGGATAATGGGCGTGCGGAACATTTTATAGCCCGTTTCCATATCCGTAAGGTTCAGGTTCGTGAACATGTTCGAAAGCATGGTCAGGAACTTGTTGCCTATCGAGTGCCAGAAGAACAGTATCCTGTGCGGTTTGCCGCCCTGGAACCTCGAACCGTACACCACATCTGCATTGCCACGGAAAACAGGTTTAAGCAGCACATTGTACTCTTCCGGGTCGTATTCAAGATCGGCATCCTGGATCAGCAGGAACTCACCCGTGGCCTTTGAGATGCCTGTATGAAGGGCAGCGCCTTTTCCCTGGTTGACCTCATGCTTGAAATAGCGGATATCCATTTCCGGATGTTCGTTCATATACCGCTGGATAGCCTCTTCTGTATTGTCTTTCGAGCAGTCGTTGACGATGATGATCTCTTTTTTGATATTGTTGATCAGGGTAACGTCCCCGATGCGATTTAAGATCAGGTGAATGCTGGAACCCTCATTATAGGCAGGTATGACAATAGATAGCTTGGTGAAGTTTTGCATGCCGGGTATGCAGTTAGTGGTTTAATTAAATTATTCTCTTATATAACGTCCAAATCGGCTGCAACATAATAACTAAACGGCTTTTATGCAAGTCTTTGATTATTATCCCGGTAATACGCTCGCCGTGTTTTGCCGCCCGGCGGGCTTATTTCTTTGCCACCGGTAAACCATTCGGCGTACCCGGACGTATATATTCAAAAGTGCGCGGGAATGAAATACCGCCGCTTGACGCTATGACGGTTCAGAATTTTATGTCCATGAGCGAGGAGGAAAAGGCCGAAGCCCTTTTGAAAGGACGCTTGGCCGGCGTAAGGGAAGATGAGTGGCATACGATCTTGCTTTACAAAATGGACAGTTTTTATGTTGAGGTTTATTACCGCAATGGCCTAAGGCAGCCCTCCAGCTTCCGGCCCTCTACCAGCAAGGATCTCCTTGAGCTTTACTATAATGCCTACCTGAACTGAAAAGCCCCCGCTTGTGCGGGGGCTTTGTTTAACATTATGATTGAACGCCGTTAGAAGGTCTTCTGTACTCCTGCCTTTACATTGGCATTTTCAGGGTAAAGCACCGCTCTAACATAATTATTCATATTGAGGAACTTCTGAGCGGTCTTCTGCAGGTCTGCGATCGTGAGGGCATCTACACGCTGTTCGTAGTTCAGCATGTTTTCAGGATCGGTACCATTGATGAAGGCTTCTGAAAGCCCGTTCAGCCAGGTATCATTGCTCTCGAGGCCTACCTTATACTGCTTTTTCAGTGTTTCCTTCACTTTATCCAGGTCTTTCTGCTCGAGCTTTCCCTGCTGCGCATCCTTGATGATGTCGAAAAGGGCTGTGGTCAGCTTATCAACATTTTCAGGTCCGCAAGGCACATAGGCAGAAATGCTGTAGTGGGCGTAGGGACGCTTCTGGATGGATCCACCCAGGCCACCGCTATACATTCCCCCGAGCTCTTCGCGCAGCTTTTCGATCACTTTGATGTTCAGTACATCCAGCAATACTTTCAGGGCCAGGTTGTCCTCACGCTTGTATTCGGTCTCGCCGGTCCAGCTTATCGTGATCAGGCTCTGTGCTTCCTTACCTTTTTTGATATTGGCATTTACCACACCTTTTACAGGGCGAACGCCATTGTCCTTGAACTTATTCTCCATTGGCTGCGCCGGCAGGGAGCCAAGGTATTTTTCCAGCATGGGTTTTACCTTTTCCATGTCGAGGTTACCCACAAAGGTAAAATGCATGCCATGGGCATTGCCGTAGATCTGGTTGTAAACAGCCATGATCTTGTCGGCATCGAGCTTTTCGAGCTCTTCCGCCGTTGGTATCTCGCTGATCCAGGGGCTGCCGTTATACATGATCTTTGAAAGCGTATCCTGGAAGAAGGTCTGGGGATCTTCCTTTACAAACTGCAGGTAGCCCTTGGTATTGTTCACAAAAGACTTGAGAAGCGCCGCATCCTTGCGGGGAGCGGTAAAATAGAGGTTCACCAGGGTAAGGAAGTTTTCCAGGTCCTTAACACTGCTGCTGCCTTCGATACCTTCTTCGTGCTCGTTCAGGTAAGGCGTCACCTTTATGCTTTTGCCCGACAGGAATTTCTTGAGGTCTGTAGGCGTCATATCTTTTACACCCATCACACCAACGGCCTGGGCGGCACTCTTGGCGTTTTCTTTGTTCTCCAGCGGGAAACGGTGCCATCCGCCATGGCGCCAGGCATCCATAACGATCTCGTCGTTCTTGAATGTTGTTGGCTTCAGCGTCACGGTTACACCATTGCTCAATACCAGGTTAGTGGTACCCAGCTTATCATTTTTAGTCTCGCTGACGATCTTGCCGGCAGCGGGTCCGTTTTCCATCAGGCTGGCGGCAACAGCCTTCTCGGCATATGGTTCCACTTTTTGTTTGGTAGCGGCAGCGATCTGGCTCAACAGGGCATCGTTGGTGGGAAGCTTGTCCTTTTGGCTCGACGGAGCAGTCACCAGTGCAAAGGCATTGGCGGAGGACTGCAGCTTCTTGGCCGCATCGTTGATCTCCTTCATAGTAATTCCGGGCAGCACCTGCTTGATAAACTTATAGCGGTTTTCAGCCCCTACAACAGGAGCTCCTTCCAGGAAATTATTTACGTATTGCGCAACCAGGTTACCTGATTGAGATTTGTCCCTTTCGTTATAAGCCCTTTCAGCTCCTGTGAGCATGGTGGCCTTAGCCCTTTCCACTTCCGTGGCGAGGAAGCCGAATTGCCTTGCTCTTTCGGTTTCTGCAACCAATGCGTCGATCGCCTCCTTGGTGGTGCCATTGCCCAACACGGCAAAGGAAACAAATGCATCATATCCCCGGATGAACTGGTCGGTGCCCGTATAGCCGAATACAAAGGGAGGATTTTCCTTTTGCGTAAGCTCCTGCAGGCGCTGGTTGATCAATGAGTTAACGAGCTCCTGGATGGTAGCCTCGCGGTAGTCGGCCCAGGTAGCAACCTTTTTGGCCGGCTTGATAAAATTGAATACCTGCACTACTGTATTGGTAGCTTCTGCATCGGTCACAACCAGGGCCTCGGGTTTTGTACGCGGCTGGATGGGAATGATGGCAGGACGGGGCTTGGCATTGGCAGGATTCTTAAAGCCGGAGAAATGGGCTTTGATCTTTTTCTCAGCCTCGGCAGGATCGATATCGCCCACAACGATAACGGCCATCAGGTTGGGACGGTACCATTGCCTGTAGAAACGCTCGAGCGTGGCATAGCTGAAATTCTGGAGAATTGAGTCCTTACCGATAGGCAGGCGCTCTGCATATTTCGATCCGTTGAACAGCTTGGGGAAATACTGGCGCAGCATACGCTCCTGTGAGCCCTTGCTCAGCCTCGATTCTTCCAGTACCACACCTCTTTCCTTGTCGATCTCGGATTTGTCGAGCAGGTTGTTGAAAGCCCAGTCTTCGAGCACCGTAAATCCTTTTTCAACAATCTCGGGATCATCGGAAGAGATGGGAAGAATATAGACAGTTTCATCGAAACCGGTGTAAGCATTGAGGTCGGCGCCGAACTGCACCCCGATCTTCTGGAGATAATCCACCAGCTCGTTCTTGGGAAAGTTCTTCGATCCGTTAAAATTCATATGCTCCATGAAGTGAGCAAGACCACGCTGGTCGTTTTCCTCCAGGATGGAGCCTGCGTTGATCGCAAGGCGCAGCTCTACCTTTTTTTCAGGCTTGGCATTCTTCCTGATGTAGTACGTAAGGCCGTTCGGCAACTTTCCCACCTTTACATTCGGGTCCATTGGCAGCGGCTGGGCCATGTTGATCTGGGCCGTACTTTGCAAGCTCAGCAAGCAGACCAACACAAAACTCAAACAGCGAAGCAGATTCAGTTTCATAAGCAAATATTGTAATAGGGGCTAAATTTAAAGGTTTTGCGCATGCAAAAAGTGCAAAGTTTTATAAAAACAAAACTCTCCCGGTGGGAGAGCTTACTTATTCAGGACGAATGGCTTATTGCTTGCCTTCTTTCTTTTTGTTGAATTCCTTCTCCGCTGCTTCGGCTTTCTTGAAATCAAGCACCACGCCATTGATGCAATAACGAAGGCCGGTGGGTGGCGGACCATCGTCGAACACATGTCCCAGGTGCGATTTGCAACGGCCGCACATGACCTCCGTGCGACTCATGCCATGGCTGTTGTCGGGGGCATAGATAATGCTTTCCTTGCTGATGGGCTGGTAAAAGCTGGGCCATCCGCAACCGCTTTCGAACTTCGTATCGCTTATGAACAGGCCGTTGCCACAGGCGGCACAATAGTAGGTTCCTTTGTCCTTTATGTGCTCAAGCGGGCTGCTGCCGGGCCGTTCGGTGCCCTTTTGCCGGGCGATGTAATAAACATCCGCAGGCAGGATCTTTTTCCATTCATTCTCGCTCAACTCTACCTTGGAGGTGTCGGAATGAGAATAAACGGGATTGTTCTTATTGGCTGAATCCATATCCGTCTTTTTATTGGTTTGAGAATAGGTGCAAAACTGCAAACAGAGCGCCAGGGGTAACAATAGCAAAAGTCTCATAATATAAAGTTACGGTTTACACGGGGCTTTGGATTGGCAAGGAAATGCTAAAGCTCCGGGCCCGAAGCTGCCTGCCATTGGCTTTTTTCAGCTATATTTGTCACTTAAGGTTAGCAAGCGCTTATGTTCAATTTGATCCTGTTTGGCCCTCCCGGGAGTGGAAAGGGTACGCAATCTGAGAAAATCGTGGAGAAGTTCGATCTTATTCACCTGTCTACAGGCAACCTCCTGAGGCAGGAGATCGCTGATAAGACCCCCCTGGGTATGGAAGCTAAAAATTTCATGGACAAAGGCCAGCTGGTTCCCGATGAAGTAGTCATAGGCATGATCGACTCCTGTCTCGAAAAACATACTCTTGCCAAGGGTTTTCTTTTCGATGGCTTTCCCCG
>DASTPZ010000203.1:0-12224 GCA_035761965.1 Flavisolibacter sp. | reverse complement strand
ACTTACCCAGGGCCTCCTGGGTGCGCACATAGTTTAAGGCGAGACCCGTGCCGTAGGCAGATGGAATAGGCGCCACCGCAGCCGCAGCCGCCGAGGGTGCCGTCTGACTCAACGGCTTGTTGGGTTGCTGAGAAAAAACGGAAGCAAAAGACAAGATAATTGCCAAGCCTAAAGCAAATAAATAAAACAGGTGGTTACGCATGGGGATTATTGATTTATTACGCCCCCTTTTGCCAGAAGGCACATGAAAATTGCCGCTAGTTATTGTTTACCAGCTTTGTTTTTATCTCCTGATATCTCATCATTTGGGCGGAGGTCAATACACGGCCGTATAGGCTGTCCCTAGCACCTTCTGCCTTACGAATCTTTATCGATAGAGAATCTGTTCCGGCGTATTGCCTACGTGCTGAGAGCTTCATCATATTCAGCTCATTATTGATACCAACGATTGCCTGGCGCTGACCATCTGAGAGACTGAGCGAATCTTTCATTCGGTCCGCTATTTTTTCCGACAACTCTTGGGCCGGCGATTGCGCATCGACATCAAAAAGCAGCATCATCATAATACCTACAGCCAAAATTCTTTTCATATGATTCCTATTTTAAAATAAAGGACAGGCACCAGCATTTTGCTCAGTATAGTCCTGCGACCAACTGTTATCGCTCCATTCATAATGGTATGTGCAATCATAAAGCCCCGTATTTGAATTTAGAACAGATGCAGTGTAAACCTTTACACCGATCTCACAGCTGCCATTTATGCATTTTTTCTCCGGCCCTGAACAGTTGGACGTATTACAACCGGGAAGCGGACAGCCGCCATTGACCTGTGTAGTATTCGTTTGTCCATGTGTCGGGCTGCACGGGTTCTTATCCTGGGTAATCACGATCGAAACCCCGGTATTTACACCATTTGACTGCTGGCAGGTTACGCTGATCGTCTGCCAATCGGGCTGAGGGATACAGGAGCTGCTAGGACCGTCATCAACCCACCGGTACGAATTATAGGTTGGACTTAAAGGGTTCTCATCTCTTTCTTCCCTCTCCCTTATATTGGAGATGTAAAAAGCATTCGAAATACATGCTTTGCAGCGCATACTTCCTGTAGGCCTCCACTGTGCTGTCGAATAGACACCACTGCACGTTTCTATCTGTCCATTATAGTTATAACAGATCTTCTTTATAATCTTCTTTTGCTCGTCTTTTACCAGGTGCAGCCTCCCAAACCCATCATAATCAAAATAGCTAAGCCGGTTATCAACATCACATTTCGACGTGACCCCGGCTAGCTGGTCAAATGTAGTCGTCGCCATCTGAGCCGCTTCAGGGAAAAGCCGAACTTCATCGATCTCAGTACCAGTTAAAGTAACAGTGGTTAAACCCGCCAGTTTAACAACAAAAAGTTTCCAATCGCCGAGTATCCTGCTTGGCGGCTGACTCAGCATAGAGCCATTGATCGTTGGCGTTTGCTTTGACCATAAGGTTAGCAGGTAATTTCCCGATGGAACAGTTTTGGAAAGCGTGCCGGTCAAACTTTTATTCCCCGTAATTCCTCCATTTACATAAACCGCACCAGCTGCGATTGTCCACCCTCCATAGTCGAGCTGACTTTCAAAAGAACTATAGGCGACCATGTCCGCGCCAGCGTTGTAGATCTCAGCAATCGGGTACCTGCTTCCTGCGCCCCATATATAACAAACGGTTGTACCGCCTTTTGCCCTGATCTCTCTTATTCTTCCCTTCCCATCGTAGCTTAAAAATTCACTTTGGTCCTTAAAGGCCGCATGCCGCTTCAATTGATCTGGATTAAAGCTCCCCACCATACTAAGACCTAGTGGAGCAGCTGTTTCCAAAGCAGCAACCGTCGATTTTTTTATCAGATTTCCGTTAAAGGTTCCATAGTTGAAAACGGTGGCCATGTTGAGGTAATGATTAGCACCATCCAGTTCCCATACCTCCTGGGAAATAAGCTCTGCAACACGGTGAGCGTTCAAAAGACCGGTTTTAGATGCAAGACCGGTGCTGCTGTAGTTGAATGGATAAAACAAACGGGTCTCAATAGATTTTGCATTGCTCCTGGTGGTAATCTTTTTTGTTAAGAGAAAATACACAGGATCATATGTATAGTCCGTTATATCCTCCAGATAATCTCCGGCCGGGGAATAGATCCTTTCTTTTATCCTTTTTAGCTCAGCTCTGCCATAGGCCATGCAATACGCACGGGCGCTGTACAAATTCTGGTAAGGCGTTCCGAGGTCATCCCAATATCTTATTCCAGACAAAAGGTTCCTATCCTGGGAACTACTGACCTCAGGAGCAATATGAAAATACTCGTACTCGTTCTCCTTGCTGCTGACGATTACCCCGCTACTGTTATAATGGATTTCTTTTGTCGGAAGCGCTTGTGACCAAATGCGATCCTGCTTTTGTATAAATGGATAGTACTCGTCTGTGAAATCCGCTGGGAAGGCTGAGAACTCATGTATGGAATATCCGTTGGACTGAGATTGCTGATCTTTATCGACCTTGACCCTTGTATAAATTACGGGGCTTCCGTGAAAAACCGACAAGGATTGCGTTGGACTCGAGGTTTGATTTAATATCTCTTCATGGTACTCAGGTGTAAGGTTATCTTTCGGCGTAATCAGGCGCCTTGTCCAATAAAAAGTAAAATTGGGCAATGTCTGAAAAGTTCCAGATGAACTGTTATCCTCTTTCTTATAGCTATAGTTGGAAACAAGCAATTGCCCTGTAGCGGCATCAAAGTGTTCTGTTCTCTTTAACCTCAACCCGCCAATTAAGCGATAAACAGTTCCTTTAAACCCGTCATTGAGTTCGTAAGTGAATTTTGTATTGCCTCCTGTGGGATAATATATTTTCTCAAGCACCCAGGCTTTTGTATGCTGCTCCGATGGGTCCCTGTCTCCTCTTGGTATGTTTAGCCCGGTTGGATGGCCAGGGATGGGTATATTGGCCACAAGTGTGGAATTGACGCCGACTCCATTGTAGTAGCCCCACCAGTCCTGTGCCTTTGAGTTTCGATGCATCATCGGTGTGGGATTGTATTCAAAACTGTAGGGAGGCAGCGAAACGCTGCCATCTGATTCTTGTACTGAGACTAATTTCAGGCGCTTATAATAGTCGTTCGCGGAATAACTGATAGGCGGAATACAGGAGCTTCCGGAATTGCAAGTCGGCGATATAAAATAGTCATAACCGAGGACAAATTTCTTCTCATGATTATCGCTCTTGATATGAACCGATGTCAGCGCTTTATCACCCACATAATCAAGGCGGGCCAGATCATACTTGAAAAATGCCTGCGATCCATCAGGAAAATTGATAGAGCTCAGACGTTTAGACTGTGTCCCTATATATTGATGCGACTCTGTTGAAATGGCTGCCCAGAATAGCGGTCCTGAAGGGCTTGGAACATATACAACCCTTAAAGCGTCCGAGAAACCACCTTCGTAAAAGACAGGATTTTCTGCAGTATAATTGAATACGACCTCGTCAAGACCGTCGGCGGAAATGATCCGGTCTATGTACCAACTGCTGATATATGGAAGGCTTGAGCCTGGTTCAATGCCCAAAGACGAGATCGCATCTATCAATTCCGTCTTATTAAAAATATATCTTATACCCTTACCATCAGTGATCACAAACTCGGTGATAATGCCTTGGTTTCCGTTGGACCGAGTATAGGTTATTTTTACCGGGGCTTGTGATATAAGTTGAATCTCGCCATTCTTTCGAAAGAAAAATCTTCCAGATATGTCAGCGACACTGAATTGAAACAGGTCGCACTCGCCGTCTATCTGATTCTCCGCGACCCCCTTGGCGGTATAGGCATCGGAAGAGGGTGCGTTTGACAAACCTATCCCCTGACCGGTTGGCGTAGCAGCAGACGCGAAGGTTGATTGATAATCAAATGATGTTGTATTATAGTAAGGCAATACCCCGGTATTCAGATAGCCCGCAAAATCATCATCCGGGCGCCCCCGCATGACCCTGGAGATAACACCACCCGCATTAAGCGCCCATCCAAGTCCGACATTAGAAGGCATATCCTCCAGCTTATGGCCGCCTGCATGGTAAGACAATGATACAGAAACTGAAAGTCCTTTTGTCTCATCCGCATAACTGAAAAACGGGATACTGATCGAAGGGATACCGGTGCTTAAAGACACCGGAATATCACCAAATTTACCGAGGGCAGCCGCATTGGGTGAGGGGGGCATAGGAACCTTTCTCATTTCCTGTACGTTGGAAATACCGGCACCCCCACCCTGAGACAGTGCAGTACAAGCTGCCGCAGCAAAAAGAGTAAGAAAATATATCCTTTTCATATCTGAACTCTTAACGGCTGGATGCGACCTTCTTAAGCAATTCCTTGATTTGATCTATTTCCTCCTTTTGCGATTTAAGCTGTTTGTCCTGCTCGATAATGTACAGCGTCAGTTCTTCGATCTTTTTGAGGAGGGCAGCCTGATTATCACCCAGATCAAGTCCTTGTTGTTCGACCTGGCAAGCCGGCTCTATCTCTGGTAAATGGCCATTCTTTTTTATAAACTCTTCCACTTCCCGTAAACTTAACAGCTTGTACGAAGGAGAAAATACGTAGTCAGGCCATCCAGTTTGTGTAACTCTAACCTTACGCGAGTGAATATCACCATTTACAGCCAACTTCGCCTGCGGGTTGGGTACCCCGATGCCAATATCACCGGACTGCAACACGGTCAGCGCAGTCCTAAACGAGCCGGCATTGTAGCTGTCAATGTTCAGAGAATGGTTTGTACCCTGACGGATACCAAAATAGTTGTTGTTCGTAATAGCCAGGTAATGATTGCCTGCTGCCGTGGCATTTGAAAGATCAACGGTGTTGCTTTCAACATTATTGAAAGCCACTGTTCCGTTCACATGAAGTTTATACGCAGGAGATGAATTCCCCATACCGATTTTTCCTCCCCGCAGTAATGTCATAACGGGAGTCCAACCCACCGGATTTCCCGTCCCTGTCGAAAGTCCTCCGTCATAAAAATTGAATGCGCCACCATTGGCAAGGTATCCCAAAGAAAAAGCCCCAAAACCATGTATTCCAGCATCCCTGGCATGCACAACGTTATTCAGATCCCACAAGTTGCCGCTTCCTGAATAATTCATCTTTGCACCAAAGAATATCCCGTGTGAGCCTCCCCAAGGCGTCACACTAAGCTCTGTGTAGTTATAGGTATCATCAACGACAACTTTTGAAGAGGTTTGCAGTGGGGGCTGTGCATTTACGGTAAATGACACAAGAAGAGAAAGAAATAAATAAATGCGTATCATTAGTTTTGGTTTTAAATATATGATCAGCCTTTACAGAAGGCAGAAAATCAAAATAACACTGGCAATCATTTCCCGCTTATCAAAATCACAAGCTTTTGCATAATTATACCCAGAACATCACCAAAGCCGGTTAGCTTCCAGGACAATAACCGGCACCTGCATCATTCAACTCCTTGTACATCTCCTTCTTACAGCTGTATCCTGCGCGACAAATAAGAGCATGTCTCCCGGCTCCTGCAAAGGCAACTCCCAAACATCTGATCCACCTTTGTCTACATAACCCGATTAGGCCATTTCAAGATCCGAAGAATATTATTATACTTGTTTAATCAGCACAACCATTCGGGCCCACGGAGATCCAAACTCACAGTTCTTATCAACAAGTGATGTTTTGTCGGGGTAAAAAACACATCAAACCAACCGGTTAACCGGATATAATGACATCTTTCGGCTTCCGACAATCTTTTTTACTCTCGCAGTACTCAGACTTTTTGAAGACTTCATCAGGCAATAACATACTCTTCTACATGAGCACAGCACAGAACGAGGATAGAAAAGAGACGACAGTTTTGAAAAGGTAGAATTTGTTCTTAAATCAATTTTTTGTTTGTTGATGATCGGTCTCTAAATCTAAGCAGGCTAACTTATTTATCCAAAAAACCATAAGATATTTTATCAACGCAATGTTGACAGTTTCTTTCTTTTAGTATCTCGAGGACTTGCTGGTACCAGTGCAACTATTCTCCGCCGGCGAGAAGAACCGTCATTATTGTGGGTTTACAAAAATCTTAAATGCTGTCCGGAACAACCCGCAGGGAACCCGGTCTACCGCACGCGAAAAGGACGCTAGATCGAGCATACAGTGTAAACCCTTATTCTTCGTTAGGATGATGGCGGATCGACACAGACCTGTTGCCTGCCGCCTGTCGGCATCTATTTAAGGCGATTTTCAAAAGCATGTATGATCTCAAGGCTCAGCATCTCAATCGTGTTTCAGGAATTGCGTTAGCGACCCTAAGGAAGCCCTTGACCATTTTTCACGCTGCCTCTCCCGGTTCTCGATCGTTTGACACTCCTTGATCTCGTATCAAGCCAATAGCCAACTTGCTATATCAATGAGAGAGAACCAGGACGGAATATTACCAGTAAGAATATAGCTGTCAACTGGTCATTCATTACTGCTAATGCCATAGCTGCTGCCGCTCAAGGAGCATTGCTTACCAGTTTGGAAAAGGGTTTTTCCTGATTGGCTGAAACAATGGCTTGAAAGGTCTTCTTGAAACTGGTCCCGCCTATAAAAGGCAGATAGCCACCCGTGCCCGTATTAAGAACGGTTGACGGTCAATTCAATAGAGGAAAAGCCTGCCTACTTTACCCGACACTCAATATAGTTCAGCTTTATATACCGAAATTCAGCATCCAAAGCCGACGTGCTTGGAATTGTTTACAATTAAAGGGGGGGGGCAGCAATTTAGCAGGATTCAAAGGTATTCAGACATCCATAGAGCTATTCCACCTGTGTTTACTTTATCATCCCACCCAAAATAAGCAGGGTTATAAACATGGCCAGGATAAAAATCAGGGCAGCACCGGTCACCATTTGGCTGTCTTCTTTCGGACTGCGGGATTTACGGGGTTGGGGGTGGGACATCACGACGGGTTTTGGTTATAGTTGGGTAAATATACCAGGCCCGTTTTCGTGTGTCAATCCCAGTTACCAGGAATTATCGCCCGGTAAGTGATACTCCTAAGTAGCCTATATTGGAAGCTGCTCATAAAAGGTGCTTACCGCGCCCGGCTACTGCCGGCCGATGCCTGCCCAAGCCCTAGGTCCCGGCTAAAATCTCGATAAAAAGCCTTATTTTTAAAGCGCCGGCGGAACTCTGCCATCTGCAACCGCCGTTTTCCCGTCCTCTGAAAGTCCCCTAAGCAAAAACCAGTCTGCCTCCAGGAATTCTCTAGTTTCAACCAGGTAGCGCCAACCATCAACCGTTAATCAAATTTCTGTTAGAAGCACCTCTGTATGGGAAACACAAAAAAGTCGACAGGCCTCCTGTTTTTATTGCTCTCCGGCCTGTTCTCCTTCGCTCAAAATTTTTCCAATAAGGGAAAGGAATTCTGGGTAGGCTATGGCCACCACCAGTTCTTTGAGCTGGCCTCTCAGAACAATACCCAGAATATGGTTCTGTATCTCAGCGCCGATCAGGCAGCCACGGTTACTGTAAGCGTAAATGGTACCGGCTATTCAAATACATATAGTGTGGCGGCTAATTCGGTTATCGTTACAGATCCCATACCCAAATCAGGCGTCAACGACGCCCGCTTGTTCGTAGGTGCTTCCGGCTTTACCGGTGCCTTTAGTGAGGGTATCTCCAACCGAGGTATTCATATCGTGAGCGACGTGCCTATCGTGGCCTATGCACATATTTACGGAAGCGTTTCCTCCGGCGCCACGATGCTGATGCCGGTTGAGACCTATGGATATTCATACGTATCACTGAACAGCCAGCAGCGTTTTACAGGCTCACCCGATTGCTTTTCCTGGGTATATGTGATCGCGAAAGAGAACAATACCAGGGTAGAAATCACACCGGCTGCACCTACGCGGGGCGGAAAGCCGGCCAATGTACCCTTCGTTGTAAATTTGAACAAGGGACAGATCTACCAGTTAATGGGCGCAACCATCAGCGGCAACACGGCCTATGATATGACCGGCACCACGGTAAAATCGATTCCCAACGCGGCAGGCAGTTGCTACCCTATCGCCGTGTTTTCCGGCAGCAGCCGAACCTATATCACCTGCTCGGGTACCGGTGGTGCAGGCGGTGATAACATTATCCAGCAGGTTTTTCCTTTCCAGGCCTGGGGCAAGCGTTACCTCACCTCTCCTACTTCCAATTCGAGCAGTGCGGATGTGCTCATGACCAATCCTTACCGCGTAGCAGTTAAAGACCCATCAACGGTCGTCAAAAGGAACGGTGTTCCGCTGACCGGACTTGTCAACAATCTTTACTACGAGTTTCAAAGTGGCACAGCCGACTTCATAGAAGCCGATAAACCCATTATGGTGGCTCAGTACCTTCCCTCCAATGGCGGCTGTCCGGGTGCAGCCGGCCTCGGAGACCCTGAAATGATCTACATCAGCCCGATCGAGCAATCGATCAAAAGAGTGGGTTTTTACCGCAACGACGAAGAAAGCATATTGGTGAATTATCTCACGCTTATCATACCTACCAACGGACTTTTATCGCTTAGCATAGATGGCAGCTCATCTGTAGATTATTCTTATCCCCATCCCAACTTTCCCGGTTATTCGGTAGCGGTCAAGCGCTGGACCGCCTCTTCCACGCAATGCATCGTTCAAAGCGATTCTGCCTTTACTTCCATCACGTACGGACTTGGCAATGCCGAAAGCTATGGCTATAATGCAGGTACCCTTATCAATAACCTCAATGTATTCGGCTCCGTTTCAAACACACTGGGCGGCAGCGGCGGCCAGCAGTATACCTGCCGCAATACTCCTGTAAATATTTCGGTGCTGCTTGCTTATCAGCCAACACAGATGGACTGGCTTTTAAGCCAGGTTCCGTCGTTAAGTCCGAATGCTGACATCACCATCAACAACCCGGTGCCTGTTGGAACCCAGGTTGTAGGCGGAACGGTGTTTTATAAATACGATCTTCCCGGCACCTATACCTTTAATACGGCCGGCACCATTGAGATCCCCGTCCGCAACAAACATAGCAGCATCGAAAACTGCGACAACAGTGAGATCGTAAAATTCACCCTGGAAATCAGGCCCACCCTTAAGGCGGAGTTTGACTATACGCATACCGGCTGCAGCCTTGACACGATCAGGTTCAGCTCTCCAGCAGGCAACAGCAATGGCTATACCATTACCAGCTGGAACTGGAACTTCGGCAATGGCATCCAGGCCACAGGACAAAATCCAGTAAAGGTCCTGCCCCCCGGCGACCACACCGTCAACCTGCAGGTTGTTTCCACGGAAGGCTGTGTGGGCGATTCCACGCGCACCATAACCGTATACGCACCGCCAACAACAGCGCTAACCGCGTCTGCGGCTGTTGCCTGCCAGGGAAACAGCGTCTCCTTAACGGCGGCTTCGTCCTATAGCGGCCTTTCAGACCTTAATGGCTGGTACTGGGATTTTGGCAACAGCACTAATCTGCAGGCACCCAATGGCAACCCGCAAACGATTACCTATCCTGCACCGGGCGAGTATACGGTAAAGCATGTGGTGAAGGCCAGTGAATTATGCATAAGCGACACCGCTATCCAGATCATTAAGGTATTTGCCAAACCACAGCTGTCACTCAGCTTTCCTGCAGGCTGTCTGCCTGTTGATGGCAATGTGCAGTTCGTAAATACCACCAGCGTTGCAGACGGCCAGCCGCTCTCCTATGCATGGAATTTTGGCGATGCTGCGGCGACACCGGGCAACCCCAATACATCTACCGAACAAAACCCTTCTCACGTTTACGCCTACGGCACTTATACCATTAGCCTGTCTGTCAGCACGCCCAGCGGCTGCTCAAAGGATACGAGCTTTTCGACCACCTTTAACGTAAAGCCCCTGCTGGCCTACAACGGTCTTCCTTCGATCTGCGAAAATATAGCCAGTGTGTCGGTAGCCACCGCCAATGTTACCAATGGTGTGCCTGGCACAAGTGTTTACAGGGGACCGGGTACAGATGCCAGCGGCGTTTTCAGGCCAGGACAGGCCGGCCCCGGCATACATACGATCTGGTATGTGTTCACGTCGAACGGCGGTTGCAAGGATTCGGTTTCAAGTACGATCAGGGTATATCCAAAGCCTTTGGCCGCGTTTACCGCCAGCAACGATATCTGCCTGAACGAGCAGGCCAGCTTTAATAGCACAGCCTCGATCACCGAGGGATCTGTGGTTAGCTGGAACTGGAATTTCGGTGATGGCAATCTCCAGTCCTACAGTAATGGAAACGGCTTTACAAGGAACTACACGGCCTGGAATAACTATACGGTTAAGCTTGCAACAGTAAGCGACCAGGGTTGCATAAGCGATACAGCCGTTCAAATAGTTGGGGTGCATCCCCTGCCTGTGGTCAGCTTTACCCTGCCCACATCGGTATGCATGCCGGGCGGCGCGGCTGCCTTTACCAGTCAAACTACCGTTGCCGACAATTCCAGCTTAAGCTATGAATGGGCTTTTGGAGATGGCAATTCGGGCTCTGGCGCTACACCCTCGCATGTGTATACGACCGCTCAGCCCTACCAGGTCGTGCTTAAGGCAACCTCTCAATATGGATGTGTTAATGAATCGCAGCAAACATTCAATGCCTTCTTCAATAAACCAATTGCCGCCTTCAGCGTAGCGCCCGACACCTTGTGCCAGGGTACCAATAACGAATTTACAGACCTCAGCTCCGATCCGCTCAGCCCCATACAGGCCTGGAATTGGAGCTTTGGTGATGGCGGCGTGTCCACTTCTGCAGAGCCGGTAAAAAAATACAGCCAGCCTGGAAACTATACGGTCACACTAACCGTAAGAAATGCCGCAGGCTGTACATCAGATCCTTTCAAGGATACGGTGATCGTTTATTTGCAGCCCGTGATCGACGCAGGGCCATCTTTCATTGTTCCGGAAGGAACCCCGGTCCGCTTCAATCCAAGAGCCAATGACTCGGCAACGCTAAGCTTTCTTTGGACGCCCTCCGCGAATTTTGCAGACGCTACCCTGCTGAGACCAACGATCAATGCTTTACAGAACCAGACCTATACGCTCACGGCAACCGGATTGGGTAATTGCACGGCATCCGATGAACTAACGGTCAAGATCCTGAAGCCTGTGAACATCCCCAATTCCTTTACGCCAAATGGCGACGGCATCAATGATACCTGGATCATACCTAACCTGGCGGATTATCCGGGCTGCAAGGTGGAAGTGTTTAACCGGTACGGGCAGCCAGTGTATCAATCATCAGGATATGGTACGCCGTGGAATGGAACCCATAAGGGTAATACCCTTCCGTTCGGCACCTATTATTATGTTGTGACCCTGAAAAATGGATTTGCTCCTATTACAGGCTCGGTAACTATTGTAAAATAAGATATCAATCAAAGCATAAAGCCAGTTATGAGAAAGATCGCATTGTGGATGTTGGGTTTTATTACGGCCGTGCAGGCAGAGGCGCAGCAGAAGCCCCATTATACGCAGTATGTGCTTAACCAGTACATCATCAACCCGGCGCTGACCGGCATTGAGAATTATACCGACATCAAGCTGAGTCACCGACACCAATGGGTTGGCATCGAGGATGCGCCTGTCACCTCTTATGTTACCATCCATACCGCGCTCGGCAAAAAAGATTACCGCACTTCGGCTACTTCGTTTGGCATGGATGGAGAGAACCCGAGAGGCAAGAGCTATTGGGAAGACTATACCGCGCCGGAACCACACCACGGCATTGGCCTGCAGGTTATCAATGACCGTACTGGCCCGATCAATAATTTCTCTGCCAACGCAACCTATGCCTATCATATCGGAATCAGTCCGCGCACCAGCCTTTCTGCCGGCTTTGGCGCCGGCTTTTCAAGGCTCTCGCTCGATCCCTCAAAACTCACCATCTACAATACCTCTTTTGACCCGGCAATATTTGGCACGGGTTCCATCAACAGGCTGAAGCCCGACCTGAATGCCGGCCTTTATCTTTATTCTGCCGATTTTTTCCTTGGTCTTTCCGCCAAACAGCTTCTTCCGCAGAACATCGATTTTTCGAACAATGCTATCAAGCCACAGGACTCCAGGATGGTGCCGCATTTTTTTGCAACCGCAGGTTATCGTTTCCTCGCAGGTGAGAATTTCAATATCATTCCCTCGGTTATGGTTAAATACCTGA
>DASTPZ010000202.1:0-11840 GCA_035761965.1 Flavisolibacter sp. | reverse complement strand
CAGATTATTATGGCCCTTACAACTTTACTAGCGACCCAAGCTTTTGATGCTTCCGCCCAAACAGACAGACAACCAGGCAGCTTAGGCAGAGAAGAATATATTGAAGTAGAGCCGAACGTTAAGCTTCATGTAACTGACCTTGGAGAAGGCAAGCCGGTGGTACTCATTCACGGATGGCCTTTGAGCGATGCTATGTATGAGTACCAATATGCCGCGCTGCTGGAAAAGAACTTCAGGGTAATTGGAATTACGTTAAGGGGATTCGGGCTTTCGGATAAGCCAGGCGGCAAATACAATTATGATGTTTTTGCAGATGATATTAAGCTTATACTTGACAAATTGAAGATTGAAGACGCCACGATAGGAGGTTTTTCGATGGGCGGTGCGACGGTCATTCATTATGTTGCAAAATATAAGGCTGCCCATGTATCAAAGCTTGCCTTGTTTGGCGCCGCTGCCCCGGTTTGGACAAAACGTCCCGATTTCAATTTCGGCTTGTGGACTAAAGAAGATGTAACGGGATTGATTACGCTTAACAATACCAACCGGCCCCTGTTATTTGAAACTTTTGGCAAAATATTTCCTGCAAATGAAACCAGTGTTTCTCCCGGTCATGGTGCCTGGTTAGGCGGCATACAAGCGCAGGCTTCGCCATACGCGATGGGTGAGGCGTTAAAAACACTTCGTGATGCGGACTTAAGGGAAGATCTAAAGAACATTAAAATTCCAACGCTGATACTGCACGGTAAATTGGATAAGATCTGCTCCTACGATTTGGCAGAGCAAATGAATGCCGCAATATCCAATTCAAAATTGGTGGCATTTGAAAAAAGCGGTCATGCTTTGTTTATTGAAGAATTGGAAAAGTTTAATGCAGAACTTATACAATTTG
Source organism: Flavisolibacter sp. (assembly GCA_035761965.1). Lineage (GTDB taxonomy): Bacteria > Bacteroidota > Bacteroidia > Chitinophagales > Chitinophagaceae > Flavisolibacter. The sequence continues at coordinate 10,948 of DASTPZ010000202.1, read as the reverse complement.
TACAGCAATAACAAATAACTGTAGACAGTCCCTTTAAAATGGCTTCCAACATCGAAAGGCAAATGGACCGTGAAGAAAGGTGATGTGTTTTAATAGCAGCGGAAATCTTTTCAATGATCCAGACCGGTACGGGAAAATGAGCGAGACGATAGCATAAATGATCGAGTACCCCCTGATTTAACAATACAAGATAAAATAGTTATAATGACGAAGAATAAAATTGCCTTGGTTACCGGTGGTAGCCGTGGCATTGGCAAAGACATCGCCTTGAGCCTGGCCAGAAAAGGAACAGAAGTAGTTCTTACTTACCGCAGCCAGCATGCAGAGGCAGAATCGGTGGTCGATCAAATAAGGGCGCTCGGTCGCAGGGCAGCCGCATTGCCTCTGAACGTAGCCGACACCAGCAGCTTCGATGCCTTTTACAGGCAGCTGGCAACGGTTTTGAAGAACGATTTCGAAGCTGACCGTTTTGATTTTCTTGTTAACAATGCCGGCACGTCTCTGCCCTTTACCGATGTTTCTGTATTTACAGAGGCACAGTTTGATGAGATGTATAATGTCCACCTGAAAGGAGTATTCTTTCTTACGCAGAAAGCGCTGCCTTTCCTCAACAATGGCGGACGCATTGTAAACCTGTCCTCTGTGGCGGCACGGATCAGCTATCCCGGGAACTCGGCCTATAGTATGATGAAGGGTGGAGGCGATGTATTTACCCGGATTCTGGCACTTGAGCTTGGCCCCAGAGGCATCACTGTCAATTCGCTTGCTCCCGGAGCGGTGTTTGGGGGAAGTACGATGCCCGATACACCTGAGATGAGGGCAATGGCTACTCAAATTTCTGCACTGGGCCGAATTGCGCAACCGGATGACATAGGTGGGATCGCTGCTTTTTTATGCAGTGAAGATGCCCGTTGGATCAATGGCCAGCGGATCGAAGCAACCGGGGGCGTAGGCCTGTAACACCGTTTTGCGGCAGGTTTCGAAAAATGCTAAAGGGCATTCGAAACCTGAATATATAGTCGAGTGAAAAAATTAAATCAAATAAAAATAATAAATATGAAAAAGACAATTTTGATTCTGTTCGCTAGCATGCTTTTTTTTAATGTCACACATGCACAAAGCTATCTGGGAAAGAGCTATCCAGCTACAACGGAAGTAGATGAGTATTTTGATAGCAGTGATATTAAAAAATCATATACCGTTATGGGGAAGGCTGAACTTCTGCAGGGTTTTCGATCCCTGGAAAAAGCACAACGGAAGATCATTACGCTGGCGAAGCAAAAAGGAGCCGACGGTGTAATATTTTCTATCGAGGAAGAAGTTTATGGTACTTCAGCTTCAACTGGTGTAACGGTAAATGGCAAAAAAAAGGAAAAAACAACAGCTTCATCGAATACGACGACTACGGATATGAAGCGAAAAAAGATCAGGGCGACTTTTGTGAAATATGATTAAGACAAGCTGTCTTCCCCTGCAATGCCCAGAAAGGGGCACGAGATATTAAATCCGAAGCAAGAAATTCGATGTATCGACTCTTTTGGTTTACCGGAGCCGCATTCTCTGACTTTTGAGGAATGCGGCTTTTCTTTTTCCTGAAGCCGGTTTTTTGCCGATCCCAAAAAAATCAGCGAGGAAATAAGGGAGTGGTGACATAAAATTAACTGGGAAATTGAGTAGTTTCATCCCGGTCGGAAACAATGCTGGCGGGCACATTTTATGAGACTATTTTTATTTGCAATTTTTACCGGGGGTTTTCTCTTTTCATGTAAAGATGAAGATAGAGCAGGCAAAGAAGATCAAAGCCTCGGTGACACGGCGGCTGTGGAGCAAAAGAGTTCATCAGGCAGACAGCCTGGACTTAAATCCGTCTTCTTACGCCGCGACGGGCTTTCCGGACACTGACCGTAGAGTACTTTATAGTGGTATCGACACATTGTGGGCTTTCGTGGACAGGTCTTTTAATGATGCAGATAATAAACACAAAGAGTTTTCAAAAGATAAGCTTAGACAAGTATCGACGGACGCAGGCTTCAGTTTTGACAGTTCGGGTAACCAGCAATTTGAAACGAAAAGAGAATTCAACAGGCGATATGCTGTCGACTGGCTCACCAATGAAGCGGATACAGTTACGATGCAGGTTCGATTCTGGTTTGGCGGAAAGAAATACATTCTGATTAACCAAAGATGGGATGTTAAAAACTGATACCGGTAACATGCAGTTGTGTTCAGGTGGAGTAAGAGGTTTTGCCTTAGCTGTAAATAGTTCAAAGCCACAGTATGGCAGTTCGCATAGCGCCGAGCAGCAGAGCAAACAATGAAATTAAATGCCTAAATTGAGTAGTGAAGGCATAAAATTACTAATTCCAAAGCCTGATCAAGGCCGAGTTCGTAAGCAGCAAATCTGATGAAGCAACAGTTTCTATTTATACTGACATTTCTCTCCATGATGTTACTTGCTTGTACTGCGCAACGCAATTATTACAAGCTTTACAAAATGGAGGATTTCGATTTAAATGCAGGTAATTTGTTCATTAAGAAAATTCAATACTTGCCGGCAATAAATGATATATCCATTGTAGACACAAAGGCAGACGGTAACGACTTTGTGGTTAACAGACAATGGATCTTGATTGCTACAACAAAAACAGACCAACCGAATTACTACAACATTAAAAAGAGGGCTCAAGAACTATTGGTTCATCCCGACAGCTTGATCAATTGTGTAAAGGTGTTTTATAAAATTGGGGTTAATGGGTTCAATCGAGACAGTGGTCACTATCGCTTTAGAGTAGTGGTTGGACTGACAACAAACAGGGGCTACTTATATATTGAAAACCGTAATGTAAGTTTAGGCGATACTTTACCCGCAACCTCGGTAAGAAATAGGGATTATCAGTTCAATGTGGTTTTGACAAGGCAACTTGATAAAAATTGGTTTGAATATTATGAAACTCGGTAATCCAGCGCGATTGCAAAATTCTTGTTTGAAAACATGAAAATTCCTGAGGGTCCAAGCTCCTGCATTGCTGACATTACGCTATGAATATCATCTTAGCTATTGCTGATGGTTGGTCATTCCCCGCATTACTTTTTCCATAATACTCACTTTGCCCCAACGGGGTACAGTTCGCAGGCCTGTTATCAATAGTTTGGTTAAGCCTCCCGGAAATACGGTTGTCTGTTTTCCCAGGGCTTTCAATATAGGTACACCAACTTCCTGGGGTTTCAGGGCGGACGACATCTTCAAACCGGCTCGCTTTTCGAAACCACTTGTTACCGGTCCGGGAGCAGCAGCTAATACGCTTACCCCGAAAGGCCTCAGCTCTTTTGCCAGGCCCTCCGCAAGTGTTTGTACGTATGCTTTTGTTGCAGCATAATGTGCGGCAAACGGTACACCCTGGAATGCGACAATAGAGCTCATCAAAATAATACCTCCGCGACGCTGCTCTGCAAACTGCTTTGCAAAATGTTGGGTTAACACCAGAACGGCCTCGCAATTGACCCTTAGCATATCGGTTTCCTGGTCAACCAGGCTTTTTAAAAAAGAGCCGGAGGTTCCGTAACCTGCTGAAAGAACCAGGAGTCCAACCGGCAGATCTTTCGTTATATTCATCACAAGTCCAAGGCCACGCGGCGTAGATACATCTGCTGCTATCACCCTGGTGGTAATCCCGTAATCTGTGGCTAACTCCGCCGCAATGGCTTGCAGTTTTCCTTCGCTGCGTGCTACCAAAACGACATTAATGCCGCTTTCGGCAACCCGCCTGGTAAGTTCAAGTCCAATACCTGATGAAGCGCCCGTGATCACCGCCCACTCACCAAAACCCTTTTTCAATCGATTTTTTTCTTTATTGGATAGCTGCATAATCGTTGATTTAAAATTTGTAGAATGGTTTTCCATGAAGCGCCTGTATCAATGTGAATATGGCAAGCAGGCCGTAAAGCAATCCCAGCAGGATGGTTGCCTTTACATCTTTCAGCAGGTACCAGGATGCGAGCGGCAGAACCTGCAAAGCATGCATGCCAATAAAATGGGCGATCCGCGGATCGCCGTATTTAGTGCTCCAGTTCACAATGGGCAAGCCTGGGCCTCCGTCGGCGGCGCCAATGGTATGAGAAAGCCGGGACCCCATCACAAACCCTTCAAGGGAAAAGGCAACAAACAGCAGGATGCCCAGTCGTATTGCCCACAGATAGTAGGATGGCAGCTGGGGGAAATCACTTGTGAAGAACAGCACGCCAATGTAAGCAGTGTAAACAGCCACGGCGGTTGCGGCAATTGCCATCATTGCATACAGAAAAGCATATGATGAAGTGCTTACATTAAAATGAGATTGCCGGCCTCTTGCTGCCTGGAGGATGATGTACACAATCTCAAATCCCAAGAGAAGAATGATCGTCCAAGAAAAAAGCGGACGGTTAAATTGCGGCAGGTACCAAACCAGCCAGGCCATTGTCATCGAATAAACTGCAATGGAAAGAGCAAACTTAAATGGCTTGAACCATGTATTAACACCAGCAACCTGGGTTGCGGTAAACCGGGTAAGTGAGAGACAGATCAGTGAAGCGGCAAGGCAGAGAATGCCAAAATAGAATAGCGGCTCGCTTCGCTGTTTCAACTCCAGAATGAAAGCTTTCATGATAAATTATGTACGGTGAAAAATGTCCGCGAATAATCCGGTTTGCCTGGCTCTTTCCAAGGAACAATATAGAGGCGGCAGACTTAAACCCATTTTCGTTCACAATAGCAGAAAGTTTGCCGCCGTCTACTTGAACAGAAGCAACTGCTGATGGTTGTTGACTTGATTTTATCGCAAACAATGCCTCGGGCCGTCTGCATCAGCTTTTGTGAATTTGCTGTAAGCGTCAGCAAAGCGCTGAAAGTTTTTGATTGCTTTGGTTTTTGAGGCAAATATGGAAAGCCAAAAATGCTTATCGGTTGACATTTGTTAAGATCAAAATTTCCTTCCTGGTTCTTAACATTTATCAATGGACAGGCTTGTGAGGTTTGTGCAATCAACTCTTATTCTTCAAAGCGGCTTAGGCGTTTCTATCGTTAAGAGCTAAGGACTGGGTGTCGTTTAGAACTATTTGGGTTTGTAGCAGCTCAGTTTACTCAAGAATAAATAATAGCAAATGCCTGGTTCCGGCGGGTTGGCTTAAAATTAGTTCTAAATCCCTTCCGCTATCAGAAGCCAAGGATGGCCAATTTAAATAATTGATTTTATCGTGACGGCTTGTTCATAGACGACTGATCATTGCCTGTCTGAAAAGAAATCTAGGACTTCTTTCCTGTATTTTTCACCAAGCGGAATATGCTTCTTCTCAAGTTCGATGCCGGCGCTACTTACTTTGAGAACGCGGTCGGAGGCCACAATAAAGGACCGGTGCACTCTTCTGAATAGGGCTGCCGGCAATAGTTCGGCTATGCCTTTCATGGTCATGTGTGGCATCAGCATACCAGCGCTTGTATGGATCATGAGATAGTCTTTTCTCGATTCGATATAGTGAATGTCCTTAAAGAAAACTTTAACCAGCTTTCCATCTACGCGAAGGAACAGGAATTCCTTTTCGGCTTCGCCCTGCGTGGGCTTGCTCTGTAACTTCATGAACTTTTGCAGGCTGCGGGATAGCTTTTCTGCCGTAACCGGCTTAACCAAATAGTCGATCGCTTCAAGCTCATAACTTTCTGCCGCATATTCGGAATAGGCCGTAGTAAAGACTACAGCAGGTGGTTGCTTTAGGGAGCGGATAAGCTGCATGCCATTAACACCCGGCAAATGAATATCTAAAAAGAGCAGGTCTATCTTATGTGTATTGATCAATTCAAAAGCTTCCAAAGCGTTCTTACAGGAACCCTTAAGGCTAAATTGAGGATAGGAGCCAAGGTGCAACTCGATCACCTTTCTTGCAAGAGGCTCATCATCAACTATGAGGCAGGTGAAACTCATGACAAGGTTAGGGTTAAATGTACATCAAACTGGGTTTCCCGGTCTGTAATCCGGAGCGTGTGCCTTCCCGGGTAAATCAGCAGCAGTTGCTTTTTTAGGTTGATAAGCCCTATGCCCTGGCTTGCGGTACCAGGCGTTTCAGTCTTGCTGTTTTTTACTTCAAAACTGAGTTCCTTGCCGGTAACGGTAAGCTTCGCTTTCACCCACGAATGTTCTGCAGTATGAGTAAACCCATGCTTGAAGGCATTTTCCAGTAAGGGCATCAATAATAGAGGAGGTATTTGAAGGCTTTCCGTATTCCCACTACAAACGAAGCTTATTGGTACATCCTGCTCATGGCGTATGCGCTCGAGTTGCACATAGCTTTCTAAAAAGTCGACCTCCTGGCGAAGATATACAGAGGATTTATTCCCTTCATAAATGACATAACGCATCAGTTCAGAAAGCTGGGCTACCACCACTGCTGTTTTTTCAGAGCGGTATAAGGCAAGGCTATAGATATTGTTGAGGGTGTTAAAAAAGAAGTGTGGATGCAGCTGGGCTTTCAGATAGTTGAGTTCCAAAGCCAGGTGCTGCTCCCTGAGCTCGCGAAGCGCCCGCTCCTGCCGCCACCGGTTTATCATATAGGCGAAACCAGTTATAGATATTAGATTCATGAGGGTAAGCCAAAGGGATTGCCTGGGAAATCCGGGATTTAACCAGTTATTCCTGGCACGAATGCGCGATGTGTCATCCAGGAAAGGAATATTCCATAAAAGCCAGTCAAGCAAATGCAGGTATACATCAAGAAAGCCGATGAATAAGAGAACAGCCAGAATGAAGCGTGCATGCTTCTCAGCCAGTAAAAGAGGAACAAGCTTTTTATAAAAAAGAAGATAAGGAAGCAGGGAAAAGGGCGTTGCAATAAGACGATAGATAATCGTGGTTCTAAGGTTGTCGCCAAACTCCAGGTAATATTGCACATCGGATATGAACTGCAATACAAAAAAGTAGAGTAAAAAGAACAGGAGTTCTGCTTTCCCAAGTTTCACCGGTTGCATGCCGGAAAGTAAATAAAATCTATTTGCAAAAGAGGCTGTACGTCCTCAGCCCGGCAGCTTTTAGACTAAGCCTCCATTTTTTTAGACAAAACGGTGAAACGGGTATTGGTCGAAAAGCTTTGATTCTTTGTCTAATCCATTTGCCGGGGCTTCGAATTTGCCGGACTTTGGTAAGCAAAATTTTTGCAGTATGAAGTCTATTCTTAGCCATTATTTATTTTCGATTATCATATTGGGATTCTTATCTCCCGGTTCTTCGCAAGCTCAACCTGCTACTGCCCGGGACCTGTTTAACAAAATGAGGCAAAGCATCGATACAGTCCGGAGCGTCAGCTACCGGCTGGAATACCGCAATGTGAACGGCGGGCAGGAGGACTCCGTTTTTTGGTCCAGTTCAAAGACCTGGGTGAGAGTAATGCCGGCCGATACCATTTTCGGTGCATACCTGCATGTTCGGCAACAGAGTAAGAACGGGTTGTCGGAGTATTATTATGACGGCATAAGCGCCATCGACATTTACCATCAGCATAATAAAAGTAAGGAACTGGAAAAGACCATCACGGTCATTGAGCCTTATGATCAAGCCAACGGCTATAATATAGCTCAGTCACGTACGACGGTCAGGGGTTATTGCGAGGAGTTGCTTTCGCCGGTCGTCAATGAACGCTGGGCGAAGTACCTGGACTCAATGCAGGTTAAGGAGCTCGATGAAATGTGGCTGATTCAATGGCGGCAAAATATGCCCGCGGACGATTTCTTTGCGGACATGGAAGTGGCGATCAGTAAAAATCATAACCTGATAACCAGTATCAAACAATTTTCAAACTGGCGTGGAATACCACTGACTCAAACCATCCTTATCAGCGATCTGGCGATCAACAGGGAAGCTGATATGGATTCTGTGATGTTAAAGCAAAACTTTCCAGACTATAGAATGAGCTATGTTACCAGAAAAAAGCCTGATGCTGCTACTGTACCGTCACCGTTGGTAGGTACAAAGGCAAAAGACTTTTCCTATACAAAGCTGGATAATAAGGTGGGCAGCCTGGCGGCACCCAAGGACGGATACCTGTTACTTGATTTTTGGGAGACCTGGTGCGGATACTGTTTCTTGGCTATGCCGAAGCTCCAGAAGCTACAGGAGCAATATGGCGGAAAGGGATTAAGGATCGTTAGTGTCGTTACTGAAAATAAGGCACAAGTTCAAAAAATGCTGCAAACGAAATCCTTTTCTTATCCTACCATTTTTGCAGGTAAAGATGCTGTTTCGCTTTATGACCTGGAAGGGAGGCCGCGCTATATTTTGGTTGATGAAACGGGAAGTATTGTTTTAGATAAGGAAGGTGATTTGGAACAGATCGAACGGTTTTTAAAGGAACGTCTAAAGTGAATTTTGCCATAAAGGTTTTTATAGTTCACTATTGAAATAGGCAATTCAAAAAGGGTGTTGAAAGCGATAATGAACGGTAACATGGTAAGCGAGATGTCTGAATTTCCGATACTGCGCTTGAAGCATGGCGTTTAGCCACAGTAACAATAAGTTTACCATTTATCGGTTTACCCGGTGTCAATATCTGCCATATCGCGCTCCCCAAGGATCGCGATGGGAATAGTAAAATACCGTTTCATTTGTTTGCATCAGGATGGCCGCGCTGTATCTATTTGTGCCATGCATCATATGAAGGAGGGGCCAGATGTAGGCATTGCCCCTTTTTATGGCTTCATTATCTTAACCAGCAAATTCCCATTTTTATTGTAGCGTGCGAGCCAGCGCTGTAAGGCGGCTTGAGCCTGTTCTTTTGAATCGTAGGTATTGAAATCGCTGCTGCAGCCCGCCTCATTCTCACATTCCTCCGCAATCTGTTTGAAAACAGGCGAAGCCATTTTCGATAATTCATCTTCCGTACATGTGATTTCAAGGACCCCGGAATGTTTGATCACGCGGTTTTGTGTTGAGCCGATGTCAATCAGCGGGCGAGAGAAAAAGAAATAATAGTAGGTTTTTGCTTCTTGCTTTTCATCTTTCGGAGATGATGGTGTGCCACTAGGGATACTGAGCAATGCCGTGGCATTTTGAAGAGCCTGTTCGGAGCTTAAGTATCTTTCATGCAGCAAGTCAAATTTTGCTTTGTCGTTCACGACTTTTTTGAGGGTCTGCTCGATAAATTCATAGTTTGTAAAAACGGTTGGTGATTGGAGCAATGCTTTCATCCACTCCCACATCCTCTGTTCCCCGATCTCTTTTTCGATGGCTGATAGAATAACCGGTGCGTAATAATATGCATATAGCTCGCGGTTTCTGTAGTCGTTGTTTGAGCGAACCCGGGTGATCGGTATGGGCTTGAAATTGCGCATCGCGCGAACCTTCGACCTCAGTCTCTCATGGTAGAAGCTGTCGCTGATAAATGCGCGCGAGATCTGCAAGGCCAGGTATTCGGTAAATCCTTCGGATATCATGTCGCCCAACGCCGAATTAAAGGTTCGCACCGTGCCAAAATAGTAATGTGCCAGCTCGTGTGCCATATAATGGCGAAACCCAGGCCCCTGGTTCTTATCGGTAAATGATTTCATGCCATCATCCCAGCCCACTTTAACGATGGTTGGATAGGAAGCAAAAAGCCAGGAGTCGTTTTTGGAGACCGGTGAGGTTTGAATGTATACAGATTTTCCTTTGTAAGGAATACCCAGTCTTTTCTCCATGTGCTCCTGGTAAGAACGAAGAATTTTTTCGAGTTCTGCCAGCTGCTGCTCGCTGGCATCAGGATTCAGGAAATAGTTGCCATTGATCGGGATGGACCTGATGTCGCCGGCAAACATGGTTAAATCCTGCGGCGCGGGGCTTTTAACCCTGGCATGTGTGCCGGTTACGGGTTCACTGCCGTTTACATAGATCACCTGGCAGTCACTGCAGCTTATATCCAGATCATAAGTCATTTTCTCATACCTGGTATCTGTTTTAATGTCGTAGAGTATGGGGCACCAGGCGCTTTGAATGCCATCGGCACGCAGGGTAGTGCCATTGAAGGCAATATTGCCCCGCCAGTCGGCTGCGCTCACTGTGTCTGTAACTACAGGGTACATACCCACATAGTTGAGCCGAACGGCATAAGGAAGGTATTTTCCCGAACTGTTATAGGCAGGAATATAATAGGCCAATGATTCGCCGGAGGACAGGCTGTCCCCCATCGATCGCTCGTACCGAAGGGGCTGCGCCGATGCTTCCGCATTCTTTATATAACGGATATTCATACCTGAGTTCAGCCTTAGATAGTAATCGCTTAGCCTGGGCATATTGGATAAGGTAAGATCGCATTCGATTGTTCCTTTCTTAATGGAGATGATCACCTTGCCCTGTACATGGGGAATGATATCCTGTGCAATCATAGTCATTGAGGCGACGGAAAAAGCAAGGACAGTGATTAAGTATTTTCTCATGCAATTGTTATTACTGACCAGGGTTATCGAATAGAGCAGCAGCAGTTTCCGGTAAAACGTACGGTAGCGCGGGCGTATTGTGCTGAGTTTGATATGTATCCCGAGCTGGCGTGGTATCTCCGATCGGGCTTCATCATCACCCTGCTGAAGCCGGAAATCTGTTCAGTTAAAGCTATTAAAAAGGAAGATTGCCAATCGAAATAGCTGATCTAACCGGTTTATTGATAGGAGGGGTTGGGTGTTGGCAAGGCACAGTTTCAGCCGGATATCGAGGACCGGCTTTGTGCTTTTGGCGGGTGAATGAGCTCCAATGGCTAATGCCCGTTTGGGCCGGGTGAACATTTTGGATATAAGCAGCCTCAGCCTTGATTTAAATATAAAACAGGATTTTAAAGCGTGGATGCGGGGTCTGGAAAAGCAGGTAAGCCGACCCTGATCCGCGGGTTAAAATATTTGCCGCATGCTCAAAAAATTATTAACTGAAGTATTAAGTAGTCCACAAAAAGGCAAAACTCCGGAGAT
>DASTPZ010000201.1:0-13806 GCA_035761965.1 Flavisolibacter sp. | reverse complement strand
TATGTTTTTTCAACGGCCAAATTTGCCGGATTAATGGCTGGCAGCCTCCGGGAAGGTTCCCGGAAGCCCGGGCCGGAGGTGCACTCAATTGCATGCAATGCAATACCATGGCCGATTACAGCGGATTCCTTCCTATAAATGATTTGCTAACCTGTTTGTCAGGAGCCGGCCACTTCCCGGTCTTCCTGCTGCTGTCTGAGGTACATTTTGTAATAGGCTCCCTTTTTACCCAGCAGTTCTTCGTGGCGTCCTTCCTCGATGATCCTTCCATCCTCCAGCACAATGATCCGGTCGAAGTTGAGCAGGCTGAATATCCTGTGGGTGATAACGATCGAAGTCTTGTTCCGGAGATAATCTTTAAGGTTGGTGACAATCTCTTTTTCGGTGCGGGCGTCAACGGCGCTCAGGCAATCGTCGAGAATAAGAACGGGGGCATCCTTCATCAGCGCCCTTGCAATTGAAATGCGCTGCTTTTGTCCGCCGCTCAGCATAACGCCTCGCTCCCCAATCTCGGTTTCATAACCCGATGGGAAAGATTCGATATCACTGTGGATGACTGCCATCTCTGCTGCTGCGCGCACCCGACGGGGATCGGCATCAGCCGCACCAAAGGCAATGTTGTTGCTGATGGTATCGCTGAACAGGAAGCCGTCCTGCGGCACATAGCTTATCTGCCGGCGGAGTTCCTGCAGGTCTATATCCCGCACATCCTGTCCATCGTAAAGGATGCTGCCCCTGCTCACATCGAACATCCGCATCATCAGCTGCGCGATGGTGGTTTTGCCGCTGCCAGTCCTGCCTACAATGGCGATCTGCTGCCCCGGTTTGATGTGCAGGCTGAATCCGGTGATAGCCTGCACGCCCGTATGACTGTAGATGAAATCGACATTGCTGATCTCTATATCGCCACTGAGTTTTTGCTTGACAGGGTTTTCTTTGTTGCGGATCGCGGGCTGGGCGTCGAGGAACTCGTTCAGCCTTTTCTGCGAGGCCGCGGCACGCTGGATCATGCTGGCCGTCCAGCCGATAGCGCTCACAGGAAAGGTGAGCATGTTGATATAGATCACAAATTCCACGATGGTATCCAGGCCGATCTCCTGGTGCCCGTTAATGTAATAGATGCCCCCGATCATAATGGTAAGCAGGGTGCTCAACCCGATCAGCAGCGTCATGGAAGGGAAATAAAGCGCTTCAGTCTTCGCAAGCCCTACTGCCTGCTGGCGGTAGGTTTCGCTGGTTTTCTCGAAATGCTCGAAGATGGGCTTTTCCTGCACAAAGGATTTGATGACCCTTATACCCGAATAAGCCTGCTGCGCGCTGCCCGTGAGTCTTCCCAGGGCCGCCTGCAGCGCCTCGCTTTTTTTGTGGATGATCGTGTTAACGAAATAGATGGTAAAGGCCAGCACGGGCAGCGGTGTCAGTACATATAAGGTAAGCTCCGGCTCCCGTCTTACCATGAAAAAAACACTCATTGAAATAAGCGTAACGAGGTTGATGAGGTACATGATGGCCGGTCCGGTAAACATTCTTACCCGGCTCACATCTTCGGCCATGCGACTCATAAGATCGCCGGTGCTATGGGTTTTGTAGAACGAAGCATCGAGCTGCTGGTAGTGGGCAAAGACCTCGTTCTTCTGGTCGAATTCTATATGCCGGCTCATGACGATGATGGTCTGGCGCATCAGGAACATAAAGAAGCCCCGCAAAAGGGCGAGCAGCAGGATCACGACCCCGCAAACAACCACTACCCTGAATCCCGGCAGGTTCATACCCTCGATCAGGCCAATGAACCAGCGCACGCTGATGTCGTAAGCCGGACTAACCGCCCGAGGCTGGTATCCGGGAAGATCTCTCTGAACGAAATTGATGATAAAGCCGGTCACCTGGGGCTGCAGCACGTTGAAGTAGTTCGATATCACAATGAAGAACATGCCCACGCCCAGCCTGATCCGGTACTTCCAAAAATATTTATATAGTGCTTTAAGATGCTTCAATAAATGAAATTGAGCTGCAAATTTAGGGGATTGCTATTTCGGCCCGACCCGTAGCCGCCGACAGCTGCGGCCGCTTGAGGGTTATTTTCACCGTATCTTACAAAATATGGGGCTGTTAGCAGTCTTCCTTGTAAATTTATTCGTATTTAATTCTATGAAGCTGGATAAACAACTTTTCGATAGGGAGATTGGTGGAAAGCCTACTGCGCTTTATGTTCTGAAGAACGGGCTGCTCGAAGTAGCCATCACCAATCTCGGTGCACGTATTGTTGCGCTTCTCGTAGGCAGGGAGCAACCGGTCGACGTAGTGGCGGGCTTTGATAATATCGAACAATACCTTAGTGCAACAGAGCCCTTTCATGGCGCGATCGTGGGCCGCTATGCCAACCGCATTGCCAGGGGCAGGTTCTCGTTGAATGGGCGCGATTACCAGCTTTCCATCAACAATGAACCCAATCACCTGCACGGAGGGCCTTCAGGCTTTCACAACCAGGTGTGGAAGGTGGAAGAAGCCAATGAGCAGGCATTAAGCCTGTCTTATCTTTCGCCTGATGGTGAGGAGAACTATCCAGGCAACCTGCAGGTAAGGCTTCGTTACAGTCTCCAGGGTAATGGTGACCTCAGGATCGATTATGAGGCTGAAACAGACAAGGCCACGGTATTCAACATCACGAGCCATCCCTTTTTCAACCTCAATGGCCAGGCCAGCGGCACGATAGAAAATCACCGTCTCCAGGTGATGGCAGGCCACTATAATCCGGTAGACCAAGCATTGATCCCAACAGGCATCAGTCCCGTTGAAGGAACGCCATTCGATTTTCGCGAACCCATGGAGATCGGCCGGATGATCGATGGCAAGAACGACCAGCTGACCTATGGCGGTGGGTATGACCACAATTTCGTACTGAACCCCGGCCAGGGCATCAGGCTGGCAGCAATTGCTATTGGTGACAGAACGGGCATTACCATGGAAGTGCATACCGACCAGCCGGGCATGCAGCTTTACAGCGGTAATTTCATGAAGGGCGATAACCGGCTGAAATACGGTCAGCTCGATAACCGTCGTGAAGCATTCTGCCTGGAGACCCAGCATTTCCCGGATTCTCCCAACCAACCGGATTTTCCTTCTACAGTGCTCGAGCCCGGACAGGTATTCAGGTCGACCACCATCTACCGCTTCAGTCTTTAGACCTGCCTGCCATAGGTTGACGGAGCTTGGGGCTTTGGTTAGCCAAGTAATGTTGTTCCATCTTCGATCCGGGCTGTATAAGGTGTGAGCTCTTTGCCCAATTGCTCCTTATAGGCAGCCGAGACCTCCTTCGTCAGCTGTTCGATAGCATCTTCCCTCACCAGGTTGATAGTACAGCCTCCAAAGCCACCGCCCATCATTCGGGCTCCGAGCACGTCCGGGTGATTCCTTACCGCATCAACGAGAAAGTCAAGCTCAGGGCAGCTTACCTCATATTCCCTGCTCAGGCCATCATGGCTTGCAAACATTTTTTTACCAAGGGCGCCTACATTCCCTTTTTTCAGGTCTTCGCATCCCTGCAGCAGTCTTTCGTTCTCCTCCACCACATACCGGCAGCGGCGGTAAATGAGCTGATCCCTGGGCGCCACATGCCTTTCGAGCATTTCGAGACTCACATCCCGCAGGCTGCGTACATCTGGCTCAAATTCGCGGACCATGGCGACACCGGCCTCACATTGCGCCCGCCTGTCGTTGTAGCCTGTTGAGGCAAGGGAGTGTTTTACATTAGAGTTAAGCAGCAGTATAGCATAGCCGTCCAGCCTGAGGGGAACATACTCATAGTCCAGGCTTTGACAGTCCAGCCTTATTACATGATCCTTTTTCCCAAAAGCGCTGGCAAACTGATCCATGATGCCGCAAAGCACACCGGCAAACTCATGTTCTGCTTTTTGCGCGATTAGCACAAGATCAAGTTTTGAAATGCGGAGACCAAAGATCCTGTCAAGGGCAAAGGCCGTTGCGCATTCCACGGCCGCGGAGGACGAAAGACCTGACCCGATCGGTACGTCGCCATCAATGGCAAGGTTGAAGCCCTTTATGGCATAACCACGTTTTTTTAGCTGGTCGGCCACACCCAGGATGTAGTTCGGCCATACCTTGCCGGACGGTTTCATGCCGGCCAGGCTGGTTTCGACCCTTTCGGCAAACTCTCCAGAATAAAGGCAGATCCGGTCATCCTCGCGGGGGGCGACAGCCACATAAATGGCCTTGTCTATCGCGGCCGGCAACACAAAGCCATTGTTATAGTCGGTATGCTCGCCAATGATGTTCACCCGCCCGGGAGACCGCACAAAAAAAGGCGTCTGATCAAATTCCCGGGCAAAGTCGTTTGCCAGCTTTTTTCTGATGGTTTCGTTAATGGCCATAGCGGTATAATGTGATAAGGATCAAGAATAAAAATCGCGCCGATAAAGCTATAAAATCAGAGCCGTTTGGCTTCGTCCCGTATATTTCTTTGTTCACCGATAAAATTCAACTTTAACCGAATGTAGACTAGGAACTTTTACCTTTTGCCTTTATTTTGGATGATAAATTTTTCAGATAATCTACACCGCTCAATTATCTAATAACCTACTATATGTTAACCACCGAATCTACAGTACCCTTCATCGGGCATGACGCCGAACTGGCCTACCGTTGGCCACAATCAAAAGCACAGGACTGGTTTGAGAAAAACGGATGGCTCGTGGGCTGCAACTACGCCCCCAGCAATGCCATAAACCAGCTCGAGATGTGGCAGGAAGAAAGTTTTTCGCCCGCACTTATCGATAAAGAGCTTGGCTGGGCAGCCGGTCTTGGCTTCAACACGGTAAGGGTGTTTCTTCATCATTTACTCTGGGAGCAGGATCCGCAGGGCTTCCTCGCCCGTATTGACCAGTTCCTCGGAATAGCCGACAAACATGGCATTCGCACCATGCTGGTGCTGTTCGATTCGGTATGGGATCCTTTTCCCAAACTGGGCAAGCAGCCTCAGCCAAAGTTCAACGTGCACAATTCCGGCTGGGTTCAGTGTCCGGGCTATGATGTGCTGAACGACCCCAGCCGTTACGACGACCTGCACAGTTACGTGCATGGCGTGGTCAGTCATTTTAAAAGTGATATGCGTGTTGTTGTCTGGGATCTCTATAACGAGCCCGACAATATGAATATCACAAGTTATAAGGACGATGATTATGCGCACCATAAGGCAGAGCTTTCCATGCTCCTGCTCAAAAAAACCATCAACTGGGTGAGGGTGATCAATCCCGAGCAGCCGATTACCATGGCGCCATGGAAAGACGACTGGAGCTCTGATGATGTGCTGACCGCGCTGGACAATTATATGTTCACGCATTCGGATATTATTAGCTTTCATTGCTATGAGGATAAGGTTGATACCGAAAAAAGGATACAGACCCTTCAGCGCTTTGGCAGGCCCATGCTTTGTACAGAATATATGGCAAGGCCGTTTGGCAGCACTTTCCAGGACATCTTGCCCCTGCTGAAAAAATACAATGTGGGAGCATATAACTGGGGTCTTGTTGCCGGAAAAACACAAACTCATTGCCCCTGGGATTCGTGGAGCATGACCTATGAAAACGAACCAGAGCTTTGGTTCCACGACATCTTCCGCGAAAGCGGCGAAGCTTACCTGCCGGATGAGGTTGAATTTCTGCGCAGCTTTACCAGGCAGACGAAGGAAAGTTATCACCGTGTAGCTTAGTCATAGTTACTAACAATAGAAAAAAGCATCTGTCAAAAACAGATGCTTTTTTTGCTGTGGATAAATCCTGAGACGGTTCAGTTAACAGTTTGTGGAATGCGCTTTGCGAAATTCAGCAAAACGATTTAATGAAAAATCATCCCCTACTGGTGATTGGGCAATCAAGATTTGGAAAAGGGCTATTTGCCGACGCATCGATCGCGGCAGGCACTGTTATTTGCAAGGTCTCGGGTAAGCAGATGGATTTTCATACAACTCTTCAAATGAATGAAAAAGAAAGTCATGGCTTGCAGATAGACTTTGACAGCTACATTCTTTGCGAAGCGCCATTCCTCTATTCAAATCATTCTTGCGAACCCAATTGCGCACTCAATAAAAAGCTTGAGATGTTCGCTTTGCGTGATATAGCAGCAGGCGAAGAGCTGCTCTGGGACTACTCTACATCGATGTTGGAACGCCATTGGACCATGCAATGCGCTTGCGGCAGCAGCAACTGCCGGCAGGTAATACGCGATTTTGATCTTTTACCGATGGAGCTTCAGCGCTATTACCTTCGCCTTGGCATTGTACTGCCTTTTATCGAACGTTTTGTGCAACAACAGCTTGCCAAGTCTGCCTGATATTCTTATGTTGAAGGTGAGGACTAATTTCTACAGTTAAATTCAGACAGTTGTGCGTATGCATAAAATCTAATTTAAAAATTGCTGGCATGTAAATAGCAAGCATAAAGGCATGATAAAAAATATAGAAGACGTTACATGTGCCTTTCTGCACGATATTGATCTGGTTTGTTTCTCTCATCTAAGATGGGGTTTTGTTTTTCAGCGGCCCAATCATTTGTTAAGCAGGTTTTCAAAGCATCAACGTGTATTCTTTATCGAGGAACCTGTTTTTTCTGATGAAGCCGAGAAGCTTCATATTGAAAATTATAACGAGAACCTTTACGTTATTACACCGCACTTCAGGCATGGACTCAGTGAAGAGGAAGTGTTGACTCGCCAGCGAAAGACGCTCGCCAGCCTGATGGCCAATATGAACATCAGCCGTTATATCAGCTGGTATTATACGCCGATGGCCCTGCCATTCACAGATCACCTTACACCTGAACTCGTGGTGTACGATTGCATGGATGAATTATCCGCATTCAAGTTCGCTCCTCCACAGCTGACCATCCTGGAAAAAGAGCTTTTTAAGAAAGCGGATATTGTATTTACCGGCGGACAAAGCATTTATGAATCCAAGAAGAATCAGCATCATAATATTCACGCCTTTCCCAGCAGCATCGATAAGCATCATTTCGGCGCAGCACGCACGATCACAACAGATCCCGGGGATCAGCAGCATATCGCCCGCCCGCGTTTCGGATTCTTTGGTGTAGTGGATGAACGTTTTGATGTGGAGTTGCTCGATAAGGTGGCAGCTGCAAGACCGGAATGGCAATTCATTATCCTGGGGCCCGTTGTGAAGATCGATCCTGCCGTGCTTCCCAGGTATGCGAATGTGTATTATCTCGGTGGGAAAAAATACGAAGAGCTTCCCTCCTATCTTGCAGGATGGGACATTGCACTGGTGCTCTTTGCCATGAACGAGTCTACCCGTTTTATCAGTCCCACCAAAACGCCGGAATACCTCGCCGCCGGCAAGCCGGTGATCTCTACACCCATCAGGGATGTAGTTTCACCCTACGGCGACCAGAAGCTTGTTCACATCGTGTCAGATGCCGAAGAGTTTATCGCGGCAGCCGAAGAAGAGCTGGCGCGTAAGGAGAGAACAGCCTGGCTTGATAAAGTGGACGAATTCCTCCTTTATAATTCCTGGGACCGGACCTGGAGCCAGATGGTTAGGCATATTGAAGAAACCCTGTTACAAAACACCAATACAAAAAACAAAGTGAAGGAGAAGCGTTATGTTTGATTATCTGATTGTAGGTGCAGGCTTTGCCGGAAGTGTACTGGCAGAGCGCCTGGCAAGCCAGGCTAATAAAAAGGTCCTCATCATCGACAAAAGAGACCATATTGCAGGGAATGCATATGATTATTTCAACCCCGATGGCATTCTGATACACAAGTACGGCCCGCACATCTTTCACACCAACTCGAAAGAGGTGTTTGAATACCTCGGTCAGTTCACGCCATGGCGTCCTTACGAGCATAAGGTGCTGGGCAGCGTAGACGGCCAGCTTGTGCCTATACCCATCAACCTGAATACCATCAACCAGCTTTATGGTCTTAACCTAAATAGCTCTGAAGTCGAAAGCTTCTTTGCTTCAAAAGCTGAGAAAGTGGCAGGTATCAAAACTTCGGAAGATGTGGTGGTGAGCAAGGTAGGCCGTGAGCTGTATGAAAAATTCTTCCGTGGCTATACCCGTAAGATGTGGGATCTCGATCCTTCGGAGCTTGATGCCAGCGTAACCGCAAGGGTTCCTACAAGGACCAATCGCGACGACCGGTATTTTACCGATACATACCAGGCCATGCCCTTATACGGCTACACCCATATGTTCAGCAATATGCTGTCGAATCCGAACATCAAGGTAATGCTGAATACCGACTATAAGGATATCATCGATTTCATGCCTTATAAGAACCTGATCTTCACCGGACCTATCGACGAATATTTTAATTACTGCTATGGCAAGCTACCTTACAGGTCGCTGGAATTCAAATTCGAAACCATCGACGCTGAAACCTTCCAGCCAACAGGTACGGTAAATTACCCGAACGAGCAGCTGTATACCCGCATAACCGATTTCAAATACCTTACCGGCCAGAAGCATCACAAGACGGCCATTGTATATGAGTTCCCCAAAGCTGAGGGTGATCCTTACTATCCCGTGCCCAGGCCCGAGAATGCCGAACTCTATAAAAAATACCAGCAGCTTGCTGCTTCAATGACCAATACATATTTTGTTGGACGGCTGGCTACCTATAAATATTACAATATGGACCAGGTGGTTGCCCAGGCCTTAACAACGTTCAAAAAAATCATGCAGGGTCAACCGGAAACATATGTCAATGGACAATCCATACTGCAGTCCTGAGATATGGGGCGGCATCGAATGCACGATCAACAGGGTCAGGAATGCGTTTCACGACCAGCTTGCGTATGGAGGGCATTATGAACGGGAAGCGGATATGGAGGCGTTGGCTTCTTTGGGGATACGTAAGATCCGCTATCCCATACTTTGGGAAAAACACCAGCCGGTCAAAAATGGTGTCATCGACTGGTCCTGGATAGAACGCCGGCTCGATCTGCTGGCCAGCCGGAAGGTGGATGTAATTGCCGGACTCGTGCATCATGGAAGCGGTCCATCCTATACGAGTCTTGCAGACAAGAACTTTCCGCAGCTGCTTGCCTCCTATGCGCGCCAGGTAGCTGAAAAATTTCCTTCGGTCAATTATTTTACGCCTGTGAACGAGCCGCTGACAACCGCAAGGTTCAGCGGCTTGTACGGCATATGGTATCCTCATCACCGGAATGCCCGCAGCTTTATGCAAATGCTGTTGAACCAACTGAAAGGCGTGGTGCTGTCCATGCAGGAAATCCGAAAGGTTAATCCGGGTGCAAAGCTTGTCCAAACCGAAGACCTTGGCAAAACATACAGCACACCCAGGCTGGCTTACCAGGCAAGGTTTGAAAATGAAAGAAGATGGTTAACCTATGATATCCTTTGCGGAAGGTTTAATGAGAAGCATAAGCTATGGAAGTTCTTTACCGGGTTGATCATCAAAAAATCGGATTTCCATTTTTTCCTGGACAATCCCTGTCCTCCGGATATTTTTGGATTCAACCATTACCTTACATCCGAGCGTTACCTGGACCATCGCCTGCAGCTCTACCCGCAGCATACCCATGGGGGTAACCGGTGCCATCGCTATGCAGATGTAGAGGCGGTGCGGGTAGAACTTGAGGAAGAGACCGGGATCGAGGTGCTGCTTCGAGAGGCCTGGGATCGATATAAAAAGCCACTTGCCGTTACAGAAGTTCACCTGCATTGTACCCGTGAGGAGCAGCTCAGATGGTTCAGGCATGTTTGGCAGACAGGAAAAAAGCTGGTGGCCGAAGGCATAGACCTGAAGGCCATTACGAGCTGGGCAATGCTTGGCTCCTACGGCTGGAATCGTTTGCTTACCAGTCCGGGCGGCGATTACGAGCCTGGCGCCTTCGACCTTCGGGGCGGTATACCGCGGCCGACAGCGCTGGCAAATTTCATTAAAGAGATTGCATTGCACGACCAATGCGAACATCTCCTTTCATCAGGCAAAGGGTGGTGGCAGAGGAATGCGCGCATATTATACGGCCCGGTCATCCGCGAGGTAAGGACCGGTCATACCCTGTCAAGCCATCCACCCTTGCTTATCATTGGAAAGAACGGCACACTTGGAAAAGCATTTGCCAGGGTTTGCGAGGAACGCGGGCTTGCTTTTGAGCTCCTGAGCCGGCAAGACTGTGATATCAGCAAGCCGGAGGACATTGCCAATACTCTCTCCAGGCTCAAGCCCTGGGCCATCATCAATACGGCTGGTTATGTAAGGGTCGACGAGGCCGAAGGAGACAGCGAGGCCTGTTTGCGCGACAATACGTATGGCCCGGTCAACCTCGCCGCCGCCTGCGCCGATACAGGTATACGGCTCGTTTGCTTTTCAAGCGACCTTGTATTCGACGGCAGTAAGCAGCGGCCTTACATTGAAACCGATCCGGCCACAGCCCTTAATGTATACGGGCGGTCAAAGGCTTTGATGGAAACACTGGTCATGGAGAAGCTTTCGCATGCGCTTGTGATACGAACCAGCGCTTTCTTTGGCCCCTGGGATGAATACAATTTTGTCCACTACGTACGAAAGGCGCTCGGCAACGATGAAGTGGTGAGGGTCGCGAATGATATCCTGATCTCCCCAACCTACGTACCTCATCTTGTAAATGCTGCGCTGGATCTTCTTATAGACGGAGAGACCGGCATCTGGCACCTGGCGAACCAGGGCGAGATCTCATGGGCAGGGCTGGCTGCAGAAGTGGCCGAAAGGTTTGAACTCGACAAAAGTCTTATCCAATCGCTCTCTTCGGCAGAGCTGGGCTATCCTGCGCCCCGCCCCGCTTATAGCGTGCTGGGTAGTACAAGGGGCCATCTTCTGCCTGCACTTGAGCAGGCCCTCGATGAATATATGGCCGTAAACAAGACGGTCAAGAAAAAAGTAGCCTGATACATTATCATTTGTTTAAGAAAGCATTTGCAATACGCAATGGTGGATCGCGTTAGCACAATACAGTGCGCGGGTCTTGTGGTGAATGAATTGCTTCTAAAAACCAGACGTATGCAAAAACCTTATTTGCTTTTGCGCAACAACCGACAGATGGGTCCTTTTGACCTTGAAGAGCTTCTTCGGCAGGATGTAAAACCACATGATCTTATATGGGTCGAAGGCCGAAGCGCTGCCTGGCGCCATCCTCGTGAAATTGAAGCCTTACAGCCTTTTCTTCCCCAATCATCACAAAAGACGGCGCCTATCGAACATCCATCCGGGCAACTGCAGCAAGGGTTCATGCCTTCTCAACAGCCGGTGCCTTCCTTGCCAGGCAAGGTATTCGTAAGCATGCCAAACGGCACCCGCACACAGGATCAGCCTGTTGCCCCACGTAAGACAGAGCAGGGTGCCGGCGCAAGAGAGCTCTCACCAGGTGAGCAGCCATCAGCAGAAGGCCGGCTTATTGAGGAAGAGCTCAATACCAAATATGCAAGAAAGCAGGAAGAGGCCGAAACAGCCTATATGGATTGGGTCTATCAGAGCAGGAAGCGCCGCAGGAAATCCGTACCGGCCAAAACAATCGCGCTTGTACTGGCAGCCGGTATCGCAGCAGCAACGGGATATCTGGTCTTATCAGGTGGAGATGCCAGCCCGGGCGCCGTGGTTGCAAAGCCACTGACTGCCGCTCCATCGCTTTCGCAGCAGCCGTTGGTGGAAGAAGAAGCGCCTTCTCTTGGGGAAGAGACGGTTATTGAACAACAAGCGGAAGCAAGGCCCGTTAAAAAGAAGGTGGATGCAGCATCGACAAGAACAGCTGTGCCTTCCAAAGCAGTAGTAAGTCCTGAACAGGAAGCCGTGGCAGCACAGCCTGTAGCCGAAGAAGCGGCCAGTCCGGTTGAAGCAGCTGAACCCGCTGGCAAAGAATCCGGCACCGATGCTGAGGCAGAAACTTCAGGTACCGCAAAAAAGAAGAAGTTGGGGGAAAGAATCAAGGACATGTTTGGTAAGGCAAAAGAAAAAAGAGAGCAGGAAAAGACCGTAACAGCGAAGGAGGAAACAGCCCGGCCGGCCACCAACCGGCAGGTGGCAAAGCGTGGCGATGGCGATCAGCCCAGCGCCGATGAAGCAGCACCCGTCGATATCAGCAGCCAGGTAGACCTGAGCGACAACGCCCCTGAGAACTGGATGATGGGCGTGGCCGGACTAAAGATCACCCTCCGCAACCGCAGCACGGTTGCCATACAGTCTGCCCTCGTTCATCTTTCTTATTATGACGGCAACAACAACCTGCTGGAAAAAAAGACAATTCAGTTCAATAATATACCTGCCAGGGGAAGGATGACGCTGCCGGCACCGGACCACAAATGGGCTGAACGGGCTGATTACAAGCTGGGCAACGTTACGGTTAAGGATGACCGGTATGCCGCTCACTAAGCTGCTAAAAAAAAGCTTCTGCATTGCAGAAGCTCTAAGGTTTTAAAGGACATGGTGGCTAGTTATTTCAGAGTTTGGATCGATCAGTTGAATGTTTTGTTAAGTTAAGACAGGTTCATTCATTTGTCAACTACGTGGAAACCAAAACTGGATAAGTCACGGTTATCCACATCCCAATTCTTATTGATTTTACTGCATCGTTTCTCTAAAAAATAATTTATCAACATTCAAAAATATTTTCGGCCTTGAGCATGTAAGCTGCAATAAAGCTCGGCCAGGCTTCAGGTTCATAGCGGGAGGCAGTTGTTATGAACAGATTTGTTAGCTGCAGGCTGAGCAGATCTGCCTGGCGGCGGAGACCCAGTCCTTTTGCTCGGTGGGCAGGAGAATGGTATCAGCTCCGAGGCTGCGACAGAAGGATTGATGCTCTTCGTTGTTTTGCGGGAGCAGCATGATCACGGGGATGAGACGGTATATATCATCTGTCTTGAGCAACTGAAGCAGCTCCATGCCATTGAGCGCCTCGGGTCGGATCATGTTGAGGATGATCAGATCGGGATAGGATTGCCCCCATTTTACGTTCTGCAGGAACTGCAGCAGCTCATAGCCATTGGCAACTGCGATAAGCAGCTTTGTTTTGTCGACCCGGTGCATGACAGCCTCCAGGGTCTCGAACACCTTGGCATCCGTATCAACATAAATAAAATACATGGTAGGTGGTGTTGTTTATTCTCAGGGCTTGGAGACCAAGTGTTTTTCTATCGATGCGGCTATGGATTGCATCAGCGACTGCGAAAGCTTGTCTGTCTCGATATCCTTGAAGCCCTTCCGCCCCCTATACTGGAAATGCCCGTCAGGCAACAATTCCTGCAGATCCAGGTCCTGTACCTTAACGGTAAAATTGAGCTCTCCGTTTTGATCGAGCACCGTTACAATCGCATCATATACCTGGTGGTTAAAAGTAAACTTGGTAGTGAAAATACGGGCCATAACAGCAGATTTAGACGTTAAAAACAAAGGATCATTTGCTGTTAAACAGAGGATGTGAGATAGCGAATTAACAGAAGGATACTTGTGAGAACGAGTACAAGGTAGGCTTATTTTTCAACACGTCAAGTTAAATGATTATGATGGCTGATTGAGGATCAGTACGATAGCTTTCAGACCGATTATCAAATACATCTTACTATTCTGCCTGACCGAACTTGTTTTTCAGGTCTAAAGCGTATTCCGGGCATTTAACCTTCTCTTTTCAGCCGGAAACCCTATCTTTGTGTTTACTCTTATTAGCAGACTAGATTATCTTCATTCCGTAAGCTCGTCCAGTCATAATGATGAGCATGGCAGTTGCCTCTTTACATTAAGGCCGCCATTTTATTTTTCACGACAATTAAAGGAACCTAT
>DASTPZ010000200.1:0-15026 GCA_035761965.1 Flavisolibacter sp. | reverse complement strand
ACCGGTGGGCATGATCACAAAAGTATCCTTGCCCGAAAGCACGGAATTGATGATTTTTTCTTGTTGTCCTTTAAATTCTTTGAAACCAAAATGCTCCTGAAGAGCGGATTTTAGATCTATTTCACTCGCAGCACTGGCCTTTGGCTTTTTGCCAGGGTTTTTCTTTACGGTAGGCATTCTATCAAGAGTTTATAGCTTTAAAAAAAGCTTTTTGAAACAAATGTGCCTTTGAGAAACAGCTGACGAAGGAGCCTGCTTTTGACCAGGTTTATAGAATAAACGTATAAAATTGGCGGATGCGCAGCCCTTCAAAGGCCGTGGGTCAAAAAGGCAAGCGAATTTAGCAAGAGATAAGCGGATTCGGAAGTGATAAATAGTTAAAATGACAACTAATTTCAAAAACATGTTTGAAAGCAAATCCTCTAATTTTGAGTCCTTGAAAACAAAGGAAAATATAAGATCGGCAGCCATCCGCACCATTGAGATGGAAGCAGCCGCGATCAGCCAGCTGTCGGGCCAGCTCGACGAGCATTTTGAGCAGGCCATCGATTGCCTGGCGCAGTGTAAAGGCCGCATCGTGATCAGCGGCATAGGCAAAAGCGCCATCATTGCGCAAAAGATCGTGGCGACCCTGAACTCTACCGGCGCCCCTGCCATCTTTCTGCATGCGGCCGACGCCATTCATGGCGACCTGGGCATGGTACAGCAGGAGGATGCCGTCATCATTATCAGCAAAAGCGGCGAAAGCCCCGAAATAAAGGTCCTGGTACCGCTGATCAAGAATTTCGGCAACTGCCTTATCGCTATCACCGGCAACATGTCGTCTTACCTGGCCCGCAAGGCTGATTTTGTGCTCAATACCACGGTGTCGCAGGAGGCTTGTCCCAATAACCTGGCGCCTACTACAAGCACAACGGCCCAGCTGGTGATGGGTGATGCCATAGCCGTTTGCTTGATGGAGAAAAAGGGGTTTGCCGTGGAAGATTTTGCCAAGCTTCACCCT
Organism: Flavisolibacter sp.; assembly: GCA_035761965.1. Classification (GTDB taxonomy): domain Bacteria; phylum Bacteroidota; class Bacteroidia; order Chitinophagales; family Chitinophagaceae; genus Flavisolibacter. Next base: position 14,023 of record DASTPZ010000200.1, on the reverse strand, counting down.
GGCGGCGCCCTGGGAAAAAAACTTTACCTCCGGGTGAAGGATCTCTACATAGATCATGAAAAGCCGGAAGTAAAAACCGACCAGTCGGTAAAAGAGGTAATCATGGAGATGACGCGCAAGCGCCTGGGTGTAACCGGTGTAACCGGCGCCGATGGAAAGCTGGTCGGCATTATCACCGACGGAGACCTGCGGCGCATGCTCGAGAAAAGCGATTCCATACAACATATAACGGCAAGAGATATCATGAGCCAGAACCCGAAGACCATCGATCCTTCGGAAATGGCCATCAATGCCCTTGATATCATGCGCAAGAATTCTATCACCCAGCTTGTGGTTGCAGAAGACCAGGTCTACCTCGGCATCCTGCACCTGCACGATCTAGTAAAAGAAGGATTGATTTAAAGTGATGAAAAACGAAATACGAGAACGCAACCGCAAGACCTATGTCGCCATCATGGCCGGTGGCATAGGCAGCCGTTTCTGGCCGCTGAGCAGGGTTAACTTCCCAAAACAGTTCCTTGATATATTAGGCACGGGCAAAACCCTCATCCAACATACATTTGACAGGTTTGCCCAGCTGGTTCCCGAAGAGAACATCTTTGTGGTGACAGCCAACGAATACCTCGATATAACTGCGGAGCAGCTGCCAAGGATCGCGCCGGGCAATATCATAGGCGAGCCTTTCCGGAAGAATACTGCTCCCTGTATTGCCTACATCTCCTTCAAGCTGCAGCAGCTCGATCCAGAGGCCTCGCTGATCGTGGCCCCTGCAGACCATCTTATCCTGAATGAGGAACGTTTTCTCGGCATCTGCTCGGAGGCGCTCGATTTTGTCAATCATTTCAGCGCGCTGGTGACCATCGGCATCAGTCCAACCTATCCAAATACAGGCTACGGCTATATACAGCACGAAGGCATAGAGGCTGTTCCCTCCGTATATAAGGTGAAGACCTTTACTGAAAAGCCCAATAAGGAGCTGGCAAAGACCTTTATTGCCAGCGGCGACTTTCTCTGGAACTCCGGCATTTTTGTATGGCAGATCAAACGCGGCATAGAAGCCTTTAAGGCGCATATGCCCGAAATGTACGAGCTGTTCTATGCAGAGCAGGATAAGCTGAACACCGCGGAAGAAAAAACGGCGATCGAAAGCATCTACCCGCAGTGCACCAATATTTCCATTGACTTTGGCGTGATGGAGAAAGCCGATAATGTTTACGTAATACCTGGTTCATTTGGCTGGAGCGATCTCGGCACCTGGAACAGCGCCTGGGAGAACATGGAAAAGGACTATTTGGAAAATGCTGTTGCCGGCAATAACGTGATTGTTTTCGATGCCAACAAGAACGTGGTGCATGTTCCGGACGAAAAGCTGGTTGTTCTCCAGGGGCTTGACGACTACATCGTGGTGGATACAAAAGATGTTTTGCTCATTTGCCAAAAAGAAAAAGAACAGGAAATAAAGGAATATGTTGCCGAGGTAAAACGGAATAAGGGTGATAAATTCCTCTAGTGAAAGCCCTCAACCGGCTGTCCCGGCAGCCAGTGCAAACGATCAGTTCCAAACCGCCAAAGGCAGGGATACCTGTTTTTGTACAAGCTTGCCACAGCTATGAATTTCAATAACATTCTATTTATCGATATAGAGACCGTATCGCAGTTCAGGACCTTTGACGAGTTGCCGGGGCCGTGGAAAGAGCTTTGGGCCGATAAGGCCAGCAAAAGGGAGATCAGGAATCCGGAGCTGGATACTGCAGAATCGGTTTATCCAAGGGCCTCGATCTATGCAGAATTCGGAAAGGTGATCTGCATATCCTGCGGCTGCTTCCAGGGAGAAGGCGAAGACCGCAAGCTTGTGCTTCGGTCTTTTTACAATGATGATGAAAAATTACTGCTGGAAGAATTTGCCGAAGCCGTGCGCAAATGGGAGCGCAATAAGCTGGGACAAGTGGACATGCTAAGATCGCTCTGTGCGCATAATGGCAAGGAATTCGATTTTCCCTATCTCTGCCGCCGGATGATCATCAACGGGGTTGCCCTTCCCGAATCGCTCAAGATCGGCGGTAAAAAACCCTGGGAGCTCAAGCATCTTATCGATACCATGGAGATGTGGAAGTTCGGTGATATGAAAAGCTATACCACTCTCAAGCTGCTGGCAGCCGTTTTTGGCGTGCCCTCACCAAAGGACGATATCGATGGCAGCAAGGTTTATTCTGTTTATTGGGAGGACCGAAACCTGGAAAGGATCGTCGAATACTGCCAGAAGGATGTGGTGACCTTATCTCAGGTATACCTTCGCTTCTTCTGTGAGCCTCTGATAAAACCGGAAAATATCTCCATCAAATATGTAAGGCAAAAAGAGTGCTGATATCATTCCCTTGCGTATGCGAAGCCATAGCATGCATTACGGGACCTGGCCTCAGATAGTCAAAACAAGGCTTCCGGCTTCAAGCCAATATCTGCTAATTTTGCGGCTAAACAAAGATCATTGCAACCCACCATTCAATCAAAATTGCCGCAGGTAGGCACGACCATCTTCACTGTCATGAGCGCTTTGGCCGCCGAAACAAAGGCCATCAACCTTGGACAGGGCTTTCCCGATTTTCCCATGAACGAGGAGCTGATAGCCCTGGTGAACGAAGCCATGAAACAAGGGCATAACCAGTATGTACACATGAATGGCTATATACCGCTGCGCGAGGCCCTTGCAGAGAAGGCGGCTTTTTTGTATGGCGCGTCCATAGATCCGCAAAGTGAGATCACGATAACGCCGGGGGGCACCTATGCCCTTTATACAGCCCTGACGACCATTTTGCAGCCGGGCGACGAGGTCATTGTTTTTGAACCTGCTTATGATAGCTACATCCCGGCAATAACACTCAATGGCGCAAAGGCGGTGACCATAGAGCTCAGCTTTCCAAATTACAAGATCGACTGGAACGAGGTAAAAGAAAAGATCACAGAAAGAACAAGGGCCATCATCATCAATTCGCCACACAATCCTACAGGCAGCGTGTTATCGATCGATGACATAGCACAGCTGAGAGCACTCACGAGGGACAGCAGGATATTGATCGTCAGCGATGAGGTATATGAACACCTGATCTTTGATGGTCGGCAGCATGAGAGCATCCTCAAACATGCGGACCTGATGCAAAGAAGCTTCGTTTGTTTTTCTTTTGGCAAGGTTTATCATTGCACAGGGTGGAAGATGGGCTATTGCATAGCGCCTGCAACGCTGATGAGCGAGTTCAGAAAAATACACCAGTTCAATTGCTTTACCTGCGATACGCCAAAGCAGGTAGCGCTTGCAGGATTTCTCTCCAAACGAGAGCAGTATCTCGAGCTCGGTGCCTTCCTGCAAAAAAAGAAAGACTTTTTTCAAAGACTGATGGAGCAAACAAGGTTCAGGCCCCTGCCTACTTTTGGAAGTTATTTCCAGGTATATTCTTACAACGATATCTCCCAGGAGAATGAGAAGGAATTTGCCATCAGGCTGACAAAAGAAAAGGGCGTGGCTACCATACCGGTATCGGCCTTTTATTTATCAGGCACCGACAACAAAGTGCTTCGCTTCTGCTTTGCCAAAAAAGAATCCACGCTGGAGGCAGCTGTGGAAAGACTTGCAGGCATTTAGCCTTCAGCAAAGAAATTATCCTTTATAAAAGCGAGTTATTTATTTTGTAAAGATTATCCGATCGACCATGGCTAAACTTAGTTTTATTGAAAAGCTCATTCCTGCACTCGTGCTGATCATAGTGCTTACAGGCTATTGGCTGTTTTATACGAACCTGGACCTTTTCAGCCGGTATGTGGTAGAGGATGGCATGGTGGAATGGCTTACCGTAGCCGGTCTCCTTGCCGGCTCCGCAGTTTGCCTTTACAGGTTCTTTAACCTGTTCAGGCAAAAGCACTGGTGGTTCCTCACCGTTACTTTCCTGATGGGCGTTCTGCTCTTCTTTGCCGCCGGCGAGGAGGTTTCCTGGGGCCAGAGGATACTCGGCATAAAAAGCTCGGAATTCTTTGAACAGAACAATGCACAGGGAGAGACCAACCTGCACAACCTGGTTGTAAATGGCGTGAAGATCAATAAACTCATATTTTCGATCGCACTCAGCATATGCATGGGTATCTACCTGCTCCTTATGCCCCTCCTGCATGCGAAATGGCAGCCGGCAAAACGCTTTATCGACAACAGCGGCATTCCAGTTGCAAGGGTCTACCAGGTAGTTTGTTTTGTGGTATTGATAACGCTTACGTCTTTGCTGAAGCACGAAAAAAATGCAGAGCTGCTGGAATGTGGTTTTGCGCTTTTGTTCTTCATGCTGATACGCTATCCCAAGAATGCCTACCTTTTTTTGAAAGAAAACAGCACCAGGCCCTGAGATCAGGACCTGCGTATCCTTGCCAGCATGAGTGTATCAAGGTTCTTCGCCCTGGTAGCCGGATTGAGGAATTTCAGTTTTACCGTGGTAACATTATAATCGGGCTGTTGAATAAGGGGCTCTATAGCAAAGCCTTTGGCCCTGAGCTCGCCTGCCTGTCCGGATGAAAGCAGGAAATAGCTGTCGCTCACTGCAGGATAACCTCTCTCAAAATCGGCCATCTCCAGCACCTGGTGATTGCGGTTCCGGTAAAAGTCGAAGCTATGTGAATGGATCTCCAGCAATACGATCTTGTCGTCCGGAACATCGATCCCTTCCTGCTTCATTCTTTTCACGAGCTCATTGCCTCCCTGGTATTTCAGAAGGCTGGGAAAGAAATTATAGTTCAGAAAAAAGTTGAGCACCAGTGATAAGGCTATGCTCAGGTAAAGCGCTTTTTGTCCGCGGTGAAGTTTTTTGAAGGCAAAGAAGATCAACCCTGCCAGCAGGGCGGTGCCCATTACCCATATGAATACATTGCGGGGAGGAAAGAAATAATAGTTAAGCAGCACGATGGCCAGTATAACCAGTACTGTCAATACAAGCTGAACCGGGTAATAGACCTTGATGCCTGCCCGCTTTCTTAAAGCCGCCCTCAGGTAGGGCGCGGTGAAAATGGCGGCCAGGGGCAACAGCATGATGATATAGTGCGGCATCTTGAACTTGGAGAAGGAGATGCTGAACAGGATAAAGGAAAAAGCAAGCGGCGCAAATCCAAGTGGACGTTTCCATTTCTTTAAATAAACGATACGCCTCAGCCAGTAAAACAGCGCCGCATAGGCAATCAGGCTCCAGGGCAGAAAAGCCCATAAAAAGGTATGGTAAAGAAAGAAATACTCGCTGTTGCGGCCTTTTACATCGAATCCGCCGGCCCTTTCAAATAGCTGTTTCCATAAGATAAAGCCAAGACCCGAGCGGCCGCTTTGTCCGCGGATCACCTTTTCGGGATGAAGATCATACTGCAGGTAATAAGCGTATAAAACGGGCGAGATGAATACAAAGAACAAGGGGATGAACAGCCAGGTCAAGGGGGAGGCAAGCACCTTCCATTTACGGCTGGTAAGCAGGTAAAAGAAGATTGAAATAAAGACAACGACCGGTCCGAGCCAACCCTTGGTTGCAAAGGCCATGGCTGCTGCCAATGCAGCCAGCACGAGGTGGATAAACTTATTTTTATCCACATACAGCACCAGCTGCCATATGGCGGTAATGATACCCGCGGTCAATGGCGTTTCCATGCGGGCATCGTTGATGGCCAGTACAAAGGCCTGACCAGTGGCCAGCATCAGGGCAGCTATTCTTGCCGTTCTTTTTCCGGAAAGATGGGTAGACAGCTTATAAGTGCTCAGGATAGACAAGAGGGCAAAAAGAACAGCCGGCAAACGGTGGGCAAAGGTATTCACACCAAAAAGCTTAAAGCTCAGCAGCGAGCTCCAGAAAAGAAAATGCGGCTTGTCGAGATAGTCTTTCTGACGGTCGACAAGGCTTACCCAGTCGTTGTGCTCATACATGTACAGCGCAATGTTTGCATGATGGGCCGCATCCTTGTCCATCAGGGGAAAGAACAATGAGCCCCCGTATACAAAAAGACAAAAAAAGCCGGCCAGGTATTGCCATCTCCGCTCCTGCTGCAAACTAAGGCTGTAATTGTTCAACATGGTTTTACTGAAAGGCTCAAAACTAACCAAGATTTGGCTATGCTCCTTCAGCGCCTCTGCGGCTGGATCGCTGATCACAAATCATCCACAGTATTTGCGAGGATATCCACCGGATCACTGCCTTTTACAAAAGGAAATGTGGATTACACATTCAAATACAATGAAGCCGGCTGTAGCGGTTGGATCAAAGGCCCAGCTGAGCGCTGATCTCCAGCATTCGGTCGAGCGATTTCTTTGCCTGGATGCGCAGGGTCTCGTCCATGATGATCTCCGGCTGGCCGTATTCCATGCAGAGGTAAACCTTTTCGAGGGTGTTGCGCTTCATATGCGGACAATCGTTGCAGGCGCAGTGGTTATCGGGCGGTGCCGGTATAAAGGTCTTATCCGGTGCCTGCTTGACCATCTGGTGAAGGATGCCGGCCTCTGTAGCCACAATGAACTCTTTGTGGGGGGTGTTACGGGTATAGGCAAGAAGCTGGGTAGTGGATCCTATAAAATCAGCCATTCTCAGCACAGGCTCTTCGCATTCGGGGTGGGCAATGAGCTTGGCATTGGGATGTCTTACCTTGAGCCTGGTGATCTTCTCCACGCTGAATATCTCGTGTACCATGCAGGCACCATTCCACAGGAGCATGTCGCGGCCGGTGACCTTGTTCACCCAGGCGCCAAGGTTCTTATCTGGCGCAAAAATGATCTTTTGGTCTTTTGGAAGGCTGTCAACGATGGCCTTTGCATTAGAGCTCGTACAGATGATATCGCTAAGCGCCTTGATGCCAGCGCTGCAGTTGATGTAGGAGATCACGATATGATCGGGGTGCTGCTCACGAAACTTTTTGAACAGTGGCGGCGGACAGCTTTCACTGAGCGAACAGCCCGCCTTAAGATCCGGTATTACCACCTTTTTGGAAGGATTGAGGATCTTGGCGCCTTCGGCCATAAAGTGGACGCCTGCAAATACGATCATATCGGCGTCTGTTTTGGCGGCCTGCTGGGCAAGACCAAGGCTGTCGCCTATATAATCGGCAATATCCTGTATATCGGGCTCCTGGTAAAGATGAGCCAGGATAATGGCATTCTTTTCCTTCTTCAGTCTTTCAATCTCCGCAAACAGGTCGAGCGTGGGGTCAACGTCCAGGTCGAGAAAGCCATTTTCTTCCAGCTCATTTTTCGCTATCAACATTTCCTTATCCATATAATAATATATAGTATACCTATTTATTTATAATAACCCTATTACTATTAGGGCTGTGAATTAGGGGATAACTAGCAAGAACAAAATTTGGTACTGCAAAAACTGTTCTTTATCCACACAGCGCCACTGGTAATTCACAGCAAATTTACCGCAGTCAGTGCATTCGGCAGTCATATTAACACTATTGTGGATTTCCACCGCTTGACAAAAACAAGTTGCTATGAAAAATTTTCCCTGTTAATTTCTGATGGATAAAACGGGTACAACACACAAAAAATCCGAAGCCTTCAAACGACAGAAACTTCCCTTCCAACCGTCCACGTTTCATGTCACAGTTCCACAATGGTTATCCACATAAAATTCCTGAAATTAACAGTGCTCTACGACCTCATTTGCGGCTTTATCTGCCGAAGCAATTAAATTTATTTGAAAATGCACAATATGAAGCGAATAACCTGGGTCAAGCTCTTTTTCCTGCTGCTCATCTGTAAGCCGGTACTGGCCGATGAGGGCATGTGGCTGCCGCAGCTGCTTGAAGGACTGAATGAAAAGCAAATGAAGAGTCTCGGCATGAAGATCAGTGCCGGTGATATATATAATATCAATAAGGGCAGCCTCAAGGATGCCATCGTGAGCTTTGGAGGTTTTTGTACGGGAGAGGTGATTTCAGACAAGGGCCTGGTGCTTACCAACCATCATTGCGGGTTTGATGCCATACAGGACCATTCGTCGCTGGAGCATAACTATATAAAGAACGGGTTCTGGGCGGCCAACCAGGGCCAGGAGATCCCCAGCGCCGGGCTTTTTGTAAGCTTCATCATCCGCATAGACGATGTAACAAGCTCCATGCTGGCCCGTCTAAAGCCGGGTATGACTGAAGCCGAACGGCAAAAGATAATTGGTGAGAACATGGCCTCGGTGAGCCAGTCGGTTAAAAAAGAGGCTCACCAGGATGTGCTCATCCGCGCGTTTTACGAGGGCAATAAATATTACCTGTTTGTAACCGAAACCTATCGTGATGTAAGGCTGGTGGGTGCGCCGCCTTCCTCTATTGGTAATTTTGGTAAGGATACCGATAATTGGATGTGGCCCCGACACACGGGCGATTTTTCACTTTTCCGCATTTATGCCGGAAAGGACAATAAGCCCGCAGCCTATTCGCCCCAAAATGTTCCTTATAAACCCAGGAAATCGCTGGCCATCTCCCTGAGCGGGGTTAAGGAAGGGGACTTCACCATGGTATTGGGCTTTCCGGGCCGAACAACTCAGTACCTGCCTTCTTTCGCCGTAAGGCAGATCATAGAACAGAATGATCCGGCCAAGATCGCAATTCGTGAAAAAGTGCTGGGTGTCATGGATGCATTTATGAGAAAAGACGAGGCCGTAAAGATCCAGTACGCAGCCAAATATGCCAGTGTCCAGAATGCCTATAAAAAATGGCAGGGAGAGGTATTAGGAATGAACAGGACCGGGGGTTTGAACAAAAAACAGCAATATGAGGCCGAATTCGTAAAAAGAATCAATGCCAATCCCGGATGGAAAGAAAAATATGGCAACCTATTGACTGCACTGGAGCAGGAATACGAAGCTCTTAAGCCTTATGCATTGGCCCGCGACCATTATAGCGAAATCATTCCCAGGATAGAGCTGTTTAGCCTGGCCTCGAAGCTCAGCAGTGTGATCGCCGCCACAGAAAAAGATGGCAATAAAGGCCAGGCTGCCGCATTGGAAGGCGCAAAGGAATGGATGAAGAGCTTTTATAAAGAATACGATGCCGCGCTGGATCAAAAGCTGTTTGCCGTACTGATTGAGCATTTTGTTGAGCAGCAGGATAAATCCTTTGTTTCACCCGCGTTGATCGAATGGACTGAAAGATCGGGCCGCGACTACGAAAAACTGGCCAACGAGGTCTATGCCTCCACTAATATGGATGACAAGGACCATATGTTAAGCCAGCTGGAAAAGGATCCTGCCCTGAAAATCTATAAGTCTGATAAAGCAGCACAGCTTTTTGAACAGCTCTCTGCAACCTATGTCAATAAGGTGCTGCCGCAGCTCACTGCCATCCAGGGGCGGATCAATACCCTGCAGCGTACGTATATGCAGGCCCAGATGGAGGTTTTTGCCGAAAAGGCCTTTTATCCCGATGCCAACAGCACGCTCCGCCTTGCCTATGGCCAGGTACAGGGCCTGCAGGCCAGGGATGCCGTCAAATATGACCACTACACTTTCTTAGACGGTGTACTCGAGAAATATAAGCCGGGCGATTATGAATTTGACCTTCCTGCAAGACTGATAGCGCTTCATAAATCAAAGGATTTCGGATCGTATGGTGTCAATGGAAGGATGCCGGTTTGTTTTATCGGCACCAATCATACAACAGGAGGCAATTCGGGCAGTCCGGCTCTCGATGCACAGGGAAACCTGGTGGGACTGAACTTCGACCGGGCCTGGGAGGGAACTATGAGCGACCTCAACTATGACCCTTCGATTTGCCGGAATATTATGGTTGATATCCGTTATGTATTGTTCATCATCGACAAATTTGCAGGCGCAGGTCACCTGGTGAATGAAATGAGGATCGCAGGCAGGTAATTGACCGTCCTCTTAACGCTGTCCTAAAAATGGTCAAAACCCTTGAAATTTGCGGATTTCAGGGGTTTTTCATGTGCCTAAAAGCTGGTTTCTTAGAACGATTTTCCCTATTTTCGCCATCCGTTAAAAAAGAAAGACCACCTCTATGTCAGTTATCCAGAAAATCAGAGACAAGTACGCCCGATGGGCGGTGATAGCGATTGCGCTTGCTTTATTAGGCTTCATTTTAATGGATGCCTTTGCAGGAAAGACCGGTATGGGCTCCAGCGGCCCTGGCAACACAATCGGAAAGGTAAATGGCGTATCGATCGACCGCCAAGAATTTGAGCTGAAGAACCAGGCGCTCGAATACCAGTATGCTTCGCAGGGATACCAGGTGGGAGAAGAGCTCCGCCAGCAGATCATGCAGCAGAACTGGGAGAATGAGGTGAGCGATATCATCCTCACTGCCGAGTATGAAAAGCTCGGCCTAACTGTTACCGAGAAAGAGGTGAGGGATATCCTTTACGGGGCTAATCCTCCCGAAGACATCAGAAGGAGCTTTACCGATGCCAACGGAAACTTCAATGCCGTTGAAGCCGAAAAAGCCGTGAAGCAGGCAATGAAGAACCCTGCCCAGAAAGAGAATGTGGAAAGGCGCATCGAAGAGCTGAAGAAGCAGCGCCTGATGACCAAGTACATGTCGCTTCTCACCAATACGGTCTATTTCCCCAAATGGTTCCTTGAAAAGAGAAATGCCGACAATGCCCTCCTCGCAAAAGCATCTTATTTCAGCGTGCCTTATGACCTCGTATCAGACAGCACGGTGAAAGTAAGCGACGACGAGATCAGGAAGTACATCAACGATCATAAAGACCAGTTCGAGCAAAAAGAAGAAACCCGCACTATCCAGTATGTTCTGTTCAGCGCGGCACCCAGCGCAGCCGATAGCGCCGCAGCAAGGACCGAGGCCGAGAACGCAAAAGCCGGGTTTGCTGCCGCAGCGGATCCTGCGGGCTTCGCCAGGATGCAGGGCAGCAATACGCCTTTCTTTGATGCTTATGTATCGGGTAATGCCATCCAGATCGCTCAGAAAGATTCGATACTCGCCCTTCCGAAAGGCGGTGTGTTTGGCCCCTATCTTGACGCCGGAAGCTATACACTGGCGAGGATGATAGATTCGAAGAACCTGCCCGATTCGGTTAAGAGCCGTCACATCCTGCTGGGAACCGTAAACCCCCAAACAGGCCAGCCGCTTTATCCCGACAGCATTGCCAAAGTAAAGGCCGACAGCATTGCACTCGCTATTAAGAACGGCGCCAGCTTTGATTCGCTTCATGCAAAATATTCAACAGAGCCCGGCGATCAGAAGGGCGTGATGACAATCTCTTCGACCCAGCTCCAGAGCCAGTTTGCCAAAGAGTACACACAGTTTGTGCTGTTTGATGGAAAACCCGGCGACAAAAAAGTAGTAAAAACAGATTTCGGCTGGCACTATATAGAAGTGATGGAGCATCAGAATGTTTCGCCGCATTATAAGGTGGCTTACCTGTACAAGCAGGTAACTCCAGGGGCCGAAACAGACCAGAACGCGGTAAACATGGCCAACCAGCTGGTTGGTGAGAGCCGCGATCCGCAAAGCTTCAATGCATATTACGAAAAGAACCTCAAGGGCAGGGGCATAGTAAAATCGATCGCGCAGAACCTCACACCCATGAGCTTCTCTGTGAATGGCCTGCAGGGCAACGCCCGCCGTTTCATTAAGTCGGTATTTGATGCCGATGCCAATGATGTAGTAGGACCTGAAAGAGTAGGTGAGAACTACGTAGTTGCCGTGGTATCGGAAGTGAACAAGCCAGGCCTGCTGAGCGTGAGCGCTGCCCGTCCTTCGGTAGAGCCACTCCTGAAAAAGGAGAAAAAAGGCGAGCAGATCATCAAGAACATAGGACAGGTAAGCTCGCTCGAGCAGACCGCTGCCAAAATGAACCAGCAGGTGCTGACGCTCGACAGCCTCAGGTTCGAGGGCGACCGCATGCTTGGATTTGAGCCCAAGGTACTTGGCGCCATCTTCAATCCTGCCAACAAAGGCAAGGTAGTTCCTCAAGGTATCGCCGGCAACCAGGGCGTTTACGTGGTGAGGGTCGACAATATCGCTACTACCCCCGTTGAAGCTGCCAGCATCGAAGACCAGCGCAAAATGCTCGAAATGCAGGTAAAGCAAGGCCTGATGAGCCAGATCCAGCAGGGTTACAACCCTATCGTTGAGATCCTCAAGAGGTCTTCCAACATCAAGGACAAGAGGTCGGAGTTCTATTAATCGAACCAGCTTATCATATTTTATCAAAGCCCCGGGACATGCCGGGGCTTTTTTATGTCCATTATATTGGCGGACCCGCGTCTTCTTCCTATTTGGCATTTCATTAAATACAATCCATCTAATTTTGCAACATGAGCGATACAATCGTCAATAAGGTGGCCAATAGCGGGCTCATTACACTGGATCTTGAAAAATACCTGCCCAAGGGCGAGGTAGCCGGCTTCGACCTGAAAGACCATTTGTTCATGGGCCTTATTCTCAAGGAGAAGGATTTCAGGGAGGCTTTGAAGAACCTGGACTGGTCTTTATACACAGGGAAAAATGTAGCGATCTTTTGCAGTGCCGATGCCATTATACCGGTATGGGCCTATATGCTTGTTGCCTCTTACCTTCAACCAGTAGCGGCAGATATCTATACCGGCACGGTGGCAGAAATGCAAAAACATGTTTTTCTTAAAAACCTGTCTTCTATTGACACTGCTGCATTCGCCGACCAACGCGTTGTGGTAAAGGGTTGTGGCGAAACACCCATCGATTCTTTTGCTTATACAGAGATTACCAGGCTGTTGCTGCCGGTGGCCAAGACGATTATGTACGGCGAGCCTTGCAGCACGGTTCCTGTTTATAAAAAAAGATGATGAAGAAACTCACCCTTTACCTTGCCGCCATACTGGTCTTTGCTGCATCCTGCAATAATGAAGGAAGCAAAGAAAGCGTGGATGCCGATACTGCCGCCGCAGCGGAAGAAGCACCTGCGGAGGAAACGCCGGCTACACCCGACCTCAGTCTTGCTTTTCCCCAGCTGGCCCAATTCATCCAAACCCAGGACTCTGCCTTTACGCCCAGCGGTTTTGAAGAAGCAAATTTTTCAAGAGCAGATACCATGGCTGCCACTGTCATCGACAGGCAGAGGCTCGAGCCTTTTTTACCTTACCTGGTCTACAACAGCGATAGCAGCCAGGCTATAGATATGGTTTCCTACAACTATATAATAAGCCGCAACAGCAACAGACCCGGGCTCAGGGCTGGCGGTCCGGATACGGAAGTAGCCATCATTGACATGAAAAAAGGACAGCGCAGGCGGCTGCTTTATTTTGGAACGATGGGGGCCGTGCTAGATGTAAAATGGGAGAACGACAGCACTATATTGATTGCCGTGATGAAAGATTCCGGTGAGGGCATTATACCCGAGATCTGCCGCTATCGTACAGGTACTGCCGAAATGGAAACGTATGTATACAAAGACACGCTAAAAGTGCAGGCGGGCAATTATGCCGAAGAAAAGCTCAATTCCAAAAGGCCAGCATCATTCTAAAACCAGCCTCTTCTCTTAAAGATCAGCAGCATTACCACGGGGATGAACAGCATCAAAGAAACGGCTATGTAAAAGCCCCATTGGTTGTGTGAAGTAGGAATAACGTCGAAGTTCATCCCAAAAATGCCGCCTATAACGGTAGCAGGAGCCATCAGGCAGGTAACGATGGCCATCACCTTCATTACCTCGTTCATCCTAAGGTTAACATTGTTGATATAAAGATCCTGCATGCTGATCATTACATCGCGATAGTTTTCGCTGAGGTCGTATGCCTGGGTAATGTGATCCTGTACATCCTTGAAGTACTTGGTGGTCCTGTCGTCGAGCAGCTCGCTTTCGCTTCGTATGATGCCGCCAACCAGGTCGCGTACGGGCGCGATGTTCCTTTTGAGGATGATCATCTCTTTGCGCAGCTGGTTAATGCGCGTAAGGGAGCGCTGGTTGCTGTTGCGGATCACCTCTTCTTCAAGCTGCTCTATCCTGTCGCCCAGCTTTTCCATCACATAAAAATAATTGTCCACGATCAGGTCTATCATGGCATAGCAG
>DASTPZ010000199.1:0-11100 GCA_035761965.1 Flavisolibacter sp. | reverse complement strand
GAGCTGGAAAAGATAAGCGGACCATATGAGCTTAGCGAACAGGATAAGGATGACTATCTTCCCAGAGGTTATTTTATGTTTGATGACGATGAATACTTCACCGGGTCTAAGGGTAAACTGATCATTAACAAATTTGACCTGATCAACTGTAAAGACCACCCTGATCAGAATAGATTAAATGGCTGCTACGTTCTTGCCGGACTGGACGGCATCAATAAGGTCTGCTGCAATGGGCACGAAATTGCCACGGAAAAATCAGACTGCTGGCATTGACATGCGGTGATTATTGAGACCGATGCAGTGACTAGTTAACAGGGCAGCTTTAATTCGATGCTGCCAATTGATCCGATGTATCATAGCCAGATTTCAACTTTTTAAAAAAGCTCCTCGAATTAAGACAAAAACCAACAGCCGGCTGCGCCACATTATGCTTACAAAAAAGCCCTCGTGTGCTTACCCGAAATATTTTTCCAGCAAGGCTTGAAATAAATTTTCCAATGCTATTTCATTTTGCTTTTGTTTTTGGCGAAAGGCTTCGGTATCGGCAACAAGGGATGCGAATTTTTACTGGAGGTTGAGGGGCGGAACAGGAATAATCGAAGTTTAATAATTTTTCTTTAGAAATATTCGGCATCGAACCGGAACTCAGCAGGGATAGCATTGGTCAATTGCTCCCCAAGTATTCAATTGCTGCTTCGCCCAATATCCATTTCAATGAACTTTCCTGAAAATAAATAGATTATGATTTTTATTATTACGTGTATCTTAGAGCTATGCGTAGGCTATCTCCGGACAGGTCATTTACCTTACCAAAAATGCGATAAAAGTACCGGCATGATTCAGCTCGCCTCACTCGAATAGTAAAATTGAACATTTAATCAAAATATTAAACATGGCACTATTCAATTCATCAGCAAATGACCAGGCTTTTCAAACCCTCGATATGGAAAGCGAGGCTTTTAGAAAACTAGGATATGAAGTGATAGATGCTATTGCCGAGTATTATGACAGCATCAAAGAAAGAAGGATCATTTCTGAAAGCAATTCGAAAGAAATAGCAGAGGTATTTCGGGAACCCTTACCACAAACCGGACAGCAGGCAGACTTAGTCTTCCAGGACTGGAAGCAAAGGGTATTGCCACATGCCACACATTTAGGATCACCAAGGTATTTTGGCTTTGTTAATGGCTCAGGTAATATGATATCGGTCCTGGCAGACGCGCTCGCCACTTCGGTTAACATGAACGCCGGCGGCTGGAAGGCCGGACCTGCCGCCACCGAAATCGAACGCCAGACCATTGCCTGGCTCGCCGAACTGATCGGCTATTCCACTGGATGCGGCGGATTGTTTGTAGGCGGCGGAACCATCGCCAACTTTTCCGCTTTGCTTACAGCATTGCGAAATACGGCCGGCTATGACACAACAGCAGAGGGACTGCAATCTGATGCCAGAAGGGGACTGCATACGCTATATATGTCCGACCACGAAGGACACATATCCATTGTAAAAGCCGCCGACATGCTCAATCTTGGAAGGACCAGCATCAGAAGAGTACCTAGCAATGAAGACCTCACGATGAATATTGCCGCGCTGGAAAGGATGATAGAGGAGGATATCAAAGCAGGCTGTGTTCCTTTTTGTGTAGTGGCGCAGGTCGGTTCCATTAATGTAGGGGTAATTGATCCGCTGCAAGACATTGCCCGCATTTGTTCTGAGAAAGGTATCTGGTTTCACGCCGACGGCGCATGCGGCGCTGTTGGCGCCATGCTACCCGAAATAAAGCACCTGTACGCAGGATTGGAACTGGCGGATTCGGTAACGCTCGACCCGCACAAATGGCTATATATTCCCTATGAATGTGGCTGCCTGCTTGTTAAAAGCCCAGAAAAACTAAGAAGAACTTTCTCCATCGCTGCACCCTACCTGCAAGGCAGCTTACCTACCGATTACAAAGGCCTGGATTATTTTGAATATGGACCGCAAATGTCAAGAGGGTTCAATGCCTTGAAGGTATGGATGTCGATCAAACATTATGGCAAGGAAGGTTACCAAACACTGCTCAGGCAAAACATTATGTGTGCACAGCATTTACATAAGCTGGTTTGCTCATCGCAGGATTTTATACCCATGCACGACCCTCAGCTTTTCATTTACTCTTTCCGTTTCGTTCCGCAAGTGTTAAGAAAGATAAGCGAACAGCCAGAGATAAATGTATACCTCGATAAGCTGAACCAGCAAATTGCAGACGAAATCACAGCCACCGGTTTTGCGTTTATCCTGACCTCAAAAGTAAAAGGTCTTATAGTTTTACGTCTTTCCATATGCTCTCACCGCACAACCATACAAGACATTGAACAGGTGCTGGAAAGATTACAGGCAATTGGAAGCAAGCTCCATGAGCAGGAATATTCTTCAAATCCTTTACTGGCTGATTATGCTTAGACCCGGCTTTCACCAGCAATAATATGTCTTAAACAAGTGAGAGGGCATACACATTCATTCATATCTACTTCATGCATAGGGAAGCTTTGCGAGTACTTTAAGCTTAGAGATATGAATAGTTTCCACAACCTCAACTGCTAAAACCTGCAGCAAAATCAATTTACCTTGGTTGCCCAAGCATCGCAAGGCAATATTGAAGGTTTCAAATATTGTAAATTAGGGCTTTAGATTCAACCAAAAGAAGACATTTAAATGAACAGATTATTTTTTTTACTGCTCTTTTATTCGTCAATCGCTCATACACAAGTAAATAAAACTGCGCTGATAGACAAGTATATGAAAGCGCAAGAGAAGGTTAACGGCTTTAGTGGAGTAGTTATGATCACAAAAAACGGAAAAGCGCTTTATAAGCAAGCTTTTGGGTACGCTAACCGTGAATGGAATATTCTGAACACCACTACTACTACCTTTAGGATTGCATCGATTACCAAGCAATTCACGGCTGTGGCGATCTTGCAACTGATAGCCGCGGGTAAGCTTGCATTGCATGACCCCTTAAGCCGTTTTTACCCCGATTTTCCGAGAGGCGACAGTGTTACCATTCATATGCTTTTGAACCATACCTCTGGAATCAAAAGCTTTACGGCAATACAGGGTTTTTCGAAGCTGGAATTTTTATCGCTCCCTAAAGACAGCATTGTTGCCTTATTTAGCAAAGAGCCTTATGATTTCACACCAGGCAGCCGCTATTCCTATAACAATTCAGCTTATTTCTTGCTGGCAACGATCATTGAAAAGCTATCCGGCCTGGATTATGATACCTATCTGAAAACCAATATTTTCTCTAAGTCGAAACTTAAGCATACAGGAGTAGAAAAAACAGATTCTATCATGCTCCACAACGCTACCGGCTACCGCTATACACCACGAGGATGGAAAAAATCAAAACCAATCTCCATGGAGTTTCCTTTGGGCGGAGGAAATCTCGTTTCAACCGTAGATGATCTTCTCTTATGGCAAAACACATTATTCAATAGGCGTATTCTACCCGATTCGCTCTTTTTCAAAATGGCAACACCTTATCTGAACCGGTATGGATATGCGTTAGATATAGATTCGCTTGGTCAACATAAAAGAATTGGCCATGACGGAAATATTTCAGGCTTTGGCAGTTATTGTTACTACTATCCGGCCGATAGCTTGAGCGTGATTGTTCTGTCCAATAAACAGGGTAATATACAATGGTTGGGGCAAGCCCTCGCCGCAACAGTTTTTGATATGCCGATGATCCTGCCTTACTCTCACAAGGAGATCAAAATTGATCCTATTCTTCTTGAACCATATATTGGCACTTACGAAACACCAGAAAAAAATATCATCGAAATAGTAAAGCAAGAGGATAAACTATTCCGGAAAGCAGGAAATGTCTTAACAGAACTGAAACCAGAATCTCAAACCAAATTCTTCTTTGCCAATGCCACCGATGCACAAGTCTTTTTTGAAAAAAGAGCCAATTCCTACGAAGCCTTCATTGTAAGAGATGGCTTGGTCAGTCCGTTGAAAAAGATAAAATAGATGTTAGCTCCTACTAACGGATACTGGCAAGGGATATATGGAGAACCAAGGATCAGCAGAGCGAAAGCCTGAACTACCCTGGGAACAGAACTGCGTAAAACCCAAATTGATCTCGTTTTCTGAACTCTGGCAAGCGCCCACCTCTCCGGGTAAGTATTAAATTATGGTCTAGCCATGCCTTTTGTACGCTGTACTCTGGCAAAATCAACGTAGCGGTGTGACCCCAGCACCGTACGCTCCAGGGTCAGCACGTAAGTTCCCTCAGCCGATCTTGCCTCCGTCCTGATCACCTCTTTTGTAGGGCGCAGTTCCGGGGCTTCTTTCCCGCCGGCAAAGAGTTCGGTCATCACACGTCCCTGCATGGTTTTTGGCAGTGGAATGCCGTATAGGTGAAGGATGGTCGGAACCAGGTCCACATTGGAAGTAGGTAAAGGACTCTCATAATTTCTTTTGAAACCGGGCCCAAAGGCTATGAGAGGAATATGCACTTCGTAAGGACTCAGGCTACCATGACCCGCAACACCTCTTGAAAAACTGCTGCCCGCATAGCCCGTTCCATTCTTCTCATCATTCCAATTGACGTCTACCAGGATATCAGCAGAGCGCTCCTGGTGGTCCCAATGCACCGATTCAAACGAAAGCGTACCTTCCACAAAACCTTTCAGATCACCGGCCTTTTTTCCCCTGGTGAAAATCGCGCCGATCCACTCTTCTGCCTGCAGTGCGGCTACGATTTTTTTAATCCTCTCCGGATTATGGTCCTTTACGTATAAGGCGCCGCCGACAACAATCACATCATCGCTTTCCTTGTCCTTTTTGAGGCCCTTTCGGATCAGGAGATCAGGCAGGCTTTCCTTGCCGATATGGGTTACGAAACCATGATCCGTTGAAATGAGAATATTGAATTTCTGATCGAGGCCACGGTCCTTTAAAGTCTGCAAAATTCTTCCAAACTGTTCATCAACCGAACGGATCGAAGCCACTGCAGCCGGCGAGCCAATGCCATCGCTATGGGCGGCGCCATCGGGATCGGAGAACCAGATCGCACTGACCAGGGGACCATCTTTTTTTAAGCCGTATTGGATCAAGGCATCCGTCACCCACTGGTGCTGACCGGTGTTGGGCTTGGCATGCGCAGGTACAGGACCAATTGTATTCAGGATGTCCTGCGTCTGACTGGCCGGAAGGATCATCTTCGGGTTGATGGTAGCGCCTCCGCTTATCGTGTGGTTTTGCATCAGCGCCTGGCCCGTAGAGCCTGAACTGAATACCATCATCTTTGCACCGACAGATTGCAATACCTCTCCGAGTGTGGTGGCGGTCAACAAATGCCCATGAGTAGCCTCGATCACCTTTTGCATCTCCTCGGCCTCGCCTGTATTGATACCCTTTTTTGCATCCACCTGGGGGAAGTACACCGTATTGCCCATCAGTCCGTGAGCAGATGGATAACTGCCGGTGGAGTAAGAAGAGGCATTTACACGAGTAACGGTTGGGTAAACACTGTGATGATTGGATCCATAACTCGCTTTCGCTTTGAAGGCCGTCAGCTGAGGCATCAGGTCAGCGGTAATATAATCAGGTCTCAGGCCATCAAAAAAAACGATCAGGGTTTGAACCGATGTATCGATCGGTTTACGGCTGGTTTGCGCCGGCGATTGCAAAAAGAAAAAGACTGCTACGAAAAGGAAAACAGGTTTCATATCAATGGGTTGAAAGGAGCTGATGATTATTGTTGACTATCTATCCCACCACACCTTGATGCTGCTATTGTCGCCGCCCATGGCGGCCACTGCTGCAGCGAGGTTTTGAGCATTGAGAGATTGCAGGTACGTTGGATAGGGAACTCTCCACGGGAACTGGTTTTCCACCGGTATCCCTGTTCCGCGGGGCAGCACGGGATAACCCGTTCTTCTTTTTTCAAACCAGGACTGGTAGTCCACAAAAAAGAAGGCGTAGTATTTCTGAAGGAGAATCTGCTCCAACTGGGCTTCGGTGCTGGCCGCGCTGTTGTACAGCACACCGGGTTGCGAGAGGTACCCGGCCGGCAGTGTAACGCCCCACTGGGTCATGGATGCTGCTATACCGGTTTCGTAATGCTGCCGGGGCGTTTTGCCGGTATTGAAGCCTTTGAGCGAGAGTTCCGCTTTGATAAACTCAAGTTCCGCGTAAGTCATCATAATGCCCAGTTGCGGCATCGTTTTCAAACCGTCTGAATAGCTTGAATTCTGTCCCACCGCATATTGCACTGTTGTAGGGTACCCGCTTTGAATGCCGCGGTAGATGGGGGTACCGCCGACGGTAACAGTGGTCATCCAGACACTTCGCCTTGGATCGCCATCAGCATTCATTTTATCGACAAAAAACTGCGTGAAATAGGTGCCATCCCTCCAATCCAGCTGGCGGGCATTATAGTAGGGATTGAAATAAGGGAAGGTACCGGGATACCTGAAGATCGCATCGTCTGCTGTTGAGGTAAAGACCGGGTACTTTGCAGGATCGGCCAGTATCGCAGCAACCTGTTGCGTTACATTGACCTCGCTTTCCCTTTTTGATATCCGCAGGAGCAACCGCAGGCGCAGTGAGTTGGTAAATTTTTTCCATTTCACGATACCGGCATTCACGCCACCGCTTACCGCATTGGCATTGTAAACCATATCGCCTCCGTAGGTCAATGCTTTTGCGGTATTAAACAGGCTGTTGGCCGTATCCAGGTCCTTTAGGATCTGCACATAAATATCCTTCTGCTTATCAAACGCGGCACTGACCGTTCCCTCCATAGCTCGCGTGGCCTGGGAGTACGGCACATCGCCATACAGGTCGGTAAGAATGGAGTAGGCCCAGGACTTATACACCAGTGCAATGGCTTTGTAGTTGGCCTCACCCTGGCGATCGGCAATGGCATAAATGTCTTTGATATCGGCCAGGTAACCGTAGAAATTGCTCCAAACACCGGCGCCGGGATTGACCTCGTAGCGATGCAGGCCACCGCCTCCGAAGCTCGAGCGGGGAGCATCCACCTGCATCAGCTCATGGGTGAAATTCCGGCCTGCCTGCATACTGGAACTAATAATGCGGTATTGCAATTGACCCAGCATCACACCCGGATTGACCTCTTTGGGACGGTTGGGGTCTGTATTGAGTTCTTCGAACTTTTTAGTACAGGAAAAAAACAAGGCAGTATAGAAAAACAGAACGAGAACACTAGGTAAGCTTTTCATAACTCTTTAGAATTTCAAAGTGAGGTTAATACCCATATTGCGGGTGGATGGAAATTGCATCAGCTCTACACCTGGTGTCAGTGTGCCACTATTAAGATTGCCGCCTTCCGGATCAAAGCCCGGGAACTTGGTGAAATTGAACAATTCCCGACCGTAGACCGCAACCGTTGTTTGCTTGATTCCAACTTTGCTCAACAGCTGCTTGGGCAGATTGAACTCTACGCGTACTTCGCGAATCTTAAGGAAGGATGCATCGAATATGTTGGTCTCGGCATTGCTGATCTGGTAATAGTTCTCATAATATGCACTCGCCGCCACCTTAACTGTATTGACTTCATATTTACCGGTGGAAGCGTTATACACCACGCCATCACCTACGATCCCATCTTCACGACCGGGCAGCGTGACCTTGGTTTTTCCCAGCGTATTGCTTTTGTGATTGGTTTGTGAGTAGAGGCTGCCACCTTTCTGGCCATCCAGTAATATTGATACCCTGAAACTGCGGAATACGAATTCATTGAGCAACCCGGCTTTCCAGTCTGCAAAGGCATTTCCCCATTTTTTTACAACAGGATCCAGGGGCGCCGGCAGTCCCACCGAAGAGTAGATGATTTTCCCATCCGGTGACCGTTGGAAACCTCTTCCATACAGATCTCCCATACGACCTCCTACCCTGGCTTCTATAGTGACGTTGCCATCATGGCTGTAAATAACCTGGTTGGTGATGCCTTCTGCCAGTTCCTTCACATAGCTGCGGTTGCGCGACCAGGTAAGCGTCGTGGTCCAGGTGAATTTTTTCCCGCTGATGGGCTTTCCCGTCAACTGTACCTCCACACCCCTGCTGTTGATCAAACCAGCATTTACAAGCGCATTGCTATATCCGCTCACCGGGTCCAGGGGTATCGCCAGGATCTGGTTGCGGCTGTTGTTGTTATAAACAGCGAGATCCAGTCCCAGCCTGTTCTTAAACAGGCGAAGGTCCAAACCGGCCTCATAACTTGTAGTGATCTCGGGTTTAAGATTGGCATTGAATAGTGTGGAGGGGTTGGTAAAACTGTTGCCATATATCCTATCATAGTACTTATCGGTTTGATAAGGCCGTGTGTCATTACCCACCTGCGCCCAGGAAAGCCGGAGCTTGGCAAAAGACAGTTTTGCAGGTAGCCGGAACAACTCACTGAGTAAAAAACTGGAGCTTACCGACGGATAGAAAAAGGAATTGTTTCCATAGGGTAGGGTGCTCGACCAATCGTTGCGGCCGGTGAGGTCGAGAAAGATTTTCTCCTCGTAGGATAGTTGCGTTGCGGCGTAAACACTATTGATCGCCTTTTGAGATTTTGCCGGATCAGCTACTGCCTGATCCAGGCTGTTGGAAATTTGATAGATTCCAGGCTGCGACAGTTGATCGGCATACATCCCGGCAAAATCGTAAGACTGCCTCATGGCATTGGCACCGGCAGATACGGTATACCTGAAATGCTGGCCCAGCTGGTCTTTATAGGTGAGCAGGACATCGGTGTTGATCTCATAGCTAAATACGTTCTGCTCGCGGTACATACCCCTTGGGAATTTTGTCATGCTGAAAGGCCGCTGTTGTGAACGGAACTCCCAGGACATATCCATGCCGGTGCGAAGCATAAGTTCGAGCTTGTCGGTGATCTCATAATTTGCTGAAGCGCTTCCAATCACTCCATGCTTGTTCATTTTATTCAGCATTTCATAGAGATCGAGATAAGGATTATCAGGTCCCGGGTTAAAGAGGTTACGTTGCTGCACTCCTTCCAAACCTTCTTTCCAATAAGGCTTGAACCACTCGGGCCGTATATTGGGCGCCGTGCCAATGATCAGAAAATACATGATGGTCTGGTTGTTATAACCGGCAGAAGGCAGGTTATCGCTTTTCTTGTTGGTGTAGTTCACCCTTCCAGTCAGCTTTAACCTATCGGATAGTTTTTGATTGACCGATAGTGCTGCGTTGATCCGCTCAAATCCAGTATTGGGCAGGATCCACTCGTTCTTCAAATGGGTGAACGAAAAACGGGCAGAGCCTTTTTCAGAGCCACCTTCCAATGAAATGCTATTGGAAAATGTGGTGCCGGTCCTAAAGAAGCCGGATATATAATCGTCATGCGGCACCCAGGGGGTACGCTCGGTGGGTTTTCCATCGGCAGCTGCAGGATTGTA
The DNA here is from genome assembly GCA_035761965.1 of Flavisolibacter sp. Taxonomy (GTDB): domain Bacteria; phylum Bacteroidota; class Bacteroidia; order Chitinophagales; family Chitinophagaceae; genus Flavisolibacter. The sequence goes on along the minus strand of DASTPZ010000199.1, from coordinate 1,677 downwards.
TTGATAATACGACTGCCCGGCAAAACGGGGTCCCCAAGCCCTTCCTGCAGCAACACCCGTGGCAGTATTGGGACCATCAGGACCGTCCAGGTAAGAATAATAAGCAGAAGTCCTGCCCTCTCCATACTCCAGCTGGTAATCCGGCCAGCGATTCACCTGGTCGACGCTGAAATTGGAATTGATCGTCACCCCGATACCCTTCTCCTTGCGGGCCCCGGATTTGGTGGTGACGATAATGACACCACCGGCAGCGCGGCTGCCATACAAGGCGGTAGCGCCAGCGCCCTTTAGTACGGTTACTTTTTCAATATCATCAGGATTGAGATCCGAAACATTAGAACCAAAATCCACCGGGCTGTCGGCAGCGAGGTGGGCCTTATAGCCGGTGCCGGTGATCTTACTGCTTACGGGAACGCCGTCTACAATAATGAGTGCCTGGTTATTTTCCAGGTTCAAAGACGATTCCCCGCGAAGAGTAATACGGGAGGAGCCCATAGGACCCGAGCCTGTACCCTGAATATTGAGTCCGGCTACTTTTCCGGAAAGCGTATTGACCCAGTTGTTGGACTTTGCATCCTTTACTGCATTTTCATTTACCGTTTGTGCGGCATAACCGAGCGATTTTTCCTCCCGTCGGATGCCGAGGGCGGTTACTACAATTTCATTCATCTCTCCTTTGCCTGCCTTTAATATGACTGTTTGCGCAGCTGAAGCCGGAACCTCCAAAGACTCATAACCCGCATAGCTAATGACGAGCAGATCGCCAGGGGCGGCGGCAATCGAAAAGCTTCCGCTTCCGTCTGAAAGGGTTTGCACAGAGGGTTTTGCTTTAAGGGAGATGGTAGCCCCTGCAAGCGCTTCGCCTTTTTCGCCGACAACTTTACCTTTCAGTGGTTGCTGCGCCAGTGTGGCGAAGCCGAACATCATTAGTAAGGAGCTAGTGATAAATTTAAGTGCAGTAGTAAAGGACATAAAAACAGTTGGTCTGTTAAGCAATGAATAACTCGCCAAAGCTGCCATTCCAAAATGAACAAAGTTTTATCGCATCATTATGGAGATGTTAGCAAACGATCACGCCATTGTTAAATTTTGAAAGGAGAAAAGGATAAAGGCAGATTTAATATCCAGATCATATTGATTTCATAAGAGAGTTAGGTTTCAGCTCTCCTTAATTCCTTCCCATCAACTGGGTCGAAACATTGCTTTAAAAGGAGATCATGTAATGTGTGGGACTATATATTGAAAGCAAAGGAAAAGAGCTGTGGTTTAACTATTACTCCTGTTTCTTTGGAAACAGGAAGGACCACCGAAGACGCTACGGTAAGTGAAACAACACCGGATTTAAAGCGGTCAAAATGCTCTTTGCCGTCACCTGATTATCGAAGTATTACGATCACTCCCGTAAATACCAGCCAACAAAAGAAGGACAATAATGCTCTTGCGAAGCGGTCTCGGGAGTAGTAGGTTTGTGTCAGAAGTTGATTGATACGTCAATCATTCCAAATCCTGGAGAAAAAACAAAGCTAATCCTAATCCTTAAAACAGTCCAGTAAGTTTTTGTTGTTCCAACTATCCTGAAAACCAAAAAATCCGATATCAGTCAACTTCACTTTTCCTTATCCTTTTGAAAGTCCGTTAGCTGATGCAAGGTTTTGAATCGGATAATAATCCCTGCTT
>DASTPZ010000198.1:0-25158 GCA_035761965.1 Flavisolibacter sp. | reverse complement strand
AGAAGGCTGGGATTCGGTGAGGGCCGAAGAGCTTCACCTCAAGAATTACATCTATTTCGGAATGGCTTTTTCTTTTGCAGTGGAGCTGCTTAATATGACCATGCTCAAAAGGCAGAAGCGCAAGCCGGTACAGCTTCGTGCACCTCAGCTGGATGAGGAGGGCCCGGTGTCGGACGCAGCCAAATAAGCAAAATACCCGCGATCGATTGGCGGGTATTTTGCGGGATCCTTTGTGAAGGAAGAGAGCAGCAATGGACGATCTTCTTTGCGGCTCTCTTCCGGACCTATGGATTGTCTTGCATCAATCCCGGTACATGGAGAAGTTGATGCATATCTTGGCATCGCCGCCTACTTCCTTTAATTCTGCGGTGCATCCTTTTTCATCCCGCAGGTTAACCCAATCGGCAAGCATGTATTTATAGTCCTTCTCCTCGTATCTGGTAAAGGCATTGCTGTTGCCCAATTGCTCGCCGTCGTTCATGATTTTATCCTTTATCCTGTAGCTGATGATGATATAGCCAGTCTGCTCCTGTTCGGGTGTAAACACGAACCTGCGCTTTCCATCCTTCACAGGACCATCCGTTTCATAGAGCTTCTTCGACTCACCCTCCTTAAGCTGAAGCGGCGTGCTGCTTGATTCGCTCCATACATTTGCGCCGCGGCTTTGTTCATCAGGTATTTCCACCTCGGTGCCGTTGGCCTTGCGGTAATAGGCTTTCACAGTGATGGTTCCATAGAGGTCTTCATTATTGCCAGCCAGGGGATTGTCTACCACTTTGCTCGGACTGAAATTCTTTATGTAGATGCTGTAGCCCTGTACAGCCTTGCAATCTTCAAGGGCTTCAAAGCTGCCCACGGAGCGGATGCCAAGCGAATTGTAATCCGATACCCTTACCATGGTGAAGGATATGGGTACCGCGCCGGAGCTTGCGCTCAGCTTGGCCGCAGTAGGGTCGTTGATATAGTTGGCAAGCTGGTTAGGATCGGAGATAACCCTGCTGGCGGCCGTTGTATTTCCCCCAATAACAACAGCCTTGAACTCCTTTACCACGGAGTTGAACGATACAGATGCGCTGCCCTCTATAGAATTGCCTGCCTTGATGTTCAGCTGCGTGAGCTCTATGCCTAGCTTTGCCTTGACGGCAGATTTTACCGTGCCTGCATTTTCTTCCGAAACGATCCTGATAAAGACCATGCGGCCATAGGTTACGGAATTGATCATGACCAGGTCGGAACGCGAAGCGGCTGCAGCTGCATCCTGGAAGATGGTGCCGGAATTGTTCTCGTTGTGCGAAAGAATGAACATAGGCTGGATGAATTTCAGCAGGTAGGTCTTTCGCTTGTTCTGTCCTTCCACGTTGCCCGAAAAGGCAGTGCCAGCGTTAACCTCTGCCGGGATACCGAATTCCTCCAGGGGCAGAAAAAGTCCGTTGCTTGTTTCGAGGTTGGCGGCAAAATCAAACCGGCTGTCTACCTCTGTGAGGCTCAATCCTATCATGGCAGGTATGGGCACATTGGTGTTCTGGCGTACCAGGTTATTGAGCAGGTCCAGCTGTACCGTGCCCGGATTGGTAAGCGTCATTGAGGAAACGGCAGCCCCCGGCAGGTTGATATTAACGGTCATTGGCTTGCGGGCAGGAAGGTTGGCAGGGGTGGTCACCGATTCGTTCATGATGGCCGAAGCGGTGGAGATTACCCCGGGAAAGATCTGCCCCTGGGAGGAAAACTTCAATATATTGAAATCGGGCCTGATGCTCAGGTCCATCTCTTTTGTGACCGTGCGGCAGATGATCTTTCCATTCTGCAGGCTTGTGCTCCTGCTGGTTTTTTCCTTTTCCAGCAAGCCTTCCTGGCCCAGGCCCGATACGAGCTCCTGGTAGCCATTGGCCAGGTTCTTCCTGGCAACAACGGAAGTGCCGGTGCCCTCTTTCTGGAGGCTGTAGAAATTTTGCTTGGCCGAGGTATACCAGTTAAGGTTGACCGCTTTCAGCTTGGTGAAAGTAGGCCTTACCTGGGCGAAAGAAATGCTGGCTGCCGTAAGGAAGCAAGCAGCAAGGAATGTTTTTGCAATTTGATGTTTCATGCTGTTGATTTGATGGGTGAACGGTAGCGGCATATGCAGACCCTTGCCTGCCATGCCTGGTTTTTTTTAATCTTATTTAATCTGCTTTCTCTACTATCCATATCTGGGTCTGGTCATTAGTTTGCGGCCTGTAAGTTTTTACTCCGCAGCTCGTTTCGTCGAGGCAGTCGTTGTGTGCATCGAGCAGCTTGCCGTTCGCTACATTCTTTATCAGGTATTTATTGTCCTTCAAACGAATGAAAAGCCAGCGCTGGTTGGCACTGAGGGCTGGCAGTCCGTTCTTTTGCCAAAGCTGTATGCTGCTCGAGTTTTCATCGAAGAGGTCATCGGCATTGCAATCCAGCACGTACTCTTTTGTTTCGGTAGTAGTGACGCCAAAAAATTCGGAGGTAACGGTTCGAACACCAAAGCGGATGGTATAGCCCGCAGCCCCATATCTTTCGATCTTTACTTTGCTGCGGGCAGTGGTGAGCTTGAGCCTGCTGCCATCCTGTATGCCATCCTGCTCGTTCAGCCCAAGCCTTCCCTCTGCCGCATAGGGCCTGATATAGTAATCGCCGGGTGTGATCGCATTCCCGGTGATGTTATCCATGATAGTGGTAGCAGTGAAGCTTAATTTTTCAAGCGATTCCTTAACCGATTCTACACCCGCTTCCACCGCACCCTTTACGAGGGTCCTGGCGATGACGGCAGGATTGGCGGTCTTTCCACGCTGCACCGTCAGCAGGTCGCAGCCCTCGCTGCTTTGTTCCGGAAGGGGAAGGGGCGAGGGAACCGCTGAGCGCTCTTCTGCTGTAAGCTGGCTGTATGCGGCCCTCAGGTACCATAGAGGATGATGATAACAGATCGGGCTTCCTCCCGGGGAAAGTATATCAAGCTTCAGCCTTCTACCCGATTTTTCGCTTACAAAATCGGCGATGGCATTGCCTATGGCGCCGTTGATCCCGGGGAGAAGGGCAGCAGCTTCGGCCGGACTTCTTTCCGGCGCGCCAAACTGGATGGAGTTGATGTCGTTGTAATAGACCCTGGTACCGGCCCTCTGGTAACCCAGCGAGTAGGGGGCAAGTGCAGTTATGGGATCGTTGATGAAATCGAAGCGTTGCAGGCGGCCATTCGGCAGCAGCCTTTCAAGCTCCGTAACAAACTCCTGGGTTCCGGGGTGAGGCGCAGCATAAGCATATACACCCTGCACGGCAATGCCTTTTTTTGCAAGGTACATGGCCAAAAGCTGGGCCTGCCCTGCACCAAGACTATGCCCTGTGATCCATACTTTTTTTGCCTGCCCGCCTTTTTGCCTGATGGCCTCGAGCACCTTCTCCTTAAAATTGTTGTACGTGAGCGAAAGCCACATGCCGGCCAGAACATTTCCGGTAAGCTCAGGAGTATTCAGGTAACGGGCATCAAAGTCCGACCCGATCCATTCGCCCCAATCATACATGAACGATTCCACGCGGTTGCTGGCCACCCTGTCGGTTCCCCTGAACACGACATAAATGGTCTGGGCGGTTGAAATGATCATCGCCTCCGGGTCATAGCCTGTAGGAAAGCTTTCATGGATGAACTGGTAATCAGGACTGGGAAAAAGATGTGAAGTGTGCCTGACGAATTCTTTCTTGAAATCATCCGGCTTTGTATGAAGCCTGTCCACATAGGCGTCTGAAGGCTGCTGCGCCACGATGGAAAGATATTGCGGGTAGACAAGCGTAGAGAGGTAGCAGAGCAGATAAGCATTGATATCGCTTCTGCCCGAGGCTGTGTTCCTGAATTGGGAGCTGAACGAAAGCGTTCCTTTTTTTGTGCTGATGGGCTTTGCTATCTGCGCGATCTCCCGCACCTGTGCAGAAGCCTGCCCGTAGCCGGCCATAAGAAAAAAGGCCAGCAGCCACGATACCGGTTTTTTGTTCATATAGTTGTTTTAGTGATGAAAGGATAAAAGACTCAGCGCATCATGCAGGCAATGGAAACCACGGGTGTGAAGGTTTCAAATTTCCAGTCCTTATTGAAAACGCAGCGCATGCCATAATTGATGATAACGTTACGGCTGATGCGCCAGTCGCCGCCGAAGCTGAAGCTGTTGGGGTGAACGGTGGTCCATTTTACCGAAGAGGCCACCACCTCGAAATCTTCGCTGGGAACCTCAAAGGCTTCGCTCAATGCTTCAATAGGCTGTTTCAGGGCTTTTTTCTCATACAGGAATTCGACGAAAAAATTGTAGATGGGGCCACCATAACGCAGATTGAGGCCAATGGTATGAAGCCTGTTCTCCGCCACCGCCTGTTGGCTCAGCTCTTCTTCGGTAATCTTGTTGCGCAGGAGAAAGTCCAGCGACTCTTCGTACCAGGTGCTGCGCAGCAGGCCGGTGACCAGTATCTTTTTTCCAATGCCGAAACCACCATTGAGCCAGAGTGCCCAGCCGGTGTTGCGGTTAAGTTTGAGGTTCTTCAGGGTACCTGCACTATCGGTGCTGTAAGTATACACACGCCCAAAGGCCAGGTCGAGCGAAGACGCATTCCAGTTCTCTGCCACGAATATGCTTGCCCGGCCGTTGATCTCTTCCCTGCGCCTGCTATTGAGCGAAAGCAGCTGCTCATTCGTTGTGGCGATCTGGGTACGGATACCCGGTTTTTGAAGAATATCGCTGATCGTGTCTAATTGCAACTGGAGGGCCAGCAGCTCTTTCTCCAGGGTCGCTTTTTCCTCCCTGAACTTTTTTTCTATATCGGTATATAGCTCTTTCTCGTAGAGCGGGTCCTTGGCTTTGTACAGGTTGATCTTGGTGGCAAAGCCAATGCGACGGTCGTTGTCCTCGTTCTGAACGGTACCGATGGATACATCCAGCGAAGACAGGCGGCGCATCAGGGGGCTTGCCTGCTGGTATTTGGTCAACTCCTTACGGTTATAGAAAAGCTCCCATATGGGCTGTCCCTGTACGGCCAGGTTGGGATTCAGCCGCCAGGATTTAAAGGACCAGTCGACCTTGAAATCCTTGATATCGCTGGTTCTTGTAACCTGTGAAGGCGTGACGGCCATGAGGTCGAAGACAGGTGAAGCGGGGATGCTGAGCTCTTTCGGCGAAATGCGCCCGGCCTTCGACTCTTCCTGGGCTATAAGACAAAAGGGATGCAGCAGTAGCAGGATGGTTTTGAAAAGCAGTATGCGTTTCATATGCTGAAGATTGATGAATGATCAGCACAAATCTATCTGGCTGCACAGGCGGGGGCAATACCACATTGGGGTAATTTGAGATTGCAGGGGATAGATAAATACGAGCCGGAACAGACGCTGAATGGCAAAGAAGGTATGGCAGTGGCTGTAAATGATAAACGGTTACTGTATAGCCTTGAAGACCTTTTTTACAGTCCCTGCTGGCGGGCTTTCAGAATGGCCTCGCTGCGGCTGGTGACGTGCAGCTTCTTGTATATGTGTTTTATGTGGGTCCTTACTGTTTCGTAGCTAATGAACATGCGCGATGCGATGGACCTGTACTGGTGCCCCTCGAGCATCATCGACAGTATTTCTTTTTCTCTTTCGCTAAGCCTGAAATCCTCGCCTGTGGGCGATACCAGGATCACATTCTTTTGCGAAAAGAACTGAACTACCTTGCGGGCGATGGCAGGCGACATGGGAGCACCTCCATGGAATGTTTCATGAATGGCCTCGAGTTGCCGCGCCGGCGGATCGTTTTTGAGTATATAACCCGAAGCACCGGCACAAAGGGCATGGAAGATCTTTTCGGCATCATTGAACACGGTTTGCATGAGCACTTTTATTCCGGGGTGGTCATTGCTGATGACCTGCGTTGCCTCGATGCCGGACATACCGGGCATTTCAATATCCATCAGCACAACATCGGGTCTGCTTTTGCGAAGGTGCTCAGACAGGTGATTGGCATCAGGGAAAGTACCCGTGCAGGCAAAGCCCGGCGTGCCGTCGAGTATGGCCTGCAATGCATCCCGGATGAGCTTGTTGTCTTCGAATATGGCTACGCGTATCTCCATGATCTGGCAAAGGTTGTGTTTTTGTGAGCCGCCTGTTATACCCCATTAGGGTATTCTGCATATGAGCCGGACGAGCGTGCCCTGCTCCTTGTTCTTTTCGATGCTGAGCAAGGCATTCATTTCAGCTGCCCTAAGCTTCATATTGTTCAGGCCATTGCCTTTTTTTACCTGCTCGGGATCAAACCCCTTTCCATTATCGGCAATGGTAAGGCAAAGCCGGTTTGCCCTCACTGAAATACCCAGCCAGATCGTTTGTGCGCCGCTATACTTCACTGCATTGTTGATGGCTTCCTTGCAAATGAGGTAAACATTCTTTCTTTGCTCCATGGGCAGCTTTACAGCATGTATGCGGCTGTCCATATCCAGCTTCACCTGCATGTCTTTCGCGGCAGCCATTTCCGCCGCATACTCCTGCAGCCTCTCAGCCATGCCTGCCATTCCATCATTGAGCGGATTGACCGCCCAAACAATATCGTTCAACTTGCTCACCATCTGCGTGGCGCTGTTCTGGATGAGCTCCAGCGAACTTTCTGCTTTTTCGGTTTGCCTCGTTTTGATCTGTTCCCTGCTCAGGTGGCTATAGAGTGCAATGCCGCTCAGGGTAGCACCCACCTCGTCGTGAAGGTCCTGGCTGATCTTATTCCTAAGCTGTGCCATGCGCAGCCTATGCCTGCTGTAGTGACGGTAAAAAAGAAAAACGGTAGCCAGCAGAAGGGCAAGCAGTACAATGATGTAAAAGCGTATAGAACCTATCTGTTGCTTCTGACGTGCATCTGTTACTTCCATCTGCAGCAGCAGTGTCTCATTTTTCAAGCCGGCCGTAAGGATCGTCTGCATCTGGCGGTTGCTTTTTTCCTGGTTATACTCCTGCAGCGCCGATTTTTGGCGAAGGGTTTCTGCCAGCAGAACGCTTTCTCCGGTTGCCTTGTAAACCTCCGCCGCTGTTTGAAGGAACTGGAGGGCGAAATAGTAATTCAGCTGCGGTGAAAGGCGCATGAGATCGAATCCTTTGCGGAGCATGGCAATTGCGGCAGAACCCCGGCCGCTGAGCAACTGGCATTGCGACTGGCCTGCGAGTCCCAGCAGTTCAACATCCACATCGCCGCTCCGGCCTGCAATAGATGCAGCGTCACGGTAATGAATATGCGCAGCAGCCGTATCGTTTTTTTTCAGGAACAGGTTGCCCAGGTTCAGGTGCCCAATGGCCATGCCGCGGCCGCTGCCGGAGCCTGTCGCTTTTTCGAGCGCAAGAAAGCCATACTGAAGCGCCATATTGTAGGCCTTTATCTTTTCGTAGGCCTCGGCGAGATTGCTGTACAAATGGTGACTTTCGGTTAGGGGCAGGTAGGAGGGCCCTGATTTTCCGCCGGCAGAAAAGGATATACCCCTCAAAAAAGCGGCTATGGCCTGCTCTATGCTGTCCTGGGCCATGTAGAACAGCCCTAGGAAATTATGGCTGTCGGCCAGCATCAGGCTGTCGTTCAATGCAGAGGCTATCTGAACGGCCCGCCTGGATTCCTGCAGGCCAAGCTGCGGCAGGTTGTTATAATAATAGACTTCTGCCTGCCTGCTTGACAGAAAATAAGAAAAGGGCGAGGGGCTGCGGTAAGAAAGCTTCAAGTGGATCTTGTTCAGCCAGACCTGGGAAGAATCATACAGGTCGTAATCCATATAGCTGTCGGCAATAAAAAAACAGGTTTTAATAAAGCGCTCATCATCGCCCTTATTGGCATACAGCGATTTTTTAGCCGAGTCTATCGGGGGTACGTTTCTCTCCTGGGCAAGCCCGTTCAAAAAACAGGCTGTAAAAAGAAAAGCGAGCACCGGGAACCTGCATTTGGATATAGTATATCCGGTATGGATCACCTTTCTAAATTAGTAAAGTTTTGGGCAATCCGGTACTGCCTTATGGCGTGCGCAGCTGAACAAGTGCAACCAGGCCGGCCGTTTCGGTACGCAGGCGGGTTGCTCCCAGGCTAACCGGTATGCAATCGCTGCCAATAGCGGCCTCTACCTCGGCCGGGGTAAAATCGCCTTCCGGACCAATCAGCATAAGCGGCGAGGAACCCGGTGCAGCCGGCCGGGGCATATTTTTTTCACCGGGCAGACAGTGCGCTATGAATTTCGGACGATGGGGAAGCGCCAATGCCTTTTCAAAAGAAGTAGGCTCATGAAGCAGGGGCAGCCAGCATTGCTGTGATTGGAGCATGGCACTCACCAGGATCTGCCGAAGGCGATCGGTGCGGAATTTTTCTTTTTCCGTTCGCTCACACAATAATGGTATGATCTCGCTTACGCCGATCTCGGTGGCCTTTTCCAGGAACCACTCGAACCGGGAGGTGTTCTTGATCAGCGATATACCGATGGCGGGGTACTGCTTTTTCGGTTCGGTAATCATCGTTCGTTGGGCAACGGTGCACCGCTTGCGATTATCGTCTATGATGATGGCTTCCACTTTTTTGCCTTTGCCATCGGTGAGCCCGATGGCTTCACCCTTTTGCCTGCGCAGTACGCTGATCACGTGCTTTGAACTGTCTTCATCGAGCACGACCTCCTGGCCTCCGAGCTGCTCAACAAAAAAATAAGGAAGAGACATGCGTCAAAATTAGAACAAGCGCCGCAAGCGGCCAATGGTTACTCCTCCGCCCGGCTTGATGATCTAGAAAGGATCCTCGTCGTCGTGCAGGTCGTTCATCCTGCTGCCGGTTTGGATGAACATTCTTGCGCCGCCGCCATCATTGTCTGAAATTGGTTTGAAATTGGAAGGCAGGTTAAAGGAGCCGAAATCGTTCCCGCCGTCTTCCACGAATTTCTGTATATGAAGCAGGGCCCTGAGCTTGATCGTTTCGAGTGAACCGTTCCTGTGCTTGGCTATGCGCACATGGGTTTCGCCGCGGTTGTTGTCGCCATTTTCATCTTGTGTGATGTCGTAGTATTCAGGACGGTAGAGGAACATAACCATATCCGCATCCTGTTCGATGGCGCCGGATTCACGAAGATCGCTCAGCTGGGGCATCTTATTGCCGTCCTTGCGTTTTTCAACTTCCCGGCTTAACTGGGAGAGTGCGATGATGGGCACCTGCAGTTCCTTGGCCAGTCCCTTGAGTGAGCGGGAGATGGTCGAGATCTCCTGTTCCCTGTTGGAGTTGCGCTCGCCGGTTCCGCTCATCAGCTGGAGATAGTCGATGATGATGAGGCCGATATTGCCTGTATTCTTAAGACGGCGGCATTTGGCCCTCAGTTCAAATATATTGAGTGCGGCGGTATCGTCGATGAAGATGGGAGCCTGTGCCAGCCGCTGAATGCCCTTGGCATAGAGCTGTTTCATTTCGTGCTCTTCCATCTTGCCCCTGGATATTTTTTCGAGGTGGATTTCGCTTTCGGCTGAAAGGATACGCTGTACGAGCTGGCCTGCGCTCATCTCAAGCGAGAACAGGGCAACGGGTGTTGGCTTTGTAGGATGAAGCGCGGCGCTGCGTGCCAGGTTGAGGGCAAAGGCCGTTTTACCCACAGCCGGACGGGCTGCCAGGATGATGAGGTCGGTATTCTGCCAGCCATAGGTAACCTTATCAAGGGAGGGAAAGCCGCTGGGCACGCCCGTAACATCTTCATTCTTATGACGGAGGTCTTCGATCCGCTGTATGGTTCTTACCAGTACGGAATCGATCGACTCATAATTGTTCTTAAGGTGGTTACTGGTAACCTCGTACATCTTGCTTTCGGCCTGGTCCAGCAGGTCAAAAACATCCGTGCTGTCTTCGTAGGCATCGGCAATGATCTCTCCGCTGATGCGGATGAGCTCGCGTTGAATGAATTTCTGCAGGATGATCCTGGCATGGGCCTCGATATTGGCCGAGGAAACAACTGAGTTGGTAAGCTTGGTAACATAATAAGGCCCACCTACGAGATCCAACTCCTCGCGCATCCTTAGTTCTTCCACAACGGTCAGGATATCAATGGGCTGGCTTTTATTGGCAAGGCTTTGCATGGCCTTGAATATGCGTTGGTGGCTGTCTACGTAAAAGCACTCGGCTTTCAGGATCTCGATCACCAGGTCAAACGCGCCTTTTTCCAGCATAACGGCACCGAGAACGGCTTCCTCCAGCTCTTTAGCCTGCGGAGGCACCTTCCCATAAATCATTGTGCTCAGGTCCGGTGAGGATTTTCTTCGATTCTTTTTATCGCGATTCAGATTAGTAAGATCCATACATACGTCGTCAAAAGGTTAAACCATTGATTTTTCGATCAATGACCTATGGGGCCAGCAGACAGTCTTGGTGTATTAATTTATTGTTACGAGTGTGTTACCTAAATGTTCCCAGTAAGTCAGGCAGCGAATATAAAGGCTCGTGAAAGTTCCAAAATCAAACGGAAGAAGATTATTTTAATCAACAGGATGTACAAGCTTCGTCCACAGGTAATGATAACTTATTCACAGAAATACCCTGGCTGTCCACAAAATTGGAAAATTTTGCGCAGGTTTAGGGTGGTTGTGCACAAGTTCTCTGAAAAAAAATACTTGCCTTAAGTTTTGGTCATGTGCGGCTGACCACAGAATGGCGTTTGCGGGTTTTTCCTTCTTTGTTTTAATTCCGGCTAAGGGTTTATTACTATGCCAAATCCGCATAGGAGCGGCTTTGAGCGGATGAGTATAAAGGCACTTTTTTTTACAAAGGGCAGAAATCCAACACCATGGGTTTTATCCTGCCACCGATTGAGGGTGAACATACCGGTTTTACAACGGCAGAGACCGGATGCAATCATCAGCTCAAAAGGAGCAGGCTTGAACCGAATGAATGGTAGAAAGGTTTGGGATGTTATCGATTCCTTTTTCCTGCTCAGAATTCGAAATCTCGCCGGTGCATATTCCACCTCAGTCCGGCATAGACCACAAAAGTGCTGGCGGCTGGTGAAATGCTCGTGGCGCCTTCCTTCCTGTATACACTGTTGAGCTCGAAGAAAAGGTTCGGTCTCCATTCATAGGAAAGCAGCAGCGACACCATGGCTGTTTTGCCCTTGACCGGCCCGCCGATCTTGAAGCCATAATCCCGGTTGCGGAAGGGTTGATCGTATGGAAGGAAAATATTGCTTCCGCCGCTCACCATGCCGGTATCCCGGCCCTGCGCATAATAAATGGCACGCGCCGTAGCCAGCAGCCTTGGGGTGGGCTGGTAACGCACCTGGCCGATCCATTCCTGCAGGTTGGCACCCAGGGGATGCGCCAGCGGCTGGTTATAATGCGTGTAGTTAGCCACCGAATCGCGGTGTGAATAAGTGAACGGCCTGATGCGGTTCGATTCGAGCTGTAGGTCCAGGTTGCTGATATTGAATGCATCGATGTATTTGGCGCCGAGCTGGAAGCCGTATTTGTTTCCCCACCATCCGCTGCCCTTGCGCATTTCGGTAAGGTTGAATTCGTCGAGCACCATCTGTCCGTAGAACTGGAATTTCTTTGCAACATTGGCTTTGAAGTCAACACCCAGGATGGCATTGTCGAAGCTGCCGTTCTGCTGTTCGACGGAACGGTAAAAGATAACGGGATTAAGGTAGCTGAATTCAAAATGATCCGACCTTCCGAAAACTACGCTTTCAAACAAGCCCACATTCAGCCACTTGGTCACACCGATGTCGAGGTGGTGCATGGCCGCATATTTTTTGGGGATAAGGATATCTGCTGTGAAACGCTGTGCCGAGTTCAGCTCCATGAACAGGTTCTGGTAGTTGAATTTCCAGATGCGGGTATTGAGCTTGAGGAAGAGGGCGGGGCTGGAAAAGTCGCTCAGGAACAGGCTTCGATAGCCATTGCCGATAAAATTCTTGTCATAGCCAAATTGTATATCGATGTATTTGGCCGCATTGAAGGTGATATAGCCACGGGCATCCAGGTAATCATAACCTGTTTTCTTGAAATCCTTGTAAAAGCCGTTGCCTGGCACTGCATCGGCTCTTGTTACCCATTGCTGTACATACAGGGGATCGCGTTCCTGGTTGTCGGTAAAATAAGCGGCAAAGCCTATTTTATTGGCGATCCTGCCCCTGAGGGTAACGCCTCTTGTATTGAGAAAAATGCGTTGGTCATTGTCCTGCTCCTTACCGATCACATACTGGAGAACCGGGTTGACGGCAAGAAAGAAGTCCGGTGTGCTTACCTCATACAGATTGGCAGGTGTTCGGTAAAAATGTTTCCAGATGGGTTTCTTGCTGCTGTAGCGGCCTGCATCACCCGGGGCCCATTCTATATTGCTCAGGAGGGCAGTGTGCCGGTTGTACCGGTCTGCGGCCGAAAGGGATGCAGAGTCGATGCTTCCGATAAGCGGAATGAACTGTTTGCGGCTGAAAGGCCTGTTCTTGGAAAAGTTGAGCACAGAATCGGTTTGCCTCTTTATTTCCAGTCTTTCGATCAGTATATTTTCTTTGGCACCCTGCGGCAGATAGGTCGTTTGTGAAAAAGCAGCAAAAGGAAAAAGCAAAAACAGCAGTCTTACAGGGGTTTGTTTAAATTGCATCTGGACAGATTATTGTTTCAAATTATGCAAAAATACCTCATAAAGAGCATCAACATGGTCAACGAAGGAAGCATCCGCACCGTTGACGTTCTCATCTCCGAAGGAAGGATCGAAAAAATTGCGCCGGAAATTTCATTGCCGGGCAAGGCTTACACGGAAATCAATGGCGAAGGCAAATACCTGCTGCCCGGTGCCATCGACGACCAGGTTCATTTTCGTGAGCCCGGTCTTACCTATAAGGCTACGATCTATTCAGAATCCAGGGCCGCGGTGGCAGGCGGGGTTACCTCCTTTATGGAAATGCCCAATACCCAGCCGCCAGTTTTTACCCATGCCCTGCTCGAAGACAAATACAGCATCGCTGCAAAGAGCTCACTGGCCAATTATTCTTTTTACCTGGGCACTTCGAACGACAATATCGAAGAGGTGCTGCGAACCAATGAAAGAAAAACAGAGGTCTGCGGCATAAAAATCTTTATGGGCTCTTCTACCGGTAACCTGCTGGTCGACAATTATCTTACGCTGGGCAGGATATTTGAGGGCGCCGAGCTGCTGATCGCCACGCATTGCGAGGAAGAGAGCATCATCAGGGCCAACATGGAAGCGCTGCGCTCCCGGAAAGCCGTGATGGAGCCTTCCGACCATCCTGTGATACGCAACGAGGAAGCCTGCTTTGAATCTTCCTTCAAAGCCATACAGCTGGCCAAGAAATACAATACCCGGCTGCATATCCTGCATATCAGCACCGAAAGAGAGCTGCAGCTCTTTACCAACCTCATTCCGCTGGAGGAAAAAAGAATCACCGCCGAAGTTTGCGTGCACCACCTGCATTTTACGGGCAGTGATTACGATACCCTCGGCTACCAGATCAAATGCAATCCTGCCATCAAGGCGCCGCACAACCGGGAAGCGCTCTGGAAGGCCTTGCTGGACGACCGGCTCGATGTGATCGCAACCGATCATGCACCGCATACCTGGGAAGAAAAGAGTGGCGCTTACGAGAACACCCACGCAGGCATACCCCTGGTGCAGCATTCGCTCCTGCTGATGCTCCAATACCATAAAGAAGGTAGGATAAGCCTCGAGAAGATCGTACAAAAGATGAGCCATGCCGTGGCCGACTGCTTTTCAATAAAGGACAGGGGCTATATCAGGGAAGGCTATTTTGCCGACCTCGTGATTGCGGACCTGGAAGGCCGTACAGATGTGCAAAAGGACAATATCCTATATAAATGCGGCTGGAGCCCTTTCGAAGGAAAGCAGTTCCCAGCAGCCATCACCCATAGTTTTGTAAGCGGCCACCTTGTTTATGGAAATGGAAGGTGGGATGAGTCTGTTAAAGGTCAGCGGCTCTCTTTTGAGCGCTAAGCGAAAAAGTTCGTCTAACAAAACAAATCAAGCAGGTTCAATGCAGATCGATAAAATCACCTTCAATGATATTTCCATCTTTCACCAGGAGGAGGAATTCTCGATTTTTCATAAGCTGAATTTTACCCGCACTGTTGGCGGAAAGGAATGGCTGCGCCGGTTTTTTTCAGAACCGCATCATGACCTTAAAAGAATAATCGGGACGCAGAACATCATCCGCACCCTGCTCGCCCATATCAACGACTGGCCCGTTGAGATCACCAACGGAACCATCATCATGATCGACAAATTCCTCGATTATAACCTGGACCCGGTTCCGCAGAAGCAAAATTCGCTGAATGTGTATGCCTACCGGGTGCTGCATTACCAGGACTACTCGATGGTGAAATATTCAATCAAGCATTTTGCCGACTTTTACCGCGGGCTAAAAAAGCTGCTGCGACTTTTCTCTTCCACAGAGCTGCCTGCCAACCTTAGTTTTTATCTCGACCGGATCAAAGCGGTTTTGCAGGAAGAACCCCTTCGCAACCTGGCAGCCACGCAGCCCGATGAGCAATTCAGCGTTCAACAGAACATCTACTATGCCTATCATCTGAGAACAAATTATAAGTCCGACACCCTCGAGCTGATCGACATCTTCAGCCGGCTTGAAGCCTGGTACTCGATGGCCATGGCGGTGAAGACATTCGACCTGAGGTTTCCGCGCTTCATCGAAAGCGATGAGCCATACCTCAATGCCGAGGGGCTTTACCATGTGTTGCTGCCCAAGCCTGTTGCCTACGACCTTGTGCTACGCCCCAACGAGAACTTCCTGTTCCTGACCGGCGCCAATATGGCCGGCAAGAGCACTATGATCAAGGCCGTTGGGTCCTCGGTCTTTCTTGCGCATATCGGCATGGGCGTGCCTGCGAGGGATATGCAGCTTACCCTGTTCGACGGATTGCTTTCCAATATCAATGTGTCGGATAACATCGCGAGGGGTGAAAGCTATTTCTTTAATGAGGTTCAGCGCATCAAGAATACCATCAATAAGATCAACGATGGAAAAAAATGGCTGGTACTGATCGATGAGCTGTTCAAAGGCACCAATGTGCAGGATGCGATGAAGTGCTCGCTCACCGTGATCAGGGGACTGATCAAGATCAAGAACTCGCTGTTCATTCTCTCCACCCATCTTTATGAAATAGGAGAGGAGCTCAGGGCCTATCCCAATATTTCATTCAAATATTTTGAGACCAAGGTACTCGACGACCAGCTCGAATTCAGCTACCAGCTCAAAGAGGGTGTGAGCAACGACCGGATAGGCTATGTGATCCTGCGGAGGGAAAAAGTGGTCGAAATGCTTGAGAAACTTTAGCTGCGCCCGCGGGCATTTCGCCGGATCTGATTAATTTACCTTATGAACCTTTACAAGCGTCTTGCACTGCTGCTGCTCTGTTTTTACGGTCTCTCCGGCAATGCACAGGAAGGCGATATCGACGTCGTACATTACGATTTCCAGATCAGCCTTTCCGACCGCTCCGACATCATCAATGGAAAAGCGGCCATCACGATATCCTTCGGCAGGGAAAGCAGCCAGTTCCGGCTTCACCTGGCTTCCGTGCAGGAGGATAAAGGCATGCAGGCTTTTCTTGTAAGAGAGCAAGGCGACCCGGCCCCACTGGTTTTTGTCCATAAGGACGATCGGCTGCTGGTGCAGCTGCGCAAGCCAACGGCCAAGGGCGAGCGCCGCACTTTCGAGATCGAGTATATGGGTATTCCCCGCGATGGACTGATCATCTCCAGGAACAAGTATGGCGACAGGACCTTCTTCTCAGATAATTGGCCTGACCGCGCCCGCCAATGGCTGCCCTGCAATGATGTGCCTTCGGATAAGGCGAGCGTAGAATTCAGGATAAAGGCTCCCGCTCATTATCGTGTGATATCGAATGGCGATCTCGTGTCTGAAACAGCAATGGGAGAAGATAAGCTCACCCATTGGAAAGAAACCGCGCCCCTGCCTTCCAAAGTAATGGTCATCGGTGTTGCCCGTTTTGCCGTGGCCAGGGTCGACAGTGCCTTTCGTTGGCCCGTAACGGCCTGGGTCTATCCGCAGGACAGTGCAAAGGGTTTTTACGACTATGCCCTGGCAGACGATATTCTCCGGTTCTTTGAAGGTTATATCGGTCC
Organism: Flavisolibacter sp.; assembly: GCA_035761965.1. Lineage (GTDB taxonomy): Bacteria > Bacteroidota > Bacteroidia > Chitinophagales > Chitinophagaceae > Flavisolibacter. Next base: position 9,034 of record DASTPZ010000198.1, on the reverse strand, counting down.
TTATCCTTACCGCAAGCTGGCCAATGTGCAATCAAAAACGATTTTCGGTGGTATGGAAAATGCGAACGCTATTTTTTATGCCGAGGCAACGGTAACCGGTACCCGGCAATCGGAGGCATTGCTGGCGCACGAGATAGCCCACCAGTGGTTTGGTAATACGGCTACCGAAGAGTCCTATGCGCACCTATGGCTTAGCGAGGGCTTCGCTACCTACCTGACCGACGTTTATATCGAGTCGAAGTATGGACGTGATAGTTTTGTCAACAGGCTGAAAGAAGAAAGGGCGGAGGTGATCGCTTTTTCGAGGCAATCGAAACAGCCCGTGGTAGACTCGCTGTCTGCGCTCATGGAGCTGCTAAACCCGAACAGCTATCAAAAAGGTGCCTGGATATTGCATATGCTTCGCGGGGAAGTAGGGGATGATGCGTTCAAAGAGATAATACGGGCCTACTATGCCCGGTTTAAGGAGGGCAATGCCAATAGCCGGGATTTTGAAGCGGTGGCCGAAAAGCTGGCGGGCAGGGAACTTGGCTGGTTTTTCAAACAGTGGCTCCACCGCCCCGGCGTACCGATGCTCCAGCTTGCAACAAAAATGAATGGTGAAGCGCTTGAGATCCGGATCGGGCAGCTTACTGAACCCTACCGCTTCGATCTTGAAGTACAGCTTACCGCGGCAGATGGTACCAAGCACCTTGAGCGCATTGCCGTAACGGGAAAAGAAACCGTTTATCGCGTTAAGCTGAAAGGTCCTGCCAGTGTGCAGTTTGATCCCGGCACAAAGCTGCTGTTCGCCGAAAAGCGCTGATCGCGAATGGTTAAATAAAAGCCGCTTGAATGCGGAGGCTAATCCCCTGTTGTCAAACCAGCATGGTAACAGGGTTCTCGAGGTATTTCTTAAATGTTTGAAGGAAGGCTGCCCCTACCGCGCCGTCAACACTGCGGTGGTCGCAGCTGAGGGTGATCTTCATTACATTGCTTACGCCAAAGCCTTCTCCCTTTTTTACCACTACTTCCTTGATCCTGCCAACGGCCATAATAGCGCTGTCGGGCGGGTTGATGATGGCTGTGAACTCTTCAATGTCCATCATGCCGAGGTTGGAAATGGTGAAAGTATTGCCTGAGAATTCGTTGGGCTGAAGCTTTTTGTTCCTTGCCTTACCTGCCAGCTCTTTGCTTTCTGCGGCGATCTGGCCAAGGGTTTTCTGGTCGGCGAACCGTACTACGGGAACGATCAGTCCGTCTTCAATAGCAACAGCGATGCCTATATTGATATGCTGGTACTGGCGGATGAAATCACCCATCCACGAGCTGTTTACCGCGGGGTGCTTGCGCAGGGCCATAGCTGCTGCCTTCACCACCATATCGTTGAAGGATATCTTGATATCGCTTACCTCGTTCATCTGTGCCCTGGCCTGCATGGCATTGTCCATATTGATCTCCATGGTGAGATAAAAATGGGGGGCGCTGAACTTGCTTTCACCCAGGCGCCTGGCAATAACCTTGCGCATTTGCGATACAGGATGGTCTGTATGACCCTCCCCTCCGCCCGCATTGAAGGCAGGAGCCGGTGCACCTGTTTTTGCAGGCCCGCTGGCAGAGCCGGCTGCGGCCGGTACGAATTTATCGATGTCGTTTTTAACGATCCTTCCATTGTCGCCGCTGCCCTGCACCTGGTTAAGGTCGATGCCTTTTTCCTGGGCCAGCTTTTTAGCGAGGGGAGAGGCCTTGATGCGGCCGTTGGCGGCAACTTGCGGGGCCAGGGTTTGGGGCTGCTGCGCTGCAGGGGAAGCCTGGGTGGCCGGTGCCTGCGTGGCTTCATTTTGTGCAGGAGCAGCTGCAGGCGAAGGAGCGCCTCCCTTGGAAGCCGCTACAATTGCTTTTACATCTACTTTGCCTTCTTCACCAATGATGCAGAGCAGGTCGTTCACTGCGATCTTTTCACCAGGCTGTGCTCCCTGGTAGAGCAGGGTGCCGTTCTTATAGCTTTCCAGCTCCATGGTCGCCTTATCGGTTTCGATATCTGCCAGCACTTCGCCTTTTTTCACTGGATCTCCAACCTTCTTGTGCCAGGAGGCGATCACGCCTTCCGTCATCGTATCGCTCAGGCGTGGCATAAGCACCACTTCTTCCATCTTACCAAGGTCAAGTGCCGGCGCCGGTTGAGAGGCTGGGGCGCTGTTTTCGCTTTTAGCTGGCGCTTCCTGGGCGGCCGGCTTCGGCGCTTCTGTCTTTGCGCCGCCGGAAGTGTAGCCGGATATGTCCTCACCCGCATTGCCGATAATGGCCAGGAGGTCGTTCACCTGGATCTTTCCGCCTTTGTCGGCGCCTATATGAAGCAGCACACCATCCTTATAGCTTTCCAGCTCCATGGTGGCTTTATCAGTCTCAATCTCAGCAAGTAATTCACCTTTCTTAACGGGCTCTCCGATTTTTTTGTGCCAGGCGGCAATAACACCTTCTGTCATCGTATCGCTCAGGCGAGGCATCAGTATCACTTCGGCCATGGTTGTTCCTTAGTTTTTGAAGTGCCGAAATTAAAGCAAAACAGGGAAATGCGTTGATAGTTTCGTTCAAAGCCACCGGCCGACAGCTGCCGCTTGCCGGACGGGCGGAACGACGCCGGATTACTGGTTTGTTTATTGCGGGGATTTGCTAAACACCGACAATGATTTTTTTGCCCTTGTGCATTACCTGCAACCGGGAGATACGCGAAGCCATCTGGAACGACCGGTTCTTTCCCAACCTTGCCGCGATGCTGTCGGCTTTTATCGTGCTGGCCCTTATCGTGGCCCTCCTGTCAGCCATTGCTTCAAAACGGCATAGGCAAAGGCTCTCCGGGGTCGCGGGCCGCCCGCTGTTCAGCCCTGTGCCATTAAGCAACGCTGCCATGGTGCTGGGCATCGGCATTGGAGGCTTTATCGATGGCATCGTTCTTCACCAGGTCCTGCAATGGCATGAAATGGTATCGAACAGGCTCCCGCCTACAACCCTGGTGGCAAAAAGTGTAAACATGTTCTGGGATGGAATCTTCCATGCCTTTAGCCTGCTGGTAACGATGGTGGGTATTGTTCTGCTGTGGAAGCTGCTCTGGCGGACCGATATCGACCGTTCGGGAAACCTCTTGGCCGGCGGCATGCTGACCGGCTGGGGTATTTTCAATATCGTGGAAGGCATCATCGATCACCACGTTTTGAAATTGCATAATGTGAGAGAGATCACCGATCAGCCGGAAGCCTGGAACTATGGGTTCCTGGGTATTTCCCTGCTTATGCTCATTGCCGGAGCCGCCCTCATGCGGAAAAAGCATAAAAAGGTATAGCAGACAGCGATGGCTTGGCTAAGGGCTGGCGGTCTCAAAAATCCAGATCCATCTTCAGCCTTTCTCTCAGCTCTTTGACCAGGGGATACTGCTCAATGATCTTCAGGTATTGTTCTTTAGAGCTCAGCGGCAGATCGGTAAGGTCGATCTCCTGCTGTGTTTCCACGAGTACGATACCAAACTGGAGCTGGCGGTTGCAAAGCTCTTTCATCAGGAACTCGGATACCTTGTTCCGTTCGAACTCGAGGAATTTCTGGCTGATGTTATTGCTCACGATCGCGTCAAAGCAGTTCTCATCCCTGATCTCCAGCTCGGCCATTTCAAAGCTTTGCCAGGCCGGGTTCTTTTCTGCCTTGAGCTGGTCTATATAGCGGGACCAGGCAGCTTTCAGCGACGGCATTGCGAGGGCCTGATCTGCCAACGGCTTATCGTCGCAATTCTCCTGTTCTATCTTCTGGCGCAAGGCTTCGAGCGAACCTAGCTTGGTTTTGGTAGCAGGAGCTGGTTTTACAGCCGAAGCAGTTGCGGTACCGGCTGCTGCCTGGGTTGCCGGCGGCGGTGTGGCGGGTTTGGCCTGCGTACCTGTTTCTATGATCAGTTTTGCCGGTCCGGGCACCGCCGTTTCCTTTGGCAGGGAAGGGGCTGGCTGTGCCATTGCTTTTTTTGCCGGCACCGAAATGGGCTGGATCGTCTTGAAGGGAACTGCCCTTGCCGATTCAATCAGTTTTTTTTTATCAACTCCCTTTTCAGAAGTCGTAAGCTGGAGTGCCTGTTCGAGGTAACAGAGCTTGATGAGCGCCAGCTCCACGTGCAGGCGTTTGTTCCTGGCCGACCGGAAGTTGATCTCTGCCTCGTTCAGTATGTTGAGTGCGGAAATAAGGTAAGCGGGGTCGGTCCTTTTGGCTGTTTCAGAAAAGCGCTGCTTGAAGCTCTCCACCACTTCCAGCAAGCCGGCCACCCGTTCGTCCTTGCAGATGAGCAAGTTCCGGAGAAACTCCGAAAAGCCGTTGAGTACCATATCGCCCTCAAAGCCTTTTTTATCGATGTTGTCGTAAAGCAGCATGGCGCCGGCCAGGTCCTGCTGCAGCATACAGTCGATAAGCCTGAAATAATAATCTGCATCCAGTATGTTCAGGTGTTCGATCGTGTTCTCATAGGTTACCTCGCCATTGGTAAAGCTCACGATCTTATCGAGTATGCTAAGCGCATCGCGCATGCAGCCTTCGCTTTTTTGGGCAATGAGCTGCAGGGCTGTGTCCTGGGCGCTGATCTGTTCCTTGTTGGCAATGGATTGCAGGTGGTCGACAGTGTCCTGCAGGGTGATGCGTTTGAAATCGAAGATCTGGCAGCGGCTCAGGATAGTGGGCAGTATCTTATGCTTTTCGGTGGTAGCCAGTATAAAGATGGCATAGGGTGGGGGCTCCTCGAGCGTTTTTAGGAAGGCGTTGAAAGCCGACGAGGACAGCATGTGCACCTCATCGATGATGTAGACCTTGTATTTCCCGGCCTGCGGTGCAAACCTTACCTGGTCTACAAGGCTCCTGATATCTTCCACCGAGTTATTGCTGGCGGCATCCAGCTCATGGATGTTCATCGATGTTCCCTCGTTGAACGACTTGCAGGAATGGCACTCGTTGCAGGCCTCTCCATCCTTGCGCGAGTTTTCGCAGTTAATGGTCTTTGCCAGTATCCTCGCGCAGGTTGTTTTGCCCACGCCCCTGGGACCGCAGAATAAAAAAGCATGGGCAAGATGCCCGCTTTTGATCGCGTTTCTCAAAGTGGTGGTGATGTGATCCTGCCCTACAACCGTATCAAAGGTCTGCGGCCTGTATTTTCTCGCTGAAACAATGAATTTTTCCATAACCCGGCTGCAAGCTATTTAAAAAAGCTGATAGCTGGCGGCCTCCGCGGAGCAGGTTTTTGTGGTTGAACCCAGGCGCGGTTTTGTTCCGTTTAAAAAGCATTGTTAATAAAACCGGTATTGAATGTTTCAACGCCTCATCCAAGTATCGGGTGGCGGTTGAATGGCATCGTTCGGTCGAAAAGATAACGGTAGGTGGTGAGCTTCCGGCTTTGAAAAACATCCCCCAGTCCCTGGGCCACATTGATCATTTTTGGATTGAAATCGCCGATCCACTGCATTTCATACTCGGTATAGCTAAGGTTGATCACGGTCTTGTAAGCCTCGCTTACGATAAACGAGTCGATGCCCTTGCCCTGGAACTCAGGCACAATGCCGAAAACGATACCGGTGAACTTGGTACAGGGCTTTGTTTTTTTTATCCAGAGGAATTTGAGCTTGTGCAGAAGGCCGAACCGCCCGTCGAGATGGCGGAACCATTGGTTGAGATCGGGTAGGTTCACGAAAATACCAATGGGCTTTTCTTCGTGATAGGCAAACCAAATGACCTTTTCGTCCATTACCGGCTTCATCTTGTTGAACATGATCGTCACCTGTTCCTTCTTCAGTTCCTTCAGCCCGCCATGCCCGGCCCATGCTGCATTATAAACGGCGGCAAAATCGGCGGCGAACTTTTCTATCGATCCCTTATCGATATTCCTGACCTGGAAGGCTGGATCCTTTTCAAAAATCTCGGCCCGCTCAAGCACTTTCCGTGATAGCTGCTGCTTTGGGTTTTTGCCGAAGCAGATCTGGTTGAAAAAAGCCTGAAAGCCATAGCTTTCAAAAAGCAAACGGTAATAGGGAGGGTTATAGTTCATGCAATAGAGCGGGGGCTGAAAGCCTTCTACCACCAGGCCCCACCAACGGTCGCGCTCTCCGAAATTGATCGGCCCATCCATGGCTTCCATACCTTGCTGCGCCAGCCAGTGCCTTGCCACATCAAAAAGCATATCTGCCGCAGCCTGGTCGTTGATGCAATCAAAAAAGCCTATTCCTCCTACTTTGACCTCATCGCCCTTATTGCGGTATTTTTTATTGGTGAAGGCGGCGATCCTACCCACCAGGCGGCCATCCTTGCCTCTCAATATCCACCGCATGGCCGTTCCTGAACGAAAGGCCTTGTTCTTGCGCTGGTCGAATACCTCCTCCACATCTTTGTCCAGCGGCCGGATATAGGCCGGGTTATCCCTGTTGATCTCAACATTGACAAGAATAAAATCCCGGGCTGTCTTTTGATCGTTTACGGCTACCAGTTCCATAGCAGAAATATAAACCAGCAAATGTAGGCAACCGCAATAGCATAAAAAACTGCCCGGGCCAAGGGTCATCTACCTCGCATCGAGGTAAATGGCCTCCGGAAGTGTCATAACATCGGTGGTAATTGAGGGCGATACATTGCCATTATCGCTTAGCTTGAATACCAGCAGCTTTTTATTGGCTTTTTCGGCGATATAGATCAGCCTCTTATTGTCCCTGTCATCAAAGGCTATATCAACAGGATTGCCCATCATGGTATTGGAGCCATAGATCGTGCGGTTGGCACTTACATTGCCACCGGCTGTGAGCTTGGCGCCGGCATTTTCTATAATGTAAATACCACCGTCTGCGTTAAAGGCCGGTTTCGTTAAATCGGGAACAGCGGGTGCAGCGGCCTCGCCGATCTCCGTAACCAGGAGCACATCGAGCTTGGATGAATACGTAAGTCCATGAAGCCTGCTCTTGCCTCCATTAGGACGGTCGGATATATTAAGCACGCTATTGGGCGTAGCCAGACCTGCCGTAAGAGATGCGGGGTTGTTGAAAACCTCTATGCGCATGGCTGCGTTGTCCATCAGCACCAGCAAACGGTTATTGTCTTTTTCGTAGAATATGCCCCAGGGCTGGGCCGAAAGCTTTACCACCCTGCCCGATACATTGCCTGTTGCCGAAGATGCGCCAGCGTAGATGCGAAGCGTACTATCGGTATTATTGGCTACAAAGAGCGTGTTGGAACCACCATCGTAAGCTATATCCCTTGCGCTGCTGAGGCCTGCATCGGTGAATGATCCGGAAGGAATGCTGCCCGAAGTAAGCATGCCTGCGTTGCTGAAATAAAAGATCGTTTTGCTCATCCTTCCGGCCTGGAACAGGATATTTCTTCCGGCATCATAAACCACACCATTCCCATCGCTGGCGCCTGAAGCGACCTTTACAGGATTTGACAAACCTGCATCCGCATTATTGTAAACTTCAAGGTTCTGGATAGAAGGACCGGTATCTGCGTTCGATACATAGAGCCTGCTTACAGGTTCGGCTGGTGTATCATCGTCCTTATCGCAGGAGACCAATACAAAAAGCAGGGAGGCCAGGCTAAGGACCGGGCGAAAAAAATGGATGTTATTCATAAGTCTTTATTGCACTTACGAATAACATCCTGTTAAAGATTTAAAAATATAAAATGCTTATAAAAACATTTTGCTGCCCAGCTTTTTATCGTGGTCATACACATCGTCCCGGAAGTTGAGCCGGCCGGCTTCATCCACCCAGGCTGTGTAATAGGTGATGATGACCGGGACCGCTTTCTTCAGCCGTACAAATTGCTCCTTGCCGCTGTTCATGGCAGAGCTGATCTTTTCGGGCGTCCAGCTTGGATCGTTGCGCAAAAGATAATTGGCCATTTTTTCAGGTTCGGCCAGCCTGATGCATCCATGGCTGTAAGCACGCTTGTCTTTTTCGAACAGGCTTTTGGCCGGTGTATCGTGGAAATAGATATTAAAGCTGTTTGGAAACAGGAACTTGACCCTGCCGAGCGAATTCTTCGGGCCGGGCTTTTGCCTGATCACTGGCAGACCGCCCTCTGTGCCCGTCTGCTCCATATTCTGGCTGGCTAAATAATTGGGATTGCTGGCCATGGCCGGGAGGATCTCGTTGCGTACGATGCTCGGGGGTATGTTCCAATGCGGGCTGAATACCACCTGGTTAAGGTCGCCGTTGAACATCATGGTATTGTGGCCTTCTTTTCCTACCACGACCACCATATCGAAGGCTTTGTTCTTGCCTTCATACATATGCAATACGAACTCCGGTATGTTCACCACGATGAGCTGCCCGCTGGGCTCAGTCTGCATCCAGCGCATCCTGCCCATATTCATCAGCAATTGCTCCAGCCTCTCGTTAACAGGCACATTCATATCCTTGATAAGCGAGGCCGTTATCACACCGTCGGGTTTATAGCCCATTCTTTGCTGAAAGGCCTTTACACCCATTTCGAGCGTATCGGTGAAAACCTGGGTGGTGTCCGCGCCGGGCATATCACCGGTGATCTGCAGTCTTTTCTTTATAAGGGCGATGGCCGGGTCGCTAGCTCCTTTTTTAAACGATTTTTTTGCAGTCGTTACCTGGGGCCATCCGCCAGCCTTGGCAATGGCGTAATACTTTGCAAGGTGCTGCTTCAAAAGACCGTAGGGCTGATTTATATCTTCGAAATATTTATCGTCCTTGTGCTTCTTGTTCAGCAGCGAATCTGCCAGGTACATGGCATCCTGCTTCTTGAAAGGCACGAAGCGCTCCATCTCCTTGCGCTTCACATAACCCTTCTCAAAATTGTTAAGCATGTATTGTATGAAATGCTGGGTGAGGGTAAGCTCAGTATCGAGATAGGACTGGTCGGATGCACTTATCGAAAGCTTCTCTTCGGCAATCAGGTTGTCCATTCTCTTTTGAAGAGCCTTGTCCCGCAAGGATGTATCATTATCATAGGTAGTTACATAGTCGTGAAGGTTCCAGAAGCCCAGGGCCTGTTCGGTGAGACCGTCGTTGCTGAACCAGGCAAA